>NC_009952.1:1253916-1570875 GCF_000018145.1 Dinoroseobacter shibae DFL 12 = DSM 16493
GTCTGCGCGGGCAGCCAGGCCGAAGCCGCGCAGTTCGACGCCCTCTTCGATGCCTATTGGCTCAATGGCGGGCGCGTGCGCACCAGGGCTGTCCCGAGCCCGGCGGTCCCGACGCCCGAGAACAGCTCGTCCGAGCTGGCCGAGGGCGCCTCTCAGGGCGGGCGCGGACAGGCCGAAAGCCCCGATGGGGGCGACGGCGAGGCGGGCGCGGATGGCGAGGGCAAGCTCGTCGCCTACGCCGTGGCGAACCTGATGAAGAAAGACCTGCGCGACGTGGTCTCGGCCGCCGATATCCGCGCCGCCGAGAAGGTGGCCGAAAGTCTGGGCCGGGCCCTGCGCGACCGCCGCTCCCGCCGCCGCAAGGCCGCCGCGAAGGGGCAGGGGGTCGACATGCGCCGCACCCTGCGCCGGGCCCTGGCCACCGGGGGCGAGCCCCTGCGGCTGGCGCGCCGCCACCGCCCCGACCGGCCAGTGAAGATCGTGGCACTTTGCGATGTCTCCGGCTCCATGACCCTCTATGCCCGCGTGTTCCTCGCCTTCCTTGCGGGGCTGATGCGGGCCGATCCGGCCTCGGATGCGTATCTCTTTCACACGCGGCTCGTGCGCATCACCCAGGCCCTGCGCGATGACGACCCGATCCGGGCGCTCAACCGGCTGAGCCTGCTTGCGGACGGGTTCGGGGGCGGCTCGAAAATCGGCGCGGCGCTGGAGCAGTTCGCCGCCACCTATGCCCGCCGCTTCGTCGACGGGCGCACGGTGGTGCTGATCCTGTCGGATGGCTACGACACCGCCGAGGCGGGCGATACCGGGGCGGCCCTGGCCCGGCTGAAAAAACGGGGGTGCAAGGTGATCTGGCTCAACCCGCTGAAATCATGGAAAGACTACGCACCGGTGGCGGGTGCGATGGCGGCGGCGATGCCCCATCTCGACCTGTTCCACCCGGCCGCGACCTTGGCGGATCTCGCCGCACTGGAAACCGAATTGGGAGGGGTGTGATGGACCCGTTGGACCGCGACATGGAGGCGCTGCGCGCCGAAGGCCGCGCCTTTGCCGTGGCGACCGTGGTGCGCACGCTGGAGGCGACCTCGGCCAAACCCGGGGCCAAGGCGCTGATCTCCGCCGAGGGCGAGATCCTCGCGGGCTGGGTCGGGGGTGGGTGCATCCGCGCCGCCGTGGGCCGCGCCGCGCGGGAGGCCGTGGCCGATGGCGCGACGCGCTTTCTGTCCCTGCGCCCCGAAGAGGTGCTGGAGGCCGAAGGCGTCGCCCCGGGGGAGGAGCGCGCAGGCATCCGCTTTGCCCGCAACGGCTGCCCGTCCAAGGGGTCGATGGATGTGTTCATCGAACCGGTTCTGCCCCGCCCGGTGCTGCAGATCTGCGGCGGCGGCCCGGTGGCGCAAGCGCTCGCGCGGCTCGGGGCCGGGTTCGATTTCGACCTGGCGCTCGCCGCGCCGGGCCTCGCGGCGGCCGATGCCCCGGCGGGCGTGCGCCTGTCCGACAGCTACGCTTTCGACACCTGCGCTGACGCGGCCCGGTTTCTGGTGGTGGCGACCCAAGGCAAGGGGGACGAGGCGGCCCTGCGCGCGGCCCTGTCGGCGGGCGGGGCTTATGTCGCCTTCGTCGGCTCGCGCCGGAAATTCGCCACCCTGCGCTCCCGGCTGGCGGCGGACGGGGTGCCGCCGGAGGCGCTGGACCGGGTGAAGGCCCCCGCGGGGCTCGACATCAAGGCGATCACGCCCGAGGAAATCGCCCTGTCGATCCTGGCGGAAATCGTCGCCACCCGGCGCAGTGCGCAACGGGACGCGCCATGACCGGCTGGGTATGACGACTGCTCTGCAGGCTCCGGCCCAACCCGGCCCAGGCCGAGGTGCTGAGCCGGATCAAGTTTCCCTGCTGCTGAGCCCCGGCGTCAGTAGAGCCCGGCGGTCCTGCCGCGCAGGGCCACCAGCGCCAGCACCGTGTCGATGGTCGGCGTGGGCGTGTCGGTCAGACGGCCCAACTCCTGGACCGAGCCCACCAGCGCGTCGATCTCCATCGGCCGCCCCTGGTCAAGGTCCTGCCACATCGACGTGCGGTGCGCCCCCACGGCGGCGCCGCCATCGATGCGCTTCTCCACGTCGATGGGGAACTTCACGCCCAGCTTTTCCGCGATCTCCTGCGCCTCCAGCATCATGCCGCGTGCCACGGCGCGGGTGCCCGGGTCGGTGCACAGCACGTCGAGCGTGGCATGAGTCAGCGCCGAGATTGGGTTGAACGACAGGTTCCCCCAGAGCTTCACCCAGATCTCGTCGCGCAGGCGCGGGCGCACAGGCGCCTTCAGCCCCGCCGCCGAGAGCGCCTTCGAGAGCGCCATGGCGCGTTCGGATTTCGACCCGTCGGGCTCGCCCAGCGAGAACCGGTTGCCCTCGATATGGTTGATCACCCCCGGCTCGATCACCTCGGCGGCCGGATAGACCACGCAGCCCAGCACCCGGTCCGGGCCGAACCCGTCCCATTGGGCATTGCCCGGATCGACACTCTCCAGCCGCGTGCCCTCCAGCTCGGTGCCGATCTTGTGGAAATACCACCAGGGCACCCCGTTCACGCCAGAAACGATGGTGGTGTCCGGCCCGATCAGCGGCTGCATCTTCGGCACCACGGGCGGGACCGAATGGGCCTTGAGTGTGACGATCACGTAATCCTGCGGCCCCAGATCCTCGGGATTGTCCGACGCGGTGACCGCCACGTTGGTGCGCTGGTCGCCCTCCTCGATCAGCGTCAGCCCGTTTGCCTTCATCGCCGCCAGATGCGGGCCGCGCGCCACGAGGCTCACATCCGCCCCCGCCTGCGCCAGTTTCACGCCCATATAGCCGCCGATCGCCCCGGCGCCGAACACACAGATTTTCATTGATTTTCCCCACGCACGCACCCCGGCGCGCGTCCTTCTTCTTTTGTGCACAAATACTCCCGCCGGAGGCGTCCCGAAGGTGCCCCCGGCGTAGAGGTCAGATCAGGCGGCCTGCTCGATCAGGCCCAGCTTCTCGGCCATGCCGATGCGCTGGATCTTGCCCGTGGCGCCCTTGGGCAGCTCGTCCAGGATCACCACTTTGCGCGGCACCTTGAAATCCGCAAGCCGCGAGGCGGCGAAATCGCGGATATCGCGCTCGGTCATTGTGGACCCTTCGGTCAGCACCACGGCCGCCGCGACCTCCTCGCCGAGCTTGGGGTGGGGCAGGGCGAAGGTGACGACCTGCGCGATCTCGGCATGGTCCAGCAGGATCGCGTCCACCTCCAGCGGGCTGACCTTTTCGCCGCCGCGGTTGATGATCTCCTTCAGCCGCCCGGTCAGGGACAGGTAGCCATCTGCGTCGAACGCCCCCTGGTCGCCGGTGCGGAACCAGCGCGCGCCCTCGGCCTCGAAGAAACTCTTGGCGTTGGCCTCCGGGTTGCCCTCGTAGCCCGGGGTGACGTTCGGGCCAGAGATGACGACCTCTCCGATCTCGGAACTGTCGATCAGCCGGTCCTCGGCCTCGTGGGCGATGCGGACCTGTGGACCGGCGGGCACGCCGACGGAGCCGGGCTTCTGCGTGTCGAAGCCCAGCGGGTTGGAGCACATCTGGTGCGCGGCCTCGGTCATCCCGTAGCCCTCGATCACCGGCGCGCCGAAGGTCTTCTCCAACTCGGCCATCACCGGCGGCGGCAAGGACGCCGAGGAGGACCGCAGGAAGCGCAGGTTCGCGCGCGCGATGATCTCCGCGTTGCGGCCCGCCCGGGTCAGGATCGCCTGGTGCATGGTCGGCACTGCGGTGTACCAGCTGGGCTTGCAATCATCGAGCTGGCCGAAGAACGCAAGCGCGTTGAAGCCCGGGGTGCACCAGATCGACGCGCCCGCCTCGAGCGACGCGGACACGGCTGCGATCAGCCCGTGGATATGGAAGAGCGGCATGACGTTCATGCAGCGGTCCGCGGCCGTCAGGTCCAGCGAGGCGCGGATATTGGCCGCCGAGGCCGCCACGTTCGACTGCAACAGCGGGACGATCTTGGGCCGCGAGGTGGTGCCCGAGGTGTGCAGGATCAGCGCCACATCGCCGGCCTCCGGGGCGGCGGTATCTGCCTCGCCCGCGCTGGCTTCGGCGGTCAGGGTGAAGGTGCCCGCGGGCCGCGCCGGATCGAAGGACAGCCGCAGCACGGTCAGGCCCGTGGTCTGCGCCGCGGCCAGCGCCGGGCCGTCATAGCCCTCGGCCAGCACGATGGCCTTGGCGTTCAGGTCGCTGAGGTAGAATTCATACTCTTCCTGCCGATAGGCCGGGTTCAGCGGCGCGGTCGTGGCCACCTGCGTGATTGTCACGAAGGCCGACGCCATCTCCGGCCCGTTGGGCAGCACGATCGCCACCCGGTCGCCGCGCCCGACACCGGCGGCATGCAGCGCGGCCCGGGTCGCCTCGGTCTGGGCGCGCAGCCCGGCATAATCGAGCCAGCCCCGGTCCGGGGCGCCGATGGCGGGTGCTGCATCCGGATGAGTGGCAATCAGCTCAGAGACTGTCTGGGCCATGGTGGTCTCCCCTCGTCTTTCCTTGGGTCTTGTCGTCGTTTTTGCGATGGCATGGCGCGGACCCGCTCCCCCGGGTCCGGCCGAACTGTGTCGCGGTTACTTGACCGCCACGGGCTTCTTAGCCGGTTTCTTTAGGTACTTCAAAAGCGGAAGCAGGAAGAAGATCAGGGCCAGCACCATGAAGGTGGCCGAAAGAGGACGCTCGACGAACACGAACACGTTGCCCTGCTCCATCACCAGGCTCTGACGGAAGCTCTTCTCCATCAGCGGGCCGAGCACCAGGGCCAGAACCAGCGGGGCCAGCGGGTAATCCGCCTTGCGCAGGATGTAGCCCAGGATGCCGAAGGCCGCGATCAGCCAGACATCGTGGATCTTCTGGGAGGGCGCGAAGCCGCCCACGATGCAGAGCACCACGACCACCGAGCAGAGCACCGTGAACGGCATCCGCAAGGCCCAGACAAAGAGTGGTATGAGTGCCAGGTTGATCAGCACCGCCGCCACATTGGCCGTATAGAGCGAAGAGATCATGCCCCAGACGAAATCCGGCTGCTCGATGAACAGCATCGGACCAGGCACCAGCCCCCACATCACCATGCCCCCGAGCAGCAGCGCCGTGGTGGGCGAGCCGGGAATGCCCAGCGTCAGCATCGGCAGCAGCGATCCGGTGGAGGCGGCGTTGTTCGCGGTCTCGGGGGCGGCGACGCCCTCGATCTCGCCCTTGCCGAAATTCTCGGACTTCTTCGACGTGGTGCGCGCGATCCCGTAGGCCATGAGCGCCGCGGGCGTGGCCCCGGCGGCGGGCAGCATGCCGACGAAGAAGCCGAGGAAGGATCCCATGGACATGGTCTTCCACAGCTTGTTCATCCGGCGCAGGCCCGCGCCCAGCTCGGAAAACGTGATCTTGGCCGCCGTGACCGTTGGCGATTTCTTCGAGGTTTCAATGGTATAGAGGATCTCGCCGATCCCGTAGACCCCGATGGCCAGCACCAGAAAGGAAATGCCCGAATAAAACCCCGGCAGGTCGCCGAAGATCAGCCGCGGCTGGCCCGAGATCAGGTCGAGCCCCACGGTGCTGAGCACGAGGCCAAGGCAGATCATCACGATGGTTTTCAGCGCGTCATCGCCGCCCAGCCCCACGAAGGTGGTGAAGGCCAGCAGCACGAGGGCGAATTCCTCCGCTGGTCCGAAGGCGAGCGCGAGATCCGCCAGTGGGATGGCGAAGGCGGTGAACAGGATGACCGAGATCGTCCCCCCGATGAAGGACGCCACGGCCGCCGCGATCAGCGCCAGGCCCGCCTCGCCCTTCTGCGCCATGGGCCGCCCGTCGAAGGTGGTGGCCACGGCAGTGGACGCGCCGGGTATCCCCAGCAGGATCGAGCTGACCGCGCCCCCGTACATCGCGCCGTAGTAAATGGCGCAGAGCAGGATGATCGCCGAGGCGGGCGGGACCACGAAGGTCAGGGGCAGCACGATGGCGACCCCGTTGACCGACCCGAGGCCCGGCATGGCCCCGATGAAGAGCCCGACCGTGACCCCGATCAGGACGATGAAGATGTTGAGCGGCGAGAGCGATGTGGCAAAGCCTTCAGCCAGAAGCGGGAAGATATCCATATCCGGGGGCCTTCAGAAGAAGATCGCGTAGAGCGGGATGAAGAGTGGCTCTGTGATCCCCTTGGGCAGCAGGATCTTGAGCGTGACCTCGAAGAAGAAGAACAGGAAGGTGGGCACCGAAACCGACAGAATCGCCGTCAGCTTCCAGCCGTGCCCGCCATAGATCGCGAGATACCAGATCATGAAGAGGGGGATCGCCACGTAGGCGCCGACGATGGGCAGCAGGGCGATGGTGACCACCAGGGCGATGCAGACCGACAGGACCGCGCGGCGGGTGTCGGGGTCGAAGAAGGGTTCGGATGGTGCGGCGCTGCGCAGGGAGCGGATCAGGATCGCCCCCGACGCCAGCAGCATGATCCCCGAGAGCCAGAACGGAAACGCCCCGCCGCCCGGGCCCGCGAATTCGACCCAGCCGATCGGCAGGACCAGTGCGTGGTACATGAAATAGACAGACAGGCCCATCAGACCCATCGCGATGACGCTCTCGGCTTTCAGCATCCCCAACCCCTCGATTCAGCTGTTCTGTTCGTGAGAAACGCGGGCCGGAAATGCGGCCCGCGTTTCGTGACCGGCGTAGGGGATCAGGAACCGGTGCCTTCCATTTCCTGCAGGATCGCAGCGTGCTTGTCGCGCTCTTCCAGGAAGTACGCCTGCAGGGCATCCCCGGTCAGGAAGTCGGCCATCAGGGCCTTCTCCTGGGTGTAGGTCTGCCATTCCTCGGTCTGGGCGAGGCCCTCGAACATGGCGGTGTAATAGGCCACGGCCTCTGCCGGCATGTCCTTGGGCCCGACGAAGGAGCGCTGCATCCAGTAGACCAGGCTCTCATGGCCCAGTTCGGTCGCCGTGGGCACGTCCGGGAAGACGGCCAGGCGCTCGGGCGTGAAGGCCGCGATCGGGCGCACCTTGCCCGCCTGCCAGAAGCCCATCGCCTCGGACGGGTTGTTGACGGTGCTGTCGATATGCCCGCCCACCAGGTTCTTGGCGACTGTGCCGCCGCCGTTGAAGGGCACATAGGTGTGCTTGATACCGAATTCCTTCTCCAGCATCGCGGTCACGAGGCTGTCTTCCTGCCCGGTGCCGGTGCCGCCCATCTTCCACGCGCCGCCGGAGGCATTCACCGCCGCCACGTAGTCTTCGAGGGTGTAGATGTCGCTGTCGGCGTTGACCCAGAGCACGAAGGTGTCGAGCGCCATGCGTGCCAGCGGGGTGAACTCTTCGATGTCGACACCGATGTCGGTGCGGATCGGGGTGGTGTAGTAGCTGTTCAGCGTCGCCATGATGACATGGGAGTCGCCTTCCTTGTCCTTGAGGTAGCGCAGCGCCTCGGCGCCGGAGCCGCCGCCCTTGTTGACCGGCAGCACCGGCATGGAGGCGAGGTTTTCCTTCTGGATGATCGACTGGAACAGACGCGCGAGACGGTCCGCGCCGCCCCCTTGACCGGCCATGATCACCATCTCGATCGGCTTGTTCGGCTTCCAGTCGTCGTCTGCGAAGGCGGGCAGCGCGATCGAGGTGGCAGCGGCAGTTGCGATCGTCAGTGCGACGCGGCGGGTAAAGTTCAGTGTCATCATGTTCCTCCCTGGTGACATCCTTGGGTCAGCCGTGTTCCGGAAGACCCCGGCTGCGGCGTGGGGCACTAGATGGCGCGCTTGGGACGAGATTTCACTGGATTTCGGGTTGGTATGTTATATGTCGAAATAACAGGTCGGAAATTTGTAAACTTGTAAGGTTTGCCATGCGCAAGACACTGGTGGGGCCCAGGCTCCGGGCCCTGCGGCGGGAACGCAAACAGACCCAGGCCGAGATGGCCCAGGCCCTCGGGGTGTCGCCGGCCTATGTGAACCTGCTGGAGAACAACCAGCGCAGCCTGTCGGTGCAGATGCTCATGGCGCTGACCGAGACCTACAACGTGGACTGGCGCGACCTGGTGAAGGACGACGCGGCCACGCAGCTGACCGACCTGCGCCATGCCATGCAGGACCCGGTCTTCACAGATGCCGCCCCGGACCTGACCGAGTTGCGCGCGGCCCTGGATCACGCGCCCAAGCTGGTCTCGCGGCTGCTGCAGCTCCACCAGGCCCATCGCAGCACGCTTGAAAAGGTGATGCGCATGGGCTCCAGCGGGGTGCTGCCGGACCTGACCGCGACCTCGCCCGAGACGATCATCCACGACTTCTTCCGCAACCATCGCAACCATTTCGACGAGCTGGAATGCGCCGCCGAGGCTGTGCGCGCCGAGATGCCGGGTCGCCCCGACGACATCTATGGCGACCTCAAGACGCGGCTCGCCACCCTGCACGGGATCACCGTGACCCTGGAGCGTGTCCATGACATGCCAGACAGCCTGCGGGTCTATGATGCACGCCGCAAGGTGCTGCGGATCTCCGAGGCGCTGGACCATCCCAACCGCATCTTCCAGCTGGCCCATGTCCTGGGCCTGGTCGAGTTCCCCGACGTGTTCGACAGCCTGACCGCGGGGGCGGGGCTGCAGGAGGGCTCGGGGCTGGGGCGCTGCCGGGTGGAGCTGGCCAACTACTTCGCCGCCGCCCTGCTGATGCCCTATGACGAGATCCTGTCGCTGGCCGAGACGACACGCTACGACGTGGACCGGATTTCGGCGGCCTTCTCGGTCTCGTTCGAGCAGGTCTGCCACCGGCTGACCACCCTGCAGCGCGACGGGGCGAAGGGGGTGCCGTTCTTCTTTCTGCGGATCGACAAGGCGGGCAATGTGTCGAAACGGTTCAACTCGACCTCGTTCCACCTGGCCGAATATGGCGGGGCCTGCCCGGTCTGGAACATCCACAACACCTTCACCTCGCCCGGCGTGATCCTGCCGCAATTCGTGGAGCTTCCCGACGGGGAACGTTTCTTCACCATCAGCCGGACCACCGATCGCCCGGTCTTCAGCCGCGACACGCAGGAGCGCCGCCTCGCGGTCGCGCTCGGCTGCGAGATGAGCCATGCGGACCGGATCGGCTATGCCGCGCCCTACCGGGTCAGCGAAAAGGGGCTGTTCAGCAAGATCGGGATCAATTGCCAGATGTGCCCGCGCCAGAGCTGTTCCCAGCGCGCTCACCAGCCGCTCCACATGGATCTGCCGCTCGACACCAACCGGCGCGGGAACACTCGCTACGAAAGCTGATCTTCGGACCGAGGCTTCTCCGAAAAAGACGATTCGTGGCGCTCCCGCCCCCGGCCCGCGCCCCCTGCGGGGCCTTGCCCAGCGTTGGGCCCGGCGCCGCTGCGCGGCGGAAAACCTTCCCCGCGGGGAAGGTTTTTGTCCCATGTTCTCAAGGGGTTCACCGTACGTTGCCGTCACGAGATCTTAACTCGTTTCTGCGCCAACGCCCCTGACTTCATTTGTGCGAAAATACTCCGGGGGAGACGCGCGCAGCGCGGCGGGGGCAGCGCCCCCCTTCAGCATCGGCCCGGCATGGGCCGCAGGTATGCGCGCGCAGCGCGCGCCGCTGGATCACCGACCGCCGGAGATGTCGAGGATGGCGCCGGTGGTGTAGCTCGCCTCGTCCGACAGCAGGTGGAGGATCGCGCGGGCGACCTCTTCGGGCGTGCCCGGGCGCGCGAGCGGGACCGTGGGCGCGAGATCCCGGGCGCGGTCGGGCAGGCCGCCCCTGGCGTGGATCCCGGTCTCGATGATGCCGGGGCGCACGGCGTTCACGCGAAGACCTTCGCCCGCGACCTCCAGCGCAAGGCCGCGGGTGAAGGTGTCGATCGCGCCCTTGGAGGCGGCATAATCCACGTATTGGCCCGGGGACCCAAGGCGGGCGGCGGCGGACGAGACATTCACGATCGCGCCGCCGGTCCCGCCATGGCGGGTGGACATGCGCCCCACCGCCGACCCGGCCACGAGGATCGCACCGATGACATTGACCTGGAACATCCGGCTCAGGCGGGCGGCATCCATCTCGTCCACGCGGGCGGTGACATCGACGATGCCCGCGTTGTTGATCAGCCCCGTCAGGGGCGGGCAGTCGGCGTCCAGCCGGGCAAAGAGCGCGTCGATCTGATCCGGGTCGCCCAGATCCGCCTGCAGGCAGGTGGTCCCGGCCCCCTCGGCGCGGGCCGCCTCGGCCACGGCCTGCGCCCCGGCGGCGTCGCGGTTGTAGTGCAGGGCGAGATGCAGGCCGGGGCGTGCGGCCAGCCGGGCACAGGCGGCCCCGATGCCGGCACTCGCGCCGGTGATGAGCAGGGTGGACATGGGGCCTCCGGTCCGCTGGGTCGGGTCAGGCCGCGAGGATGCGGCCGACCATTTCGGTCACGTCCCGGGAGAGCCCCGGGGTCGCTGCAATACGCTCCAGCTCCATCTTGATCAGCCGTTGGCGGTTGGTGTCGTAGCGCCGCCAGCTGTCGAAGGCGGTGGTCATGCGCGCGGCGGTCTGCGGGTTGACCGGGTCGAGCCGGATCAGCCAGTCCGCCAGCAACTCATAGCCCTCGCCGCTGGGATTGTGGAACCCGGCGGCGTTCATGGTCAGCGCGCCGAGGGTGCTGCGAAAACGATTGGGGTTCTTCCAGTCGAAATCCGCATGCGCCGCGAGCGCCTTGCAGGCGCGCACGGCTTTCTCGGGCGGGGCGAGAGACACCTGTAGCGCGAACCACTTGTCCATCACCAGCCGGTCCTCGTGCCACTGCTCGTAGAAGGTGCCCACGGCGGCGCTGCCCTGGCCGATGATCAAAAGCGCCGAGAAGGCTGCCAGCTGTTCGGTCATGTTGTCGGCCGACAGGAACTGCGCCCGTGCCCGGTCGCCATTGTCGCGCTCGGACAGCAGGCGCAGGGCGGTGCCGCGCAGGGCGCGTCGGCCCGCGGCCTTGGCGTCGGGGGTATAGGGGCCGGGCACGGCCATGGTGTCGTAGAGCGCCGACAGGGTCGGCTCGGCATGGGCGGCGAAGGCGCGGGTCAGGGATTGGCGCGCGGCGTGGATCGCGTCGGGGTCCGGGGTCACGCCGCTGGCATGGAGGGTCTGGGCGAGATCGTCTTCGGACGGCAGCGCCAGGGCCAGCGCCCGGAAGGCGGGATCGAGGCTGCCGTCTCCGGCCACGGTGGTGAGCGCATCGAGGAAGGCCTCGGAGGGCGCGGTGTCCTCGGTTACCATGGCGATCAGGGTGGATTTGGCCAGGCTGCGCCCGGCCTCCCATTTGTTGAACGGGTCGGTGTCATGGGCCAGCAGCAGGAGCTGGTCGTCGCGGCTGACCTCGTGGCGCAGGATCACCGGGGCGGAGAAGCCGCGCAGGAGGGACGGGACGGGCCGCTCCGGCAGATCGTCGAAGCGGAAGGATTGGGTGCGCTCGGTCAGCTCCAGCGTGGTGGAGGGGGCGCGTTCGCGCCCGTCGCGTCCCAGCAGCCCGACCGTGACCGGGATCACCTGGGGCGCCTTGTCGGTCTGGCCGGGGGTATCGGGGGTTTCTTGCCGCAGGGTGAGGGTGTAGGTGCCGTCCGAGAAGGCCTCGGCCACGTCGAGGCGCGGAGTTCCGGCCTGGGAATACCACAGCTTGAACTGGCTCAGGTCGCGCCCCGTGGCGTCCTCGAACACCGCGATCCAGTCCTCGATCGTGCAGGCCTGCCCATCGTGGCGGTCGAAATAGAGGTCGCAGCCTTTGCGATACGCCTCCGGCCCGATGAGAGTGCGCAGCATGCCGATCACCTCGGCTCCTTTTTCGTAGACCGTGGCGGTGTAGAAGTTGTTGATCTCGATATATTCCTCGGGGCGCACGGGGTGGGCCAGCGGGCCTGCATCCTCGCGGAACTGGCGGGCGCGCAGCATCAGCACGTCGTCGATCCGCTTGACCGCGTGGGAGCGCATGTCGCCGGAGAACTGCTGGTCCCGGAAGACGGTCAGCCCTTCCTTGAGGCAGAGCTGGAACCAGTCGCGGCAGGTGATGCGGTTGCCGGTCCAGTTGTGGAAGTATTCATGCGCGATGATGCCCTCGATCAGCTCGTAGTCGCGGTCGGTGGCGGTCTCGGGCGAGGCGAGCACATATTTGGAGTTGAAGATGTTCAGCCCCTTGTTCTCCATCGCGCCCATGTTGAAGTCGTCCACGGCGACGATCTGGAAGATGTCGAGGTCGTATTCGCGGCCGTATTCGGTTTCGTCCCAGCGCATGGAGCGTTTGAGCGCATCCATGGCGTAGGCGCATTTGCCCTCGTCGCCTGGGCGGACCCAGATCCTGAGCGCGATGTCGCGGCCCGACCGGGTGGTGAAGCTGTCGTCCACCGACACGAGGTCGCCGGCCACCAGGGCAAACAGGTAGGCGGGTTTGGGCCAGGGGTCGGTCCAGCGGCCGTGGCCGGTGGGGTTGCCGTTGGACAGCAGCACCGGGGTGGAGCCGTCCTCGGCCGCCAGGATGCGCACGTCGAAGGGGGCCATGACGTCCGGGCGGTCGGGATAGTAGGTGATCTTGCGGAAGCCCTCGGCCTCGCACTGGGTGCAATACATGCCCTTGGACATGTAGAGGCCTTCGAGGGCGGTGTTCTCGGCCGGCGCGATCTGGACCTCGCATTCCCAGGTGAAGGGGCCATCGGGCAGCAGGGCGGCGGGCACGGTCAGGCCCGTGGCGTCGGGGGTCACGGAGACCGGCGCGCCGTCGATCGCCGCGCGGATCAGCAGCAGGTCCTCGCCGTCGAGCCGCATGTCCGTGCCCGGTTGCAGGGGTGTCACCTTGAGCGTCGAGAGTACCCGGGTTGCCGTGGGGGCGAGGCTGAAGATCAGCTCCACATGGTCGATGCGGAACGGGTAGGGGGTGTAGTCGGCAAGGCGGATGGTCTGGGGGGCAGCGTCGCGCATGGGGGATCCTCGTGTGGATTTGGCAGCAGACTGCGAGGTTTCGCGGGGAATGGCCAGAGGCAGGCGGGCCGTGCAGGTGCGGATTCGGGATTTCCGAGGGTGATGGGGAGGTTTGGGCGGTGTGATTTCGCGCGCCGGGCACAGAGGGGGCTTGAGTGCGCGCGGGGCAGGTGAGAACATAGAGCGAACACGCGAGTCGGGACGGGCATGACACTGCAAGAGATCATGGCGTTGCATCTGGTCAATCTCGCCTTCGCGCGGGATCGGGCGGGGCGGATCTGCGTGGCCGGGACCGCTGCGCCCTGGCTGACACCGGAGTTGCGCGGGCGGGCGCAGGCGCTGGCGGCGGCGGGGGAGTTTGTCGCCCTGGAAGCGATGCTGGCGCGCAGCGTCTGGCGGTATTCCGGCAAGCTGGGCGGGGTGGCGCGGAACGCGGGCGTCGATTTCCTGCTGCGCGACACCTGTGCGGAGTTGGGGCCTGCGGCGGCGAACGGGGTGTTGCAGCGCGCGCTGGGCGTGGCGGTGGACGGGCGGCTCGGCGCGGAGGTGCGCGCGGTTCTGGCCGGGGCGGAGGTGGAGCCTGCGCCGCTCTTGCGCGCACTGGATGCGGCCCGACGGGCGGCGGGGTCGGATGCGGGGCGGGCGCGGGCGGCGGTGCGGCTGGCGCAGGCCTTCGCCCCGCGCGCCACGGCGCGACCCTTGACCGCCGTCGCGGCAGGCTAGGTTTTCGCCGGTGACCGATCCCGCCCCCATCCTTGTCTGGTTCAAGCGCGACCTGCGCGTGGCCGATCACCCGGCGCTGGCGCGGGCGGCCGCACTTGGGCCTGTCCTGCCGGTTTACATCGTGGAGCCGGAGTATTGGCAGCTTCGGGACGTCTCGGCGCGGCAGTGGGCGTTCACGCGGGAATGTGTGGCGGACCTGTCGCGGGAGCTTGCGGCGCTGGGCGCGCCCTTGCGGATCGAGACCGGAGAGGCGGTCGCGGTGCTGGAGCGGCTGCGCGCCGCGCACGGGATCACCCTGATGATCAGCCATGAGGAGATCGGCAATGGCTGGACCTATGCCCGCGACCGGGCAGTGGCCGATTGGGCGCGGGCGCAGGGCGTGGCCTGGGAGGAGTTGGCGCAATCCGGGGTCGTGCGGCGGCTGAACGGGCGGGACGGCTGGGCGCGTACGCGGGACCGGTTCATGGCACAGCCGCAGGTGGCGGTGCCCGTGCTGCGCGGTGTCGACGGCGGGGGCGGGGCCTTGCCCGATGCGGCCGCGCTGGGCCTTGCCGACGATCCCTGCCCGGGGCGGCAGCGCGGCGGGCGGGATGAGGCCTTGTCCCTGTTGGGCGGGTTTCTGACCGAGCGGGGCCGGACCTACCGCGCGGCGATGGCCAATCCGCTGGACGGGGCGGAAGCGTGCTCGCGCCTGTCGCCGCACCTGGCGCTCGGCACCCTGTCGGGGCGGGAGGCGGTTCAGGCGGCGGCAATGCGCAAGGCCGAGGTGAAGGGCACGCGGGACGGCTGGATCGGGGCGATGAAGAGCTTCGAGGCGCGGCTCGCCTGGCGCGATCACTTCATGCAGAAGCTGGAGGATGCGCCGCGGCTGGAGCATGCGTGCCTCCATTCGGCTTATGAGGGGTTGCGGCCCGCGGTGCCGGACCCGGTGCGGCTGGGGGCCTGGGCCAAGGGGGAGACGGGATTGCCCTTCGTCGATGCCTGCATGCGGTCGCTGATCGCCACGGGGTGGCTGAATTTTCGGGCGCGCGCGATGCTGGTGGCGGTGGCGTCCTATCACCTGTGGCTGGATTGGCGCGCCTCCGGCACGATCCTGGGGCGGTATTTCACCGATTTCGAGCCGGGGATTCACTGGCCGCAGGTGCAGATGCAGTCGGGCACCACGGGGATGAACACGGTGCGGATCTACAACCCGGTCAAGCAGGGGCATGACAACGACCCCGAGGGCGTGTTCACCCGCCGCTGGCTGCCGGAACTGGCGGAAGTTCCGGACCGGTACCTGCAGGAGCCCTGGCGCTGGGAGGGGGCGGACAGCGTGCTGAACCGGACCTATCCCGCGCCGATCGTGGAGCCCAAGGCCGCGGCGGCAGCGGCCCGCGACAAGGTCTGGGCCGTGCGGCGCGGAGAGGCGTTTCGCAGCGAGGCCGCCCGGGTGGTCGAAAAGCACGCCAGCCGGAAGGACGCGCAGGGGCGGTTCGTCAATGACCGCGCCCCGCGCAAGACCCGCCGCCGGGCGCCGAAGGCCCCGCCGGGGCAGATGAGCCTCGACCTGTGATGGGGCGGATGCGCAAGAAATCCGACCTGCCGACCAAGACGTGTGTTTCTTGCGGTTTGCCCTTCGCCTGGCGCAAGAAATGGGCGCGGGATTGGGAGGCCGTGAAATATTGCTCCGACCGCTGCCGCCGGGCCGGGGCCGCCCCGGTTTCAGGCAAGGCGCAATCCAAACCGTAACAAAGTTGCGCGAAGGCGCAGTTTGCCGGGTCATGGTCCTTTTTTCCGACCAATTTTGCGAAGTCTTGTTGCCTATCGGAAACTTTTTCCCTAATCCGTCCACCATCGCATACGACAGAATACAGGCCGCGCCCGGGTGCGGTCGGCCCCGACGAAGGAGTGACGGTATGAAACGGGTAGAGCGCGCAGGTCTGCAGGTGGCCCCCGAGCTTGTGGAGTTCCTCGAAACGCAGGCGCTGCCGGGCACGGGTGTGACCGCGGCGGCGTTCTGGGAGGGGTTGTCGGCGCTGGTCCATGAGGAAGGCCCGACCAACCGGGCGCTGCTGGCCAAGCGCACGGAGTTGCAGCGCAAGATCGATGCCTGGCATGTCGCGCGCAAGGGCCAGCCCCATGACGCGGCGGCCTATGCGGCGTTCTTGCGCGAAATCGGCTACCTTGTGCCGGAGCCTGAGGATTTCGAGATCGACACCGCCAACGTGGATCCGGAGATCGCGACCATTCCCGGCCCGCAGCTTGTCGTGCCGATCACCAATGCGCGCTATGCCCTGAACGCGGCGAATGCGCGCTGGGGGTCGCTCTATGACGCGCTTTACGGCACGGATGCCCTGGGCGATCTGCCGTCGGGCAAGGGGTTCGATCCCGAGCGCGGGGCGCGGGTGATGGCCTGGGCGCGGGATCACCTGGACCATGCGGCCCCGATTGCGGGCGTGTCCTGGGCGGATGTCACGCGGATCGACGTGGCCGATGGGGCGCTGGAGCTGGTGGCGGGCGATCTGCGCCCGCTGGTCGATCCGGCGCAATTCGCAGGCTACACCACGGGGCCTGCGGGCGATGTGACCTCGGTGCTGCTGCGCAAGAACGGGCTGCATCTGCGGGTGATGATCGACCCCACGAGCCGTATCGGCGCGGCGGATCCGGCGGGGATTTCCGACGTCATCATCGAGGCGGCGATCTCGGCCATCATGGATTGCGAGGACAGTGTCGCGGCGGTGGATGCAGAGGACAAGGTGCTGGCCTATGGCAACTGGCTGGGCCTGATGAAGGGCGACTTGTCGCAAGAGGTGACCAAGGGCGGCAAGAGCTTCACCCGGGCGTTGGCCCGGGACGTGGTGGCGACCGCGCCCAATGGCGACCGGTTGGTGCTGAAGGGTCGGGCGCTGATGCTGGTGCGCAATGTCGGGCACCTGATGACCAACCCGGCGATCCTGGATCGCGACGGGGCGGAGATCGGCGAGGGGCTGATGGATGCCATGGTCACCACGCTGATCGCCATGCACGATCTGGGCCGTGCGGGGGGCAACTCGGTCCACGGGTCGGTCTATGTGGTCAAGCCGAAGATGCACGGGCCCGAAGAGGTCGCCTTCACCGACCGGATCTTCACCCGGGTGGAGGCGGCGCTGGGGCTGCCGGCGAACACGGTCAAGATCGGGATCATGGACGAGGAGCGGCGCACGAGCGCGAACCTCAAGGCCTGCATCCATGCGGCCCGGTCGCGGGTGGCGTTCATCAACACGGGCTTCCTCGACCGCACGGGCGACGAGATCCACACTTCGATGGAGGCGGGGCCGGTCCTGCCCAAGGGCGAGATGAAGGGCACGGCCTGGATCGCGGCCTACGAGGATCGCAACGTGGATATCGGTCTGGCCTGCGGGCTCAAGGGTCGGGCGCAGATCGGCAAGGGCATGTGGGCGATGCCGGATTTGATGGCGGATATGCTGGAGGCCAAGATCGGGCACCCGATGTCGGGGGCGAACTGTGCCTGGGTGCCGTCGCCGACCGCGGCCACGCTGCACGCGACCCATTACCACAAGGTGGATGTGTTCGCGCGGCAGGACGAGATTGCCGCGGGCGGGGCGCGCGGGACGCTGGAGGACTTGCTGACCATTCCCTTGCTCGAAGGCCGCAGCCTGAGCGCGGCGGAGATTGCGGCGGAGGTCGAGAACAACGCGCAGGGCATTCTCGGCTATGTTGTGCGGTGGATCGACCAGGGGGTGGGCTGCTCCAAGGTGCCGGATATCCATGATGTGGGACTGATGGAGGACCGGGCGACCTGCCGGATCAGTTCGCAGGCGCTGGCCAACTGGCTGCATCACGGGATCGTCTCGGAAGAGCAGGTGATGGGGGCGCTGCGCAAGATGGCCGCGGTGGTCGATCAGCAGAACGCGGGCGATCCGGCTTACCGGCCCATGGCGCCCGGCTTCGACGGGATCGCGTTTGCGGCGGCCTGCGACCTGGTGTTCGCCGGGCGGGAGCAGCCTTCGGGCTATACCGAGCCGGTGCTGCATGCGCGGCGGCTGGAGCTGAAGGCCGCGCTGGTCGCGCCCGAGGCGCTCAGGGCCTGACAGACCGCCCTTCGACCCAGACGCAGGCCTTCGGGCCTGCGCCCATTTTGCGCGCGCCGCGCCTCAGCAGGAACAAACAGACCATGATCAGCATTCGCAAAGCCCGCACCATCATCAAGAGCGCCCTGGCCAAGGGCAAGGAGATGGAGCTCAAGCCCCTCAGCGTCGTCGTTCTGGACGCGGGCGGCCACCCGATCGCCTTCGAGCGGGAGGATGGTGCCAGCCCCGGCCGGTTCGAGATCGCGCGCGGCAAGGCTTATGGCGCGGTCATGCTGGGCCTGCCGGGCTCGGCGCAGATGGCGCGGGCGGAAAACCAGGCCTATTTCATGGGGGCGATGAACGGCGCGTTCGGCGGCAAGGTCGTGCCGGTGCCGGGCGGGGTCCTCGTGAAGAACCGCAAGGGCGAGGTGATCGGCGCCGTGGGCGTAACTGGCGACACCTCGGAGAATGATGCCGAGGCGGCCGTCGCGGGGATCGAGGCGGCGGGGCTCTTCGCTGACGCCTGAACGGGCTGTGCGGTGCGCGCGGCCCGGTTGTGCGCGCCTGTCCCTCGACCCGGTCACGCATCTGTCATATATGCGGGGCAGGTACATGTTTCTCGCAGGATCCAAATGTCGCGTCCGGTCGTCGGAATTATTGGCAACTCCTACCTGATCAATGACGAGTATCCGGCCCATGCCGGGGGCTCGATGAACTCCTGCGCGGTCAGCAAGGTGGCGGGCGCGATCCCGTTCATCGTGCCGACGGACCCGACGCTGGTGAGCGTGGACGAGCTTCTGGAGGTTTGCGACGGTTTCGTGCTGACCGGGGCGCGGGCCAATGTGCATCCCGAGGAATACGGGCATCAACCCACCGACAAGCATGGCGATTTCGACCGTGACCGTGACCGGATCACGCTGCCGCTGGTGCGGGCCTGTGTCGAGCGGGGCCAGCCGTTTCTCGGCATTTGCCGGGGGTTTCAGGAGGTCAACGTGGCCATGGGCGGCACGTTGCATCCGGAGATCCGCGAATTGCCGGGGCGGATCAATCACCGGATGCCGCCGGAGGGCACGCTGGAAGAGAAGTTCGAGATCCGCCAGACGGTGACGGTGTCGCCTGGTGGGCCGTTCGCGCGGGTGTTCGGCGCCACGCAGGTGCGCACCAACACCCTGCACGGCCAGGGGATCATGGACCCCGGCACGCGGGTGGTCATCGACGGGCATGCGGAGGACGGCACACCGGAGGCGATCTACATCGCCGATGCGCCGGGCTTCACCCTGTCGGTGCAGTGGCATCCGGAGTGGAACGCGGATCGGGACCCGGTGTCGCGACCGCTCTTCACGGCATTTGGCGAAGCGGTGCGGGCCTGGGCCGATGGGCGCCGCCCGGTGGCGGTGGCACGGTCCGCCTAGGTCACCTTGTTGCGGGTGCGGTAGGCGGGATCGTCCCAGAGCCGCCCCTCGATCACCTGTGCGAAGCGCTCGATGGCCGTGTCGATGTCGCCCGCATCCAGGTAGAGCGGCGTGAGGCCGAAGCGCAGGATGTCCGGCGCGCGAAAATCCCCGATAACCCCTTGGGCGATCAGCGCCTGCACCATGGCGTAGCCGTTCGGGTGGGCGAAGGCGATCTGGCTGCCGCGCCGCGCGGGGTCCATCGGGGTGAGGCGGCGCAGATCGGGGCAGACGGCCTCGAACCCCGTGGCCAGCCGGTCGGCCAGGACAATGGCGCGGGCATGCAGGGCCGCGATATCCACCCCGTCGAAGATGTCGAGCGCGGCGTCGAGCGCGGCCATTTGCAGAACCGGCGGGGTGCCGATGCGGAACCGGGCGCGTCCGGGGCCGGGGGCATAGTCCGGCGCGAAGTCGAAGGGCGCGGCGTGGCCGAGCCAGCCTGCGAGGATCGGGCGGGTGATTTCAGAATGATCGGGGCGGGCGTAGAAGAACGCGGGCGCCCCGGGCCCGCCATTGAGGTACTTGTAGGTGCAGCCCGCGGCGAAATCCGCGTTGCAGCGTGTCAGCGCCACGGGCAGGGCACCGGCGGAATGGGCGAGATCCCACAGGGTCAGCGCGCCGACCCCGTGGGCCTGGGCGGTAAGCGCGGCCATGTCGTGGCGCGCGCCGCTGCGGTAATCGACCTCGGTCAGCATCAGCACCGCCACCTCGTCGGTCAGGGCGGCGGGGATCTCGGTTGCGGGCAGGGCGCGCAGAACGTGACCTTGGCCGAGCGCGTCGATCAGGCCCTGGGCCATGTAGAGATCGGAGGGGAAGTTCCCGGCCTCGGTCAGGATCACCTTGCGCCCGGGCCGCAAAGAGAGCGCGGCGGCCAGGCCCTGGAACACGCGGATGGACAGCGTTTCGCCCACGGTCACCGTGCCGGGCGCCGCGCCGATCAGTGGCGCGATCCGGTCGCCGAGCCGGTCGGGCTGATCCATCCAGCCCGCCTCGTTCCAGCCGCGGATCAGCATCGCGCCCCATTCCGCCTGCATTGCCCGAGCCACAGCGGCCTCTGCCCTGCGCGGCAGGGGGCCGAGCGAGTTGCCGTCGAGATAGATCACGCCCTCGGGCAGATCGAATGCGTCGCGTCGCAGCATGGGTGTGTCCTCCTGCAGGGGGCTGTGGCGCGATGGGGCGGCAAATGCAACCGGGGCGCAGCTGTGCGAATTGGCGCTGGACTTGATATTCACAAAATGGAATGTTTTTCGGGAGGAGGAAACATCATGCCCAAATTGCCCCTGCTGCTGGCCTTTGCCACGGCGTCGGTCGCGTTTCCGGCGCTTGCGAGCGAGGATATTCCCGACCAGTACCCCCAGAGCCCGCTCTATTCCAAGCCGGTGGAGGTGATCCCCCATGTCTGGTCTGCCATCGGCGCGACCGCACCGCCGACCTATGAGAATGCAGGCCATAACAATAATCTGAGTTTCATCGTCACCGACGAGGGGGTTGTGGTGGTCAATGGCGGGGCTTCGGCGGAGCTGGCCGAGGCGCTGCATGCGGAGATCAGGGGGATCACCGATCAGCCCGTCTTGCTGGTGATCAACGAGAACGGGCAGGGGCACGCGATGCTCGGCAACTCCTACTGGCGCGACCAGGGGGTGGAGATCCTGGCCCATGCGGACGCCGCCGCCGAGTTCGAGGAATACGGCGCGCAGATCCTGGAGGGAATGATCCGCTATAACCGCGACCGGGCGGAGGGCACGCGCCTGGTCAGCCCGGACAGGACGTTCGAGGAGCGCGAGGTGATCGAGCTGGGCGGGGTGCGGATCGAGGTGCTGCATCTCGGCCCGGCGCATAGTCCGGGCGACGTGCAGGTCTGGCTGCCCGACTGGGAGATCGTGATCGCGGGCGACATCGCGTTTCACGAGCGGATGCCGCCCATTTTCGGCGACACCGTGACGGCGGAGTGGATCGAGACCTGGGAGACGGCCTTCGAGCCGCTGGGCGCCACGTATGTCATCCCGGGGCATGGGCATCCGACCAACATGGCGCAGGTGCGGCGGTATACCCATGACTACCTCGTCTACCTGCGCGGGCAGATCCGGGCGCATCTGGATGCGGGCGGGGACCTGGCGGGGGCCTATTACGTGGACCAGACGCCCTATGCTCATCTCGACACGTTCGAGGAACTGGCGACGCGGAACGCGGGCCGAGTCTTCGAGGAGATGGAGTGGGAATAGCCGCGGTGCAGGCGCGGGCGATGCGCGCCGGGCCGGGCTGCGGGGGCCCTGGAGGGCGGGGTGCGGCGTGACGCATCGGCCTTGGCTGCGCGCATCTTGACGCAGCACGCGGGGTGCAGGGGCGCGGATGGCGGCATCAATTCCGGCGGCGCGGCCCTCTGGTATCCTTGGGCGGGTCTGCTATCACCGCGGCAGGGGCACATGAGGGAGCGACCATGCTTGAGCGGTTGAAGGAACTCAGTCTGGAACAGGCGCTGGACATCCCGCCGCTGTGGCTGCTGATTTGCGTCCTGCTGGGCTGGGCGCAGGCGCGGTTCCTGCCGGTCGGGCCGCCAGGCGGGGCGATCACGGATCTTCTGGGCGGTCTTCTGGTAGGGGGCGGTATCCTGCTGATCCTGCTTGCGGTGCTGGAATTCCGCAAGCATTCCACCACGATAGTGCCCCACCTGACCCCCGATACCCTGATCACCGAGGGCATTTTCAGCCGGACGCGCAATCCGATCTACCTGGCGGATGTGCTGATCCTGACGGGGCTGCTGCTGCGTTGGGAGGCGTGGCTGTCGCTGCCGCTGGCGGCGGTTCTGGTGCTGGTGCTGGAACGCCGTTTCGTGCGGGCCGAGGAGCAGCGGGCGCTGGAGACCTTCGGTCCGGCCTTCGAGGCCTATTGCGCCCGCACCCGTCGGTGGCTGTGACCGGGGATGGGTATGTATACCGGCGTATGCATCTGCCGCTAGGGAAGCCATGGGTGATGCATAGGGGGGCGTCTTTGGATGGTGGCGCTATCACCCTGTTGCGGCCGCATAAATCCGTCTGTTAAGAGGCGGTTTGAACACTGGGCCCGGCTGGGCTGATAAGGGGAAAGGATATTACGTGAAGATCGGGGCACCGAAAGAAATCTTCCCTGGCGAGAACCGCGTTGCGATGACGCCGGACTCTGCGGTTCAGCTGCAGAAGCTTGGATACGAATGTGTGATCGAGACCGGCGCCGGTGCGGCGGCCGGGTTCTCGGACGAGGCGTACACCGCCCAGGGCGTGACCATCGCCAAGACCGGGGCGGCCTTGTTCAAGGAGGTGGACATCGTTGCCAAGGTGCGCCCGCCCTCGGAGGCCGAGGCCAAGCGTCTGCGCAAGGGGCAGTTGCTGATCAGCTTCTTCTATCCGGCGGCCAATGAGGCGCTGATGGAGCTGGCCAAGGACAAGGGCGCATCGGTCATCGCCATGGACATGGTGCCGCGGATCTCGCGCGCGCAGAAGATGGATGCGCTGTCCTCGATGGCGAACATCGCGGGCTACCGGGCCGTGATCGAGGCGGGCAACAATTTCGGACGGTTCTTCACGGGCCAGATCACCGCCGCCGGCAAGGTGCCCCCGGCCAAGGTGCTGGTCGTCGGTGCCGGTGTCGCGGGTCTGGCCGCGATCGGGACCTCGACGTCCCTCGGTGCGATCACCTACGCCTTCGACGTGCGGCCCGAAGTGGCCGAGCAGGTCGAATCGATGGGGGCGGAGTTCGTCTTCCTCGATTTCGAGGAAGAGCAGCAGGACGGGGCCGCCACGGGCGGCTATGCCTCCGTCTCCAGCCCGGAATTCGCCGCGGCACAGCTCGCCAAGTTCCGCGAGCTTGCGCCGGACATGGATATCGTGATCACCACCGCGCTGATCCCGAACCGCGAGGCGCCGGAGCTGTGGACCAAGGACATGGTCGAGGCGATGAAGCCCGGCTCGGTCATCGTGGATCTCGCCGCCGAACGCGGCGGCAACTGCAAGCTGACCGTCAAGGACGAGAAGATCGTCACCGATAACGGCGTGACCATCATCGGCTACACCGACTTTCCGAGCCGGATGGCCGCGCAATCCTCGACGCTCTATGCCACGAACATCCGCCATCTGATGACGGATCTGACCCCCGAGAAGGACGGTCAGACCAATCACAACATGGAGGACGACGTGATCCGCGGGGCGACGATCACCCATGCGGGCGAGATCACCTTCCCGCCGCCGCCGCCCAAGGTGGCGGCCATCGCGGCCAAGCCGAAGGAAAAGGTCAAGGAAAAGACCCCCGAAGAGATCCGCGCCGAAGAGGTCGCGGCCTTCAAGGCGCAGACCAAGCAGCAGGTGATCCTGCTGGGCGTCGGCGCGGCGCTGGTGCTGAGTGTCGGGCTGATCGCGCCGGCAAGCTTCATGCAGCATTTCATCGTCTTCATCCTGTCGGTCTTCATCGGCTTCCAGGTGATCTGGAACGTGGCGCATTCGCTGCACACGCCCCTGATGGCGGTGACCAACGCAATTTCGTCGATCATCATTCTCGGCGCGCTCATCCAGATCGGGTCCAGCTCGCTGCTGATCACCGTGCTCGCCGCGGCGGGCATCTTCATGGCCTCGGTGAATATCTTCGGCGGCTTCCTCGTGACACGGCGCATGCTCGCCATGTTCCAGAAATCCTAAGGAGCCCGGACTATGGAATTCGGATTTACGATTGCAGCCTACGCGGTTGCAGCAGTTCTCTTCATCCTGTCGCTCGGGGGCCTGAGCGGTCAGGAAAGCGCGAAACGCGCGGTGTGGTACGGCATTGTCGGAATGGCCATTGCGGTCGTGGCGACCATCATCGGGCCGGGACAGGGGCTTGCGGGCGCGTCCATCGTGCTGATCGCGCTCGGCGCTGCGGTGGGCTACCAGCTGGCCACCAAGGTGCAGATGACCCAGATGCCCGAGCTCGTGGCGATCATGCACTCGCTCGTGGGTCTCGCGGCGGTCTTCGTGGGCTTCAACGCCGACCTGATGATCAACGACATCGCGGCGCTCTACACCGAGGCGGGCCAGGTTCTGGGGGCTGTCGGGCCGGATGGCTACACCGCCATCGGCCTGCCCGTGGAGATCTATGACGGTCTGTCCTCCTTCGGGCAGCTCATCGCCAAGAAAACGGGCGTGGAAATCGGCATCCTGCGGGTCGAGCTGGTGCTCGGCATCTGGATCGGTGCCGTGACCTTCACCGGGTCGGTCATCGCCTATGGCAAGCTGGCGGGCAAGGTGAACACGGCGGCCAAGCAGCTGCCCGGCGGGCACATGCTGAACGCGGCGGCGGCCGTGGGGTCGGTCGTGCTGGCGGGGATGTACCTGGGCGGTGCGGGCAGCTGGACGTTGGTTCTGCTGACGCTGCTGGCGCTGTTCATCGGCTATCACCTGATCATGGGGATCGGCGGGGCGGACATGCCCGTGGTGGTCTCGATGCTGAACAGCTATTCCGGCTGGGCGGCGGCGGCGATCGGCTTCAGCCTCGGCAACGACCTGTTGATCGTGGTCGGTGCGCTGGTGGGCTCGTCGGGTGCGATCCTGTCCTACATCATGTGCAAGGCCATGAACCGGGCCTTTATCAGCGTGATCCTCGGCGGTTTCGGCGGCTCTTCGGGCCCGCAGATGGCGGTCGAGGGCGAGCAGATTGCCATCGATGCCGACGGTGTGGCCACGGCGCTGAACGAGGCCGACAGCATCATCATCATCCCGGGCTACGGCATGGCCGTCGCACAGGCCCAGCAGACGGTCGCGGAGCTGACCCGCAAGCTGCGCGCCAAGGGCAAGGAGGTGCGCTTCGCCATCCACCCGGTCGCCGGGCGTCTTCCGGGGCACATGAACGTGCTGCTGGCCGAGGCGAAGGTGCCTTATGATATCGTGCTGGAGATGGACGAGATCAACGAGGACTTCCCGGACACGGACGTGGCCATCGTGATCGGGTCGAACGACATCGTGAACCCGGCGGCACAAGAGGACCCCAACAGCCCCATTGCGGGGATGCCGGTTCTGGAGTGCTGGAAGGCCAAGCAGGTGTTCGTGTCCAAGCGCGGGCAGGGCACGGGGTATTCGGGGATCGAGAATCCGCTGTTCTACAAGGACAACACCCGGATGTTCTACGGCGATGCGAAGGCGAGCTTCGACAAGCTGCTTCCGCTGATCGACTGATCCAGGCGGACAGAGACCACCGAAAGGCCCGCCCCGTGCGGGCCTTTTGCGTTGCAGGGCGCGGCTGGCTTTCGTACCCCATCGCGCAATGCAGGCAGATGGGGGCGGGGTGAGATGTTTCTTGGGCTGGATATCGGAACATCGGCGGTCAAGGGGCTTGTGTGGGACGGGGCGCGGGTGCTGGGGGCTGCCTCGGCACCGCTGAAGGTGCAGGTGCCGGTACCGGGCGCGAGCGAGCAGGACCCCGAGGCGTGGTGGCGCGGGATCCTGGCGGTCTGCGCCGAGTTGTCCGCGCAGCCCGGCTGGGCGGAGGTGTCGGCCATCGGGCTGTCGGGGCAGATGCACGGGGCGGTGTGCCTTGGGCCCGATGGCGCGGTGCTGCGCCC
Source organism: Dinoroseobacter shibae DFL 12 = DSM 16493 (assembly GCF_000018145.1). NCBI lineage: Bacteria > Pseudomonadati > Pseudomonadota > Alphaproteobacteria > Rhodobacterales > Roseobacteraceae > Dinoroseobacter > Dinoroseobacter shibae. The sequence continues at coordinate 1,279,638 of NC_009952.1, forward strand.
GGCGATCCTGTGGAACGACAATCGGGCGGTGCGGGAGGCGGCGGAAATGGCCGCGCTGCCGGGCCTGGCCGCGCGGGTGGGTGTGCCGCCCATGCCGGGCTTTCCCGCGCCCAAGCTGGCGTGGCTTGCGCGGACCGAGCCGGAGCTGCATGCCGCCACGACGATGGTGATGCAGGCCAAGGACTGGGTGGGCATGCGGCTGCACGGGCGGGCGGTGACGGAGTATTCCGAGGCGGCGGGCACGCTCTGGCTCGACCAGGCGGCGCGGGACTGGGACCGGGAAGCCCTGGCATTCAGTGGCCTGGAGCGCGCGCAGATGCCCGCGCTCGGGGCCGGGACGGACCTCGCCGGGCCGCTGAGCGCGGCGGCGGCGGCCGCCCTGGGTCTCAAGCCCGGGGTGCCGGTGATCCGGGGGGGCGGCGATGCCATGGTCGGGGCGGCAGGGATCGGGGTGGTGGCCCCGGGACAGGCGATGATCTCGCTGGGGACCTCGGGGCAGTACCTGGTGGCGTCGGAGGCGCATCGGCCCAATCCCGCCGGGCTGGTCCACAGCTTTGCGCATTGTGTGCCGGGCGCTTACATCCAGATGGCGGCGATGCTGAACGGGGCAGCACCCATGGCATGGCTGGCGGGGGTGCTCGGTCGGTCCGTGCCGGACCTCCTCGCAGCGGCGGAGACGGCCGACCCGGCGCATGTGCCGCTCTTTCTGCCTTACCTGACCGGCGAGCGGACGCCCCATGGCGACCCGGAGGCGCGGGCGGGGTTCGAGGGGCTGAGCCATGGCTCCGGCCCGGGCGAGATGATGCGTGCCGTGGTCGACGCGATCGCCTACAGCTTTGCTGACGCGCAGGCGGTTCTGGGCGAGGCCGGGGTGCGGGCCGCGTCGCCCCTGGCCATCGGCGGCGGGGCGCGCAGCGACCTGGTGCTGCAGACGCTGGCGGATGTGCTGGAGGTGCCGGTGCAGCGCCCGGCCAGCGCGGATCTGGGCCCGGCGCTCGGGGCGGCGAAGCTGGCGGCGGTGGGCAGCGGGGCGATGCCTGCGGCGCGGCTGGCCGACCCGCCGGAGATCGGGGCGGTGTTCCACCCGCGCCCCTCCGCGCGTCACGGCGCGCGGCTGGCGCGGTACCGGGCGCTTTACTCCGAGCTCAGGGGGGTCTGCGCGCGCCCGTAGTAGAGCCCGACCACATGCTCGGCCTCGGCGAAGAAGAGCCAGCGGGCGACCAGCACCCCCGCGAAATGCAGCAGGACCGCGATGCCCACCATGAGGTGCTTGTCGTTCACCAGGATGATGAGCACCGGCAGGGCGATCATCAGGGCGAAGGCGATGGCCCGCAGTTTGAGCGCGTGCTTGCGCCCGACCTGAAAGACCATCTCGCGCATCAGGTAGTTGCCGCCCGTATGGGGCGGCTCGAACGCGCGAACCTCCTCGCCGATCCGTGTCGCGGTGGCGAGCGTCGTCGCGTTCTCGGCGAAGGCCTTGTCGCCCTGCAGCCAGGCCCAGAGCTGCACGGCTCCAGCGGCGATCAGCAGCCAGAGCGCGGGGTCCATCCGACCAGCGAGGAGCGCCCCGCCCGCGAGGCTGAGGAGCGCAAAGAGGATCGGGGTGCTCGGCTGGTTCCAGCGCGGCACGGTCTTCAGCTGGGTGTAGATCATCGCCGTGGCCAGCACCGTGGCGAGGCAGAGCGCGGCACCGAGCAGGCCGAGAAACGCGGGTTGGTAGCCGAGGAGCACCGCCGCCGCGCCGTGCAGGGCCATGATTGCGAGGGCGAGCACCGCCAGCACCGCCTCGCGGCTGAGCCAGCTTGTGCGCCACTGGCTGAAGGCGCGCCAAGCCCGTTGGGGATTGCCCAGGTGGAAGGTCGAGGCGATCAGCCCGCCGACGGTCAAGGCGAAGGCCAGCGCGTAATAGACCGCGCCGACCCCGCCGACCGCCTTGGGGATGCCGAGGCCAAGCCAGATCAGGAAGCCGAAGCCGATGCCGGAGAGCGAGGTGAAGAGGATGACGGAGCGGGCGGGATGCATGGGTCAGATCCGATCGAGGGTGCGGTCGAGCCAGCCGAGAAAGCCCTGCGGCTCGGTCGCGACGGGCTCGAGATAGGGGGCGAGCACGTCGAACTCGGGCACCTCGTCCCTGGGGCGCGGCGGCAGGTACTTGTTGACGGGTTTGGTGCCTTGCTCGGGCATCAGGTCCACACCGCCGCGCGCGGCCACGAGTTGGCTGACCTCGCTGTCGGGATCGCCCAGGTCGCCGAAATGGCGTGCGCCTGCGGGGCAAGTGCGCACGCAGGCCGGTTGGCGGTCTTCTTCGGGCAGGGCCTCGTTGTAGATCCGGTCGACGCAGAGGGTGCATTTCTTCATCACGCCGGCGGCCGCGTCCATTTCTCGGGCGCCGTAAGGGCAGGCCCAGGCACATAGGCCGCAGCCGATACACGCGTCCTCGTTCACCAGGACGATCCCGTCCTCGGCGCGTTTATAGCTGGCCCCGGTGGGACAGACGGTGACGCAGGGCGCGTCCTCGCAATGCAGGCAGGATTTCGGGAAATGCACGAGTTGCGCGGGGCCGGAGGCGGGGGTGACCTCGTAGCTGTGGACGCGGTTGAGAAAGCTGCCCGTGGGGTCGGCGCCGTAGGGGTCCTGATCGCTGAGCGGCGCGCCATAGGCCTGGTCGTTCCAGCCCTTGCAGGCGACGACGCAGGCGTGGCAGCCGACGCAGGTGTCGAGGTCGATGACGAGGCCGAGCTTTTTCTCGGTATGGCTGGGCAACGCGGTCATGGCGTACTCCTGGCCTGGCTTTGGGAGACGGGGGGCCAGCCCCCCGCACCCCCCGGGATATTTGCGGACTTGAGGGAATGTGTCATGCGGGGCCGTGGACCGGGGGGAAGCTGGGTGCGGCCTCGGCGCGCGCCGGAGCCTTGGCGATGTTGACGCGCAGGTCGAACCAGGCGGCCTGTCCTGTCACGGGGTCGGAGTTCGACCAGCGCATCCCGTCGGCGCGGGCGGGCAGAAGTTCGGAGATCAGGTGGTTGAGCAGGAAGCCCCTGGTCGCCTCCGGCGCGTCCGCGTCGAGGCCCCAGGCGCCCTTGCGCTTGCCGATGGCATTCCAGGTCCAGACGGTTTTCGGGTTGAGTGCGGCCATCAGGGCCACGGGGATGGTGATCTCCCCGTGGCGTGAGATGAGCGTGGCCCAGTCGCCGTCGGAAAACCCGTGTTCCTCCCAGACCGCGGAGGGCACGTAGAGCGGGTTGACCCCGTGGATCTGGCGCAGCCAGGCGTTTTGCGAGCCCCAGGAGTGGTACATCGCCATGGGCCGCTGGGTCAGGGCGTGAAGGGGGAATTCGTTCGCGCGGGCATCGGTGCTCTCGTACCAGATCGGGAGCGGCGAGAGCTTCTCGCGGATTTGCGCGCGCAAGTGGTCGGGCGGTTGGCGTTCGCCATGGCCCTCGGCGGCGAGCTGGAACCGGCGCAGGGGTTCGGACCAGAGGTTGAAGATGTAGGGTTGCGGCGCGTCGTAGAAGGCCATTTCGACCGCCCAGTCCTGGTAGGCGGTGTTCCACGGTTTGTAGTAGCGGGCCTCTTTGGGCACCTCGGCCTCCCAGAAGCCGCCATTGTCGATGTAGCGCTGGATCTGGTCAGGGTTCGGCGCGCCGCGGCCCGCCGCCTCGCCGGTGTCGCGAAAGCCCGCGAGCGGGCCGACGCCGGGGCGGCGTTCGTGCTTGACCATGTAATCGGCGTAATCGGCGTAAAGCGGCGCGCCCTCGGCATCGACGAAGCCGGGCAGACCCAGCCGTGCGCCGAGATCCACCAGCACCGACTGGAACCCGCGCACGTCGCGATCAGGCTCGACCACCGGCCAGCGGATCGCGTCGGCCACGGCGTCCGGCTCGCAGATCGGACGGTCGAGCAGCGAGATGCAGTCGTAGCGTTCGAGATAGGTGGTGTCCGGCAGGATCAGGTCGGCATAGGCGACCATCTCGGATTTGTAGGCATCGGCATAGATGATGCGCGGGATCTTGTAGGCGCCGGTCTCGTCGGTGTCGGTGAGCATCGCCATGGTCTCGGCGGTGTTCATGGAGGAGTTCCAGGCCATGTTGGCCATGTACATGAACAGGGTGTCGATCTTGTAGGGATCGCCTGCATGGGCGTTGGAGATCACCATGTGCATCAGCCCGTGGGCCGACATGGGGTTGTCCCAGGAGAACGCCTTGTCGATGCGGGCAGGCGCGCCCTCGGGGGTCAGGCACAGATCGTCCGGGCCGTGCACGAAGCCCAGATGCGGGCCATCGAGCGGTGCGCCGGGGGTGACCTTGCAATGGGGCTTGGGATGCGCCTCGGGCGGTTTGGGGTAGGGGGGCTTGAAGCGGAAGCCGCCGGGGACCTCCACCGTGCCCAGCAGGATCTGCAACAGGTGCAGCGCGCGGGCGGTCTGAAACCCGTTGGCATGGGCGGAGATGCCCCGCATGGCGTGCATCGAGACCGGGCGGCCTTGCATGGTCTGGTGCTTGTTGCCGCGGAAATCGGTCCAGGGGATATCGAGTTCGAAGGCCTCGTCGAAGGCGGTCCGGGCAAGCTCGGCGGCAAGCGTGCGGATGCGCGCGGCCGGGATGCCGCAGCGGTCGGCCACGGCCTCGGGCGCGTAATCATCGCTCAGGTACTTCTCGGCGATGTGCTGGATCACGGGGCGGTGCGATACGCCCGCGCGGCGATAGGAGCCCGCGAGATCGGGCTGCACACCCTGGGTGTCGAAAGGCACCGGCTTGCCCGTGGCGCGATCGAGGATCAGCAGCTTGTCCGCCTCGTCGCGCAGCAGGAGACCCTTTTCGGGGCTGGCGGGATCCTCGTTCACCAGGACAGGCGCGTTGGTGAAGGCCGCGAGGTAGTCGAGATCGATCCGGCCCGCGCGCAGCAGGCAGTGGATCAGCGACAGGATCAAGAGGCCGTCCGTGCCCGGTGTGATCCCGTACCAGTCATCGGCAATCGCGTTGTAGCCGGTGCGGATCGGATTGATGCCGACGACCTTGGCACCGCGGGCCTTCAGCTTGCCGAGGCCGATCTTGATCGGGTTGCTGTCATGGTCCTCGGCCACGCCGAAGAGCAGGAACATCCTGGTATGCTCCCAATCCGGCGCGCCGAATTCCCAGAAGGCCCCGCCCATGGTGTAGATGCCGGCCGCTGCCATGTTGACGGAGCAGAACCCGCCATGGGCGGCGTAGTTCGGGGTCCCGAAATTCTGCGCGAAGAAGCTCGTGAAGCTTTGGGACTGGTCGCGCCCGGTGAAGAAGGCGAGCTTCTCGGGTGCCGTCTCGCGCAAGGGCGCGAGCCAGTCGACCGCCAATTGCAGGGCCTCGTCCCAGGTGATCTCTTCGAACTGGCCCGAGCCGCGCGGGCCGACGCGCTTCATCGGCGCGCGCAGGCGCGAGGGCGCGGTGTGCTGCTTGATGCCTGCGGAGCCCTTGGCGCAAAGGACGCCCTTGTTCACAGGGTGGGCGCGATTGCCCTCGATATACGCGACCTTGCCGTCCTTGAGGTGAACGTTGATCCCGCAGCGGCAGGCGCACATGTAGCAGGTCGTTTGTCGCATCTCGTCGAAGCGCGGGGTCGGGATGTCTGGTGCGACACTGTCTTTCATGGGATCAATTTCCACACCAGACCCGCAGGGGGCAAGGCATCGTTTTCGAAAACCCGCATTTCGGAGGAATAATTGACCACCAGCTTGTGGTGGCCGTGGACGCGTTGGCGGACGCCTTCGGGCATGTCGGTGGTCTGGATGCCTGCGCGCGAGCAGAGATCGCGCAGGATGCGGCCCATGGCCTCCGGGTCCGGCCAGGCCGCGAGGTAGTGTTGCCGTCCGGTGCGGATCAGGACGGGGGCGCCTTCGGTGGTTTCCTCCAGGATCTCGGCGCGGGTCTCGACGGCCTCGATCCAGCGTTCGGCGGCCCCGCCGCGTTGCAGCGCGCGTTCGGCGCCGGGGGGCAGGGTTTCGACATGGGTCACGGTGGCGTCGAGCCCTTGCAGATTGGGGCCGAGCGGCAGGGCGATGGACATCTCCGGCGTCTTGGAACCCGCGCGCGGGCCGACCAGCACCTGCGCCTGGGTCGTTGCGAGATATGCGGTCATGTCGGCTGACAGGTGCAAAAGCCCGGGAACAAGGATCAGGTCATGGCCCGCCAGCCGTGCCGGGTCCGCGGGCAGGATGTCGACCGAGAGGCCGAGCTTGCGCAGCCCGCGATACATCGCAAAGCACAGGGCGAAATAGTCGAAATCCGCGCCCTGGGGCTGCACCTCCCACGCCCATTGGGAGGGGTAGTCGAACACGAGCGCCACGGGGGCGCGGCTCGGTGACACGTCGGGAAGCCGGGGGAGGTCTGCGGCCAGGGCCGCGGCCTCCTCCAGCCCTGGGGCCGGGCTGTCGTCGGGGCGCAGAAGGCCCGCATGCATCTGCTCCTGCGCGAAGGGGGCCTGGCGCCAGCGGAAAAAGCAGACCGCCTCGGCGCCGTGGGCGAAGGCTTCGTGGGACCACAGCCGCACCATGCCGGGCAGGGGGGCGGGGTTCCAGGGCGCCCAGTTCACCGGGCCGGGTTGCTGTTCCATGATCCACCAGCGGCCGTCCCGTCCGACCCCGCGATAGAGGTCGTGGTGGAAGGCCTGGAAATCCGGGTCGCCCTGGCGGAGATAGGCCGCCTTGTGATCGGCGGGTGCTTCGACCCGGTCGAGCAAAAAGCCCATCGGGTAGCTGTCCCAACTGGCGATATCGAGGTCCGCGCCCACCGCGTGGTGATCAAACTCGGTCACCCGGCCCATGTAGTTGTGGATCAGCGGTGCGTCCGTCAGGGGGCGCAGGGCCGCGACCTGCGCGCGGTTGAAGGCCACCACCATGTCCGATGCGTAGCGCCGGAAGGCCAGCGCATGGGCCGGGTTCGGCTCGGTCACGGTCAGGTTCGGCAGGTCGATCTGGTCGAAGCGGTCGTACGCCATAGACCAGAACACGTTTCCCCAGGCGCGGTTGAGCGCGTCGGTGGACTGATAACGTTGGGCGAGCCAGTCGCGAAACCCATGCCGGGCGGCGTCGGAATAGCTGAGCGTTGTGTCGTGGCAGCCGTATTCGTTGTCGATCTGCCAGGCCACGATGCGGGGGTCGCGGCCGTACCGCTCCCCCAGCAGGCGGGCGATGCGCGCGGCCTCGGCCCGGTAGCCGGGATGGCTGAAGCAGTAGTGCCGCCGGGAGCCGAACTTGCGCGGCTGGCCGCGGGCGTCCACGGCCAGCATGTCGGGGTGGCGGTCGAGCATCCAGCGCGGCGGTGTGGCGGTGGGGGTGCCCAGAACGACCTCCAGCCCGGCCTCGGCCAGAACGGAAATGGCACGGTCGAGCCAGTCGAACCGCAGATCGCCGGGGGAGGGTTCGAGCCGGGACCAGGCGAATTCCCCGATCCGGACGAGGGTGAGGCCCGCGTCCTTCATGCGTGCGGCGTCCCGCGGCCATTGGTCTTCGGGCCAATGCTCGGGGTAGTAGCAGACGCCCAGCTTGCGCGTCACAGGATCACCCGGGGTTCCGGCAGGCCGCGTGCGACCCCCTCGGCGGCAAAGACGCAGCCGTTTTCCGGAGCGGCGGCGATGTCGTCGGCGCTGAGCCCTTCGCGGGCGGTGGTGATGAAGAGCTGGTCAAGGTCTGGGCCGCCGAAGGCCGGGCAGGAGCTGTGCCGGCCGCCGCAGGCCAAGGCGCGCAGGAAGGTGCCGTCGGGGGCGTGGCAGGCGACGCGCCCGGCGCCCCATTGGGCGATCCAGAGGTTGCCTGCGGCATCGGTCACCGCCCCGTCCGGGTTCAGCCCTTCGGCGCGCAGATCGACCGCCACGGTTGCCGGGCCCGATGGCCAGCCATCGCCGTCCAGAGGCAGGCGCATCACCTGCCGCGTCGGGGTGTCGGCATAGTAGGCGCAGCTTTGGGCGGCATCGAAGCAGAGCGCGTTGGAGATGGTCACGTCCCGCACCACCCGCCGCAGCGTCCCATCGAAGAGGCGATAGATCGCTCCGGCGCCGGGCTCGGCCGATTTGCCCATGGTGCCGATCCAGAACCCGCCCCAGGGGTCCGCGCGCCCATCGTTGGAGCGGGTCTCGGGGCGGTCGGCTTCCAGCGGGGCGACAAAGCGGCTCTCGCCCTCCGCAAGGTCAAATGTGACAAGGGCGGTCTCTGACGCGATCAGGAGGGTGTCGTGATCGACCCAGCCTGCGGCCGAGACCATCTCGTCGAACTGCCATTCCAACGGTGTGTCGCCGTCGCGCGACAGCATCCGCTGCCCGGTGATGTCGAACCAGAAGAGCTGCTGCCGCTCCGGGTGCCAGAGCGGCCCTTCGCCCAGGGCGCAAGGGCGGTCGTCATAGAGCGTCGCGCTCACGGCACCGCCGCTCCGTAATAGCGCACGATGCTCAGCGCTTTGAGATAGACCTGCTCGTCCGTGTCGCCTGGCGCATAGAGCGAACTGCCCAGACCGAAGCCTTTGGCCCCCGCCGCAAGCCAGGTCGCGAAATCGCCGCCATCGATCCCGCCCACGGCGTAGATCTCCGTGCCCTCGGGCAGGACCGGGACCAGAGCTTTCAACAGCCCGATGCCCCCCACGGAGGCCGGGAAGAGCTTCAGCCCCGTCGCGCCCACCTGCAGGGCAGTGAAGCACTCCGTCGGGCTGAAGACGCCCGGAAAGCTCAGAAGGCCCGCGTCGCGGGTGGCGCGGATGACCTCCGGGTCGGTGTTGGGCGACACGATGATGCGCCCGCCCGCGGCCTGCACGTCGCGCACTTCGGATCGGCGCAGCACGGTGCCCGCCCCGATCAGCGCGCGGTCGCCCAAGGCACCGGCGAGGGCCGCGATGCTGTCGAGCGCATCGGGCGAGTTCAGCGGCACCTCGATCCGGTCGATGCCCGCGGCGACGAGGCGGCTGGCCACGGGGACGGCTTCAGGCGGCGTGATGCCCCGCAGGATGGCGATCAGGGGACGGCTCATGCGGTTTCCTTCAGGCTGTCATGGGCGACCTTGAGCCCTGCGCGCACCATATCGGCCCCATCGGCGATCTGGACGGGGACGGCTTGCTGGTCGAGGGCGTTCTTGTAGGGACCGGTCACCTTGGCGGCGCCCACGAGGGCCACCTGCTGGCCTAGCCAATAGGGCCGCGCCGCCACAAGCTCCGCCCCGATCAGCAGGCCGGAGAGCCGGGCGCGGGTCGCCTCGGGCGATGCGTTTTCCAGCAGGTCCGCGGCGCGCAGGCCGAACAGCCGCGCAGCCAGGCGTTCGGGTCGGGCCATGCCGTCCTTCAACCCGTCGGCGAAGGCCTCGGCGTCCCAGCCCGCCTCGGTCAGCGAATGGCGCAGGACCGAATGGCGGGCGAGGGTGAAGTAAAGCTCGCCGGTCATGAAGGTCTGGAAACTGACGACCTCGCCCGCGCTGACATGGGCCCATTTCGTATGGGTGCCCGGCAGGCAGACCACGCCATCCCAGCCCGGGTTGCGCGCGAGAAACCCGGCGACCTGGGTTTCCTCGCCGCGCATCACGTCGGCGGGACGGACCTGTTTCAGGCCCGGAACAATGTGGACCCGCAGGCGTGGATCGGTGGCGTGCGCCCGCACCGGGGCAGCCCCGAGCGGTGCGCAGGGGACGGCGGAATAGGGGGCCTCCTGCCAGCCCTGGCGCGAGCCGACCATGCCGCAGGCCAGAACATCCGTCGGCCCGTCGAGCCATCCTGCGATCAGCGCCAGGAGGGCGGCTTCGAAATCGGCCCGGCCCAGGGCGGACATGCCCGCATCCGACGCCGCCTCGGCCAGAACCCGATCCTGAGCCATGTGCCAGGCCCGCAAGTGCGAGGTGCCCCAGTCGACCGCGATCCAGGTATCGTTCGTCATCCCGTCACCACTACGCCGCCATCCACGACCATGCATTGCCCTGTCATCATCTTGCTTGCGCCGGAGGCCAGAAACAGGGTCGCCTCCACGATGTCCTCGGGCGCGAGATGCGTCTTGAGGCACTGGCGGTCGAGATGGGCGGCGAGATCCTCGGGCGTGGCCCACATCTCCAGTTGTTTCGGGGTCAGGACCCAGCCCGGGGCGAGGGCGTTGACGCGAATCCCGTCCGGGCCGAATTCGCGGGCGAGCGAGCGGGTCAGCCCGGTGATCCCGGCATTGGCGGCGGTATAGGCGGGGTAGCCTGCGTTGCCCATCATGTAGCTGATCGAGCTGAAATTGACGATCGCCCCGCCGCCGGCCTCGGCCATGCCGGGGGTGACGGCCTGGGCGGCGAAGAAATAAGCCTTGAGGTTGATCGCCTGCATCTGGTCCCAGAACTCCGGGGTGACTTCGGCGGTGCTGTGGCGCTTGTCGTTGGCGGCGTTGTTCACCAGCGCGGTGATAGGGCCGTGGGCCGCGGTGGCCTGGGCGATGGCGGCGCGCAGGGCGTCGGTATCGGTGATGTCGCCTTGCACGAAGAGCGGCGCGCGTCCGTGGGCCGCGCGCATCTTTGCCACGAAGGCGCTGGCGTCGGAACGGCCGATGAAGGCGACCTGCGCGCCCTGGGCGAGAAAGCCGTCGGTCAGGGCCGCACCGATGCCGGAGCCGCCGCCGGTTACGAAGACGGATGCGCCGTCGAGGTCGTGGAAGGTGGCGTTTCGGGGCGCGGGCATCAGTGGCTCTCTCGTGTGACGGGGCGGGTGTCCTTGCCCACCAGAAAATCCAGGTCGGCCCCGCGGTCCGCCTGCAAGACGTGATCGATGTAGAGCTTGGCATAGCCGCGGGTGTAGTGGGGCGGATCGGGTTGCCATGCGGCGCGGCGGGCCGCCAGTTCGGTGGCATCCACCAACAGGTCGAGCACGCCCTCGCGGGCCGAGACGCGGATGCGGTCGCCGGTCTTGACCAGCGCCAGCGGCCCGCCCGCCTGCGCCTCTGGTGCCACATGGAGGATCACCGTGCCATAGGCGGTGCCGGACATGCGCGCATCCGAGACCCGGATCATGTCACGCACGCCCTCGCGGACTAGTTTTGCCGGGATCGGCATGTTCCCGACCTCGGGCATGCCGGGGTACCCCTTGGGTCCGCAGCCTTTGAGCACGAGGATCGTGTCGGGTGTGATCGGCAGGTCGTCGCGGTCGATATTGGCCTTCATGTCCTCGATGTTCTCGAAGACGAAGGCCGGGCCTTCGTGCTCAAGCAGAGCGTCCGTGGCGGCCGACGGTTTCACGATGGCGCCATCGGGCGCAAGTGAGCCCCGGAGCACCCGCAGCCCGGCAGCAGGTTTCACAGGTGCGTCATAGGCATGGATGACGTCCCGGTTGAAGCACTCTGCCCCCTCGGTATAGGCGGCGATATCCTTGCCCAGCACCGTGGTGGCCGGGCGCAGGTGGTCGCGCAACTCCGACAGAACCACGGGCATCCCCCCGGCATAGGCGAAGTCTTCCATCAGGTATTTGCCCGATGGCATGCAGTTGACCAGCAAGGGGATCTCGCCTCCGATCTCGAAATCCTTGAGCGTCAGGTCGACACCGGCCCGGCCCGCAAGGGCGAGCAGGTGCATCACCGCGTTCGTGGACCCGCCCACGGCAGCGTTGGCGAGGATGGCGTTCTCGAAGGCGGGTTTGGTCAGGATCGCGCTGGGGCGCAGGTCTTCCTCGACCATCTCGACGATGCGCTTGCCCGTCAGATGCGCCAGCGCCATGCGGCGGGCGTCCACCGCCGGAAGGGCGGCGTTCAGGGGCAGGGACATGCCCATCGCTTCGACCAGGCTGGCCATGGTCGAGGCCGTGCCCATGGTCATGCAGACCCCGGCGGAGCGGGACATGCCGGCCTCGGCATTCATGAAATCCGCAAGCGTCATCTCGCCCGCGCGCACGGCTTCGGAGAATTTCCACACATCCGTTCCGGAGCCGATATCCTGCCCGCGATACTTGCCATTCAGCATCGGCCCCGCCGAGACCACGATGGAAGGCAGGTCCACCGAGGCCGCGCCCATGAGTTGCCCCGGCGTGGTCTTGTCACACCCGCCCAGCAGGACGACCCCGTCCATGCCGTAGGCGCGGATCGATTCCTCGACATCCATGGCCAGAAGGTTGCGAAACAGCATGGCCGTCGGCTTCATCTGGGTCTCGCCCAGGGACATTACGGGGAACTCAACCGGGAAGCCCCCGGCCTCCCATACCCCGCGCTTGACGCCTTCGGCGAGGGTGCGCAGGCCGTGGTTGCACGGGGTCAGTTCGGACCAGGTGTTGCAGATCCCGATCACGGGACGACCATCGAAGACATGGTCGGGAAAGCCCTGGTTTTTCATCCACGACCGGTGGATGAACCCGTCCTTGTCGAGCTTGCCATACCAGGCACGGTTGCGGCGATCGGTTGTCATGGGGCGGGCCTTGCGTCTTGAGTATTTGGGCAAAGATGAGGCATCAGGCGGCCTTGGCGGGGCGGGCCCAGGCCGGGATCCAGTCGCCATGGGCGTTGAGCAGGTCGGTGACCAGGCTGCGGATCTGGCGCAGGTCAAGCTCGGCGGCCGTGTGGGGGTCCATCATCGCGGCGTGATAGAGATGCGCTGGATTCTCGTCGATCAGCGCGCGGACCACAAGTTCCTGCACGTTGATCTGGCTGCGCATGAGTGCGACCAGTTGCGGCGGGATGTCGGCGACGGTGGTGGGCTGCACGCCGTTCGCATCCACGAGGCAGGGGGTTTCCACCGCGGCCCCCGGGGGCAGTTGCGGGGTCTGGCCGGTATTCGCCAAGTTGCCGTAGATCCGGTAGGGCGTATTGGTGACCACGGCGTTCATGATCTCGGCGGCAAACTCGTGGCTCTTGGGCACGTCGATCCGGGCGGCATTGGTCAGCGCCTCGGCCTGGGCGCGCCAGTCTGCGATCTGCTCGAGGCAGCGGGTGGGGTATTCGTCGAGCGGGATGGCGTAGGTTTCGATCAGATCCATGCGCCCGTTCTTGATGAACCAGGGGACGTATTCGGCCAGATGCTCGGAGCTTTCGGTGCAGAAATAGCCGAGGTGATTCATCACCTCGTACCGCACCTTGTTGGCGCAGCGCGGCATCAGCAGCGGCGGCTTGGGCAGGCGCCCCTCTGCGTATCCCACCCGCAGCGCCGGATAGAGGTCGCGGCCCCGGTGGGTCAGGTCGAGGAAAAAGGCCACGTGGTTGACCCCCGCGACCCGGTAGCGGATCTCATGTGGCGGCAGGTCGAGGTCATGGGCCAGTTCCTGCACGGTGTTTTGCACCGAGTGGCACAGGCCGACCTGGCGCAGGGTCGGGAACCGTTCGGCCAGCGCCCAGGTGTTGATCGCCATGGGGTTGACGTATTGCAGCAGCGTCGCGTCCGGGCAGAGCTGCGCCATATCCTCGGCCACGGCCCAGAGATGCGGGACCGTGCGCAGGCCGCGCATGATGCCGCCAACGCCGAGCGTGTCGCCGATGGTCTGGCGCAAGCCGTAGACCTTGGGGATCTCGAAATCCGTCACGGTGCAGGGCTGGTAGCCGCCGATCTGGAAGGCGGTGACCACGAAATCCGCCCCCTCTAGCGCAGCGCGCCGCTCTCCATGGGTGCTGATCGTGGCCCCGGTGCCCATGGTGGCGATCATGGCGCGGGCGACGGCGGCGCTTTCGGCCAGCCGGTCGGGGTCGATATCCATCAGGGCGAAATGGCCGTCGCGCAGGGCCTCGAAATGCAGGGCATCGCCGAGGATGTTCTTCATGAAAATGGTCGATCCTGCGCCGATGAACGCGATCCGGGTCATTTGACGGCTCCGAGTGTCAAACCTGCGATGAAGTGTTTCTGCATCAGGAAGAACATCATGACCGGGGGCAGGGCGGCAATGAGGCTGCCTGCGCTGAGCATGTTGTAGGCGATGCCGAACTGGGCGTTGAAGCTGGTGATCCCGGCCGTCACCGGCTGGGCGTTCGGGCCCTGGGTCAGAACCACGGCCCAGAAATAGTCGTTCCAGATGAAGGTGAAGATCAGCACCGAGAGCGCCGCGATGGCGGGCTTCATCAGGGGCAGCACCACGAACCAGAAGATCCGCCATTCGGCGACCCCTTCGACCCGGGCGGCCTCAATCAACTCATAGGGCAGGGCGCGGATGAAGTTGCGCATGAAAAGCGTGCAGAACCCGGTCTGGAACGCGATGTGGAAAAGCACCAGCCCGGTCTTGGTGTTGTAGAGCCCCATATCGACCGTGAGGTCGCGCACCGGCACCATCAGGATCTGGAACGGCACGAAGTTGCCCGCGATGAACATGAAGAAGATCAACAGGTTACCCCGGAAGCGGTAGATCCCAAGCGCAAAGCCCGTCATGCAGGACAGGGCCACGGCGCCGATCACCGTGGGAATGGTGATCATGAAGGAGTTGAGGATGTAGCGAGGCATCTCGCTGTCGGTGAAGACGCGGGCGTAATTCTCGAAGCCTGCGAATTCCGCAGGCCAGCCCCAGTAATTCCCGGCGGCGAAATCCCCGGCGGGCTTGACCGAGAAGATCGCCACGGCGATGAGCGGCAGAAGCCATAGGATCAGGGCCAGCGGGATCATCCCCTGATAGGTCAGCTGGGCGGCGCGGGGGGCTTTCTCGATCGGGCGGGGGAACATCTCAGTACCCCCGCTCGTCGCGGTACATCTTCACCAGAAAGCCGGTGATGAAGACCATCATGATCAGGAAGAGCACCACCGCGATGGCCGCGCCATAGCCCATGCGGAAGCCGTATTCCGACAGCGCCACCTCGAACATGTAGAAGCTGAGCACGCGGGACGAGCCGAACGGGCCACCCTGCGTCATGATCGAGATCAGATCGAAGCTGCGCAGCGCGCCGATGATCGTGACCACGAAGGCGATGAAGGTCGCCGGGCGCAGTTGCGGCAGCACAACGTGCCACAGCATCCGCCAGCCCTTGGCGCCATCGAGGCGCCCGGCCTCGATCTGCTCGGGGTCAACGGCGTTCAGGCCGGTCAGGTACAGGATCATGCAATAGGCGGTCTGGGGCCAAAGCCCGGCAGCGATGATGCCGATGGTGACGTAACGCTCATCCCCCAGAACCGCGATGGGGCCGAGGCCGACCCAGCCGAGCATCGTGTTCAGCATGCCGAAATTCGGGTCGTAGAACCAGGTGAAGACAAGGCCCACGACAACCTGGCTGATCACGAAGGGAAAGAAGAACAGGGACTTGTAGAGCCGGATGCCCGTCACGGTCTGGTTCAGGAAGAGCGCGATGAACAGCCCCGCCGGGATCGCCAGCAGGTAGAGCGCCAGCCAAATGATATTGTTCTTGAGCGAGGTATAGAACGCATCGTCGTAGCGCAGCTCGTCATAGTTGCGCAGGCCGACGAATTCCGGCTCCCCCAGCCCGTCCCATTCCAGCAAGCTGATCTGGAAGGATTGGAAGATAGGGATGATCACGTAGACCGCGAAAAACAGGATGCCCGGGATCAGGAACAGGATCGGGGTCAGGGCCTGCTGATTGCGGTGCCACCAGCTGCCGCCAGCCAGCGACCGAACTTCGGAAAGATCAGAAGAGGTCATGGGCGTGCTCACCGTTCGGTGGTGGGGTGGGCGTCCCCGGGAAATGCCGGGAACGCCCCTTGGGTGAGTGGTGGTGGTCAGTAGACGCGCTGGCGGACCCGCTCCATCCGCTCCAGGATGCGGTCGAGATTGTCGGGTTTCACCATGAATTCCTGGAAGCCCTCCATCCCCGCCTTGGCCATCTCGGCGGGCGCGTCACGGTCGAAGAACTGTGCCAGTGCGTAGGCGTTCGAGAGCATGTCGAAGCCCTCTTTCAGGAACTTGTCGTCATCCACGCTGGCGGCCTTGTGCACGGGCAACTGGCCGAGCTGGTCGCCCGCGTTGATCTGTGTCTGGACCTCGGGAGAGGTGACATACCGCAGGAAGGCGCGGGCGGCTTCCTTGTTCGCGGCCTGGGCGGGGATGTGGAACGTGTCGGTCGGCGCATCCTCGGCCTTGGGGATGCCTGGGGTGATTTCGACGAATTGATAAAAGCCCAGCTGGTCGTCGCCGAGCCCGGCCTCGCGCAGATGCGAGACCGCGAAATTGCCCATCAGGTAGGCGGCGGCTTCGCCCCGGACCATGAAAGGCAGGGCTTCTTGCCAGCTGTAGGTCTGATGGTTGTCGATGAAGGCGCCCATATCGATCAGCTCGCGCCAGTTCGCCATGGTCTGGCGCACCCGGTCGTCGGTCCAGGCGACCTCGCCGTTGGTGAGCGCCATGTGGAACTCGTAGCCATTCGTGCGCAGGTTGAGGTAGTCGAACCAGCCGCCCGCGGTCCACAAGAACTTGGTGCCGATGGTGTAACACTTGATCCCGTTTTCCAGCAGAGTCTGGCAGTTCGCCTTTTCCTCGGCCCAGGTGGTCGGCTCGGTCAGGCCGAGGTCGTTATAGATGTCCTCGCGGTAATACACGCCCCATTGGTAGTAGGTATAGGGCACGCCCCATTGCTTGCCGTCGATGGTCATGGACGGCTTGGTCGACGCCAGATTTGCGGATTTCTCGTCATCCCAGAGGTCCGAGATATCCTCGAAAAGCCCGGCCTCGACGAAGGGCAGCATCCGGTTGCCCGCGTACCAGTTGGCCACATCCGGCGTGTTGGCCGTCAGGAAGTTGCGGATCTGCGTCTTGTAGGCCTCGCGGTCGATGATCGTCAGCTCGATGTCGAGATCGGGGTGCTGCTCCTGAAACCCGGCGACGAGACCTTCCATGGTGGCGCGGGGAGCCGGGTTCGACATATCCGAGAAAATCTTCAGCTCGCCGGTCAGCTCGGCCGCCGCGGGCACCGTGAAGGCGACAGACGTGGCAAGCGCGGCCAGAAGCGATTTCGTGGATGGGCGCATGATATCCTCCCTATGGTCTCATGCAGTGGCCGGTCTCATTATTTGAAACCATGTTTTATATGTTGAAATCATGGCCCCGCTGGTCCTAACCTGTCAACAGCTTTCCACCGCAAAGAGTGGCGCGACAGGGAGGAGACCCGCATGACCGGTGGCGGGACTGCAGATGGGACCGTCGGCAAGGCCCTGGCCGTGCTGGACCAGGTGGCGGCGTTCGGTCGCCCGGTCCGGTTTGGCGAGCTGCTGGCGGCCAGCCCGTTTCCCAAGGCGACCCTCTACCGGTTTGTGCAGACCCTCACGAGCCAGGGGATGCTGGCGTTCGATCCGGAGCGTCAGACCTACGCTCCGGGCTTGCGCCTGGTGCGGCTGGCCCATGCCGCGTGGGAGCAAAGCGCGCTCGCGCCGATTGCCAGGGACCATCTCGACGCCCTGAGCGCGGAGCTCGGCGAGACGGTGCATCTGGCGCAGCTCGACAATGCACAGGTGCTCTATGTCGACAAGCGCAACGCCGCCAAGCCGGTGGAGATGTTCTCCCAGGCGGGCAAGGTCGGTCCGGCATACTGCACCGGGGTCGGCAAGGCGATGCTGGCCTTTCTGCCCGATGCCGAGCTCGCGCCGATCCTGGATCAGCAGTCCTATCACGCGTTCACGCCCCACACCTTGACCTCGGCAGCGCAGTTGCGCACCGATCTGGAGAAAACCCGGGCGCGGGGCTACGCGCTGGACCGGGAGGAGCATGAGCCCGGGATCATCTGCGTCGCCCTGCCGATCCTGAGCCAGACCGGCCGGGTCCTCGGGGCGCTGTCGGTCACGAGCACTACCACGCGCATGTCGCTTGCCGAGCTCGAAGGCCACGCGCCGCTGATCGGCCAAGCCGCCGGCCGGATCGCGGCCGAGGCGGAGACCTGGCGCTTTCCGGATGCGACCGGGCCGCGTTTGCAGCACGAAACCCGAGCCTAGAGGGAGGGGCAGCCCATGTCCGGGATCACATTACGGGGCGCCGTCAAGCGGTACGGTGAAACGCAGGTCGTGCATGGCGTGGACCTGTCCATCGCGGATGGTGAGTTCTGCGTCTTTGTCGGCCCGTCCGGCTGCGGCAAGTCCACCCTGTTGCGGATGATCGCCGGGCTGGAAGAGACCAGCGAAGGCAGCATTCATATCGGGGCGCGGGATGTCACCCGGCTGGATCCGTCCGAACGCGGTGTGGCGATGGTGTTTCAGACCTATGCGCTCTATCCCCATATGACCGTTGCGGAAAACATGGGCTTCGGGCTGAAGATGAACGGCGTGCCCAAGGCGGAGATCAAGGCCAAGGTGGCCGCCGCCTCGGAGATCCTGAAGCTGGATGATTACCTCGCGCGCAAGCCCAAGGCCCTGTCGGGCGGGCAGCGGCAGCGTGTGGCGATCGGTCGGGCCATCGTGCGCGGCCCGGAGGTGTTCCTGTTCGACGAGCCGTTGTCCAACCTCGATGCGGAGTTGCGGGTCGAGATGCGGGTGGAGATCGCGCGCCTGCACAAGGAGATCGGCGCCACGATGATCTACGTGACCCATGACCAGGTCGAGGCGATGACGCTGGCCGACAAGATCGTGGTGCTGCGGGCCGGCCGGGTGGAGCAGGTGGGCGCCCCGCTGGAGCTCTACCGCGACCCGGACAACGTGTTCGTGGCGGGGTTCATCGGGTCTCCGGCGATGAATTTCCTCGATGGTCGGATCGAGAACGACGCCGTGCATCTCGCCGGGCTTCCGCCCCTGCCGGTGCCGGGTGCCGCGGGCCGGTCGGGTCCGGTGACTGTGGGGGTGCGTCCGCAGCACATCGCGCTGGAGCCCGGGGGGGACGGGTATCTGGTGGAGTTGACGGAGTCCCTGGGCGGGGTGTCGTACCTCTATCTGCGTGGGGCGGACGGCTCCAGGCTGACGGTGGAGGCGGGCGAGGAAGACCCGATCGCCGAGGGCACGCCCGTGGGGCTGTCCCTGGCGCCGGACCGGGTCATGCTGTTCGAGGCGGAGACCGGCCAGCGCCTGCGCGGCTGATCCGGCTCAGCGCTGGGGAAACTTGGTGTAGATCGCAGGTTTGCCATCGATCCATCCCGGCGAGTCCGACGCTGCGCTTTGATCGGCGGCGGAGGCGCGCCGTCTCTGCCGTGCGGCGGAAATTTTGCGCATGACAATATGCTTGGCCGCCAGGATCGCCGCCAGAACGAGGGCGAGTTGCAGAAGGCTCCCCACCAGGCTCAGGCAGGTGTCCGGTCCGACAGCATACAGCCAGTAGGCGAGGATACCGACGCTCTCGCGGCACTCATAAACTTGCAGAAGGCTGGGTTCCATCTCGGGCTCCGTAGGGGGGGATGCCCGTATCAGCCTGCACCGTGAAATGGACCATATATGGGCAATGGTAGGGCAGGGAGGACGGCCCGCCGGCATGCGCTGGGCGTTTTTGCGTGCCGGGTGACCCGCGGGAGGCGTGATTCTCCCGACCTGAGGCGACCCGCGCGCCTTGCGCGCGCGGGATCTGGCGCAAATCCTGCCTAGAAATGAAGCTTTGGCAGCCGTTGTCGCCGCCCCAGGCTGCAGGTTGTTGCGCTGCAGCGAAGTTTGCGCGCGCAGAAAGTCTGATTTCGCCACCGGCCTTCAAAGGGGGGTATGTTCAACACAGAGCAGGACGCATGCGTTCTGTTTCGGTAAAGACCTCGTCTGGCAATGCCTGCGCTTGCAGGCCTCCTCCTCCCCTCTTCGAGCGCGGGCATTGACCAGATGGGCGTCCGCCGCGCCATCGGACCCTACCAGCTCAGTGGCACTCCGGTGAGCGGCGGCGCAAGATCGTCCTGCAGTCCGCGGACACGGCTTGTTCCGCCAAGCGGATAGCGTTGGATCTTTCGGAACCAGCCGTGCTGGTCTTCTCCGAGCAGGGTGAGCGACCGGATGACGAAGGGGCGGGGCAGGTTCGGCTCGATGATCGGACGCAGGATCGAAAACACCCTCGCCTGTTCCTCAGGCAGCACGCCATCGGTGATCTGGAATTGCAATTCGAATGGCGCTTCCGACGGCATATCGCACGCAGCGCGGGGCGGAGTACTGCGGGCGGATCGCGCTGGCGGCGCGTAAAACCTGTCGAAAACACCCCGCACCGTCGTGGCGACCTGCCGCAACTCGGGCGATCCCCGAAGCGGCACGATACACAGACCCGCCCGGCGGCGCGCCATGCGCAGGGCCGGCAGCTTGATCGGGCCGAAATAGTCCGCGATCGCACGGACGGTATGGTGCAGATCGAGCGGGCTGTGACCCCGGGCGAGGCGAAAGGGCGCGAGGATCGGCGCCTGGAACCCGAAGCGGCGGTGGCGTCCGATCAAGGCCAGCGGTGCGCGGGGAAGTTTTTCGATGTTCAGCAGGGCCGATTCAGTGCGGCTGTCCACGTCCCATCCGAACCAATGCTTGCCGAGCACGGCGAGGTCACTGCCGGGTTCGGGCACGCAACTGAGTGCGAAACTGACGTATCGGTGCATCTCCGGCCCTCCTCGGCGGGATGACACTTCGGTGATAGCGCAGATCGGCTTTCTTTGCAAAAGCGCTGAAAGACGGCTTGAACTTCTCAATAGTTCGAGTATTCATGAATTATGGAATCAATAGATGCCACCCACGCTTTCGATGCGCTGAGCCATCCCGCACGGTTGGAGGTATTCCGCCTGTTGGTGCGGCGCGGGCCGAGCGGGGTGCGCCCGTCCGACATTGCCGCGGCCTTGGGACTCAAGCCCAATACCTTGTCGGTCTACCTTGCGGCGCTGCAGGCCGCGGGGCTGGTTGCCTCCCAGCGGGCGGGTCGGGCGGTGCTCTACCGGGCGGAACTGCGCCGGGTGGGCGCGTTGGTGGATTACCTCGTCGATGATTGCTGCCGGGGACGGCCTGACCTGTGCAGCACCCACCTGGACATGACACCGATGTCGCGCGACGGGGCGGCGCGTGAGGCCCCGTTTCATGTGCTTTTCCTCTGTACCGGAAACTCGGCCCGGTCGATTTTCGCCGAAGCGCTGCTGACCGAGCTTGGCGGGGCGCGCTTCGTGGCGCATTCCGCTGGGCTTGATCCGGCCGCCGGTCTCAACCCCCGGGCGGTCGAGGTCTTGGAGCGGGCAGGCCACGACGTCTCGAGCCTGCGCGCCAAGCCCGTGTCCGAGTTCCAGCGATCCGATGCGCCGCGGATGGATTTCGTCTTCACGGTCTGTGACCGGGCGGCGAACGAGCATTGCCCCCCCTGGCCGGGCCAGCCGATGACGGGCCATTGGGGCCTGCCGGACCCGGTCGCCGCCCAAGGGACCGAGGCGGAGAAATCTCTCGCCTTCGCCCAGACCTACGCCCAGATGCGCCGCCGGATCGAAGGTTTCGTGGCCCTGCCGCTGCAATCTCTGGACCGACTGGCACTGCAACAGCGCCTCGATGAGATCGGGCGGCGCCCATCTTTCCAAAGCCGAGAGACACTGACATGACGACACCGCGCCCGAGAGTCGCGCTCAACGGCCTTGGCCGGATTGGAAAACTCGTGCTGCGCGCGTTTTTCGACGAGGGGTTGGAGGCCGATCTGGTCCTTCTGAACGACCCCGTTGCAACACCGGAACAGCACGCGCTGCTGCTGGAGTTCGACACGGTGCACGGCCGTTGGGAGGCGGTGATCGCCCATGACGCCGACAGCCTGACGATCAATGGCACCTCTGTGCGCTTGACCCAAGCTGCGCGGATCGAAGATCTGCCCTTGCGCGAGATGGGCGTGGACGTGGTGCTGGATTGCACGGGCGTGTTCAAGACCGCCGCGAAGACCGCGCCCTATTTCGATGCAGGCGTCAGGAAGGTCGTGGTGTCGGCACCGGTCAAGGACGGCGGCGCGGTGAACCTGGTCTACGGGGTCAACCACGACTTGTACGACCCTGCGGCACACCGGCTGATCACGGCGGCGAGTTGTACGACCAATTGCCTGGCGCCCGTGGTCAAGGTCCTCCATGAAGGGATCGGACTCCGGCACGGGTCGATCACGACGATCCACGATGTGACCAACACCCAGACCATCGTCGACCGCCCGGCCAAGGACATGCGGCGCGCGCGGTCGGCGCTTAACTCGCTGATCCCGACGACCACCGGGTCCGCGACCGCGATCACCCTGATCTACCCGGAACTGAAGGGGCGGCTGAACGGGCACGCGGTGCGGGTGCCTTTGCTCAATGCCTCCCTGACCGACTGCGTGTTCGAGATGGCGCGCGAAACCAGCGTCGAGGAGGTCAACGGGCTTCTCAAGGCGGCCTCTCAGGGGGCTCTGGCGGGCATCTTGGGGTACGAAGAACGCCCGCTCGTTTCCGCCGACTACACCAATGATCCGCGCTCCGCGATCATCGATGCGCCAAGCACGATGGTCGTCAATGGCACGCAGGTGAAGGTTTATGCCTGGTACGACAACGAGTATGGCTATGCGTGGCGTCTGGCGGATGTGACGCGCATGGTGCTGGAAAGCCTGTGAAGCGTCCGGTCCCGGACGGGCTGCGCGCCTACCTGGCGGTGACGGCGGCCTACTGGGCCTTCATGCTCACCGACGGGGCGCTGCGGATGCTGGTGCTGTTGCACTTCCACACGCTGGGCTTCTCGGCGCTGCAGCTGGCTTACCTGTTTCTGCTCTATGAATTCATGGGAATGGTCACCAACCTGAGCGCGGGCTGGATCGCGGCGCGGTTCGGGCTGGCCAGCACGCTCTATGCCGGGCTGGCGATCCAGATCGCGGCGCTGGTTGCCCTGGCACAACTGGATCCGGGATGGAGCGTTGCGGCCTCGGTCGCCTTCGTGATGGCGGTGCAGGGGGCGTCGGGCGTTGCCAAGGACCTGTCCAAGATGAGCGCGAAATCCGCGGTGAAAGTGCTGGCGCCCGCTGGCGATGGGGCGCTGTTTCGCTGGGTCGCGGCGCTGACCGGGTCCAAGAACGCGGTCAAGGGGCTTGGCTTCCTGCTGGGAGCGGCGCTTCTGGCGATGGTGGGGTTCGTGCCTGCGGTCTGGGTGATGGCGGGGATGCTGGGCCTGGTGACGCTGCTCCTGGCGCTATTCATGCCGCCGGGGCTGCCACAGGGGGGCAGGGGCGCGAAACTGCGGGATGTGCTTTCCACCGACCCACGGGTGAACTGGCTGAGCGCGGCGCGGATGTTCCTCTTCGGGGCGCGGGACGTATGGTTCGTGGTCGGCATCCCGATCTATTTCTACAGCGTGCTGTCCGATGGTAGCGTCGCAGGCAACCGGGCCGCATTCTTCCAGATCGGTGGGTTCATGGCGCTCTGGATCATCGGCTACGGCGCGGTGCAGGGCTTCGCGCCAAAGATCCTGCGCGCCCGGCAGAAAACCGATGCCGAGATCATCCGGCTGGCGCGGGTTTGGGTGGGTATCCTTGCCTTGATCCCGGCTGCCCTTGCGGGCCTTGTGGTGCTGGCGGGTGGGGCCGCGCCCTGGCTGACGGCCAGCCTCGTGCTCGGGTTGCTGGTCTTCGGGGTGGTCTTCGCGCTCAACTCGGCACTGCATTCCTACCTCATCCTCGCCTTCACACGGACGGAACGCGTGACCATGGATGTTGGTTTCTACTACATGTCGAACGCGGCGGGGCGGCTGATCGGGACGCTCCTGTCGGGGCTGAGCTTTCAGCTTGGGGGACTGCCGCTCTGCCTTGCCACGGCGGCTGTCATGGCGGGGCTGAGTTGGCGCGCCGCGGCACGGCTCGGCCGTCTGCCGCCGAGGTCGCTTGCATAATCCACAGACCGCCCCATCTGTGATCGAGACGGCCCCATAAAAACCTTTGGATTGATCGGGGTATGACATGGCAGACGTGAGCTCACAACACGCGGCAGAGGCGGAGGCGTCCTTCGGGGATTGGTCGATGACCCGCATCCTCGATTGCGCGATGGATGTCTCGGACCGCGAGGATGTCTGCGTGGGGGATATGATCGCGGCCTTCGGGCCCGCGAGTTTCTTGCCACTGCTGCTGATGCCTGCGATGCTCCTCGTGTCGCCACTGAGTGGAATCCCCTTGTTTTCAAGCTTTTGCGCGGTGTTGATCATCCTAGTGGCAACGCAGATGGTCGCTGGACGCAGCTGCGTATGGTTGCCGGACTGGGTCAAGCGCCGCAGCCTGTCGGGGCAACAGTTGCGCAAGGGGCTGGTACGGGTCCGGCCGCTGGCGGCCTGGTTCGACCGCAATGCGCATCGGCGCATCGGCGTACTGTTCCGGCGGCCGATCTGGTATGTCCTGCCCCTGAGCTGTGTCGGGCTGGCCGCGATGATCCCGTTTCTCGAACTGGTGCCGTTCTCGTCGTCATTGCTCGGGCTTGCGGTGGTGTTCATCAGCCTCGGGATGCTGACCCGGGACGGGCTCTGGGTGCTGGCCGGGATGGTGCCGTTCATAGGTGCCCTGACCATCGTGTCGAAAGTGCTGACCTGATCGGGGCGTTCTAGGCGTCCTTGGTGAGTGGCCGGCCCTGGACGACCCAGTCCGAGAACCTGTCCTTCCCATGCGCGGCGGCGAACCCCAAGTCCTGTCGCGTGGCCACGGGCAGGACCGACCACAGGCCCGAGGTGCAATGGGCGGCGACGCGCTTGTCCTGCCTGAACACACCCTCGAAACATGGGCTGTCCGGGTCGACCCGGAACGCGTTCATCCCGCGCGTTGCATGGAAACTGCCGCGGATGTCGCCGTTGCCCTCCCAACTTGCTTGACCGGGGAAGGCTGGCATGATCCCTGCGCTACGGAAATCACCTGGGCAAGAAGGAGCTGAGCCATGTCGCAAACACCGCTGGCATTGATCACCGGGGGGGCGCAGGGGATCGGATACGCCTGTGCCGAGGCGCTCGCCGCTGAGGGCGCGCGGATCATCCTTGCGGACATTCAGGACAGTGTGCAGGAGGCTGCGGCGCGCCTCGGCGGTGCGGGATACCTGTGCGACATGGGGGATGCCGCGGCGGTCGGCGCGTTGTTCGACCGGATCGAGGCGGAGCACGGCGCGGTCACCTACCTTGTCAACAACGCGGGGATCGCGGCGCCGGGCGACTTTCTCGATTATGATCTGGCGACCTTCGACCGGGTGCTCGATATCAACCTTCGCGGCGTGTTCGTGGCCACCCAGCGGGCCGGGCGCAGCATGGTGGCACACGGCATCAAGGGGGCTGTCGTGAACATGTCCTCTATCAACGCGCAGGTGGCGATCCCGTCGATTCCGGCCTATTGCGCCTCTAAGGGCGGGCTGATGCAGCTGACGAAGGTCGCGGCCCTTGCGCTTGCCCCCCACGGCATCCGCGTGAACGCGGTCGGGCCGGGGTCCATCGATACCGAGATGATGGCGGGGGTGAATGCCAACCCGGAGGCCATGAACATGGTCCTGTCGCGCACGCCCCTGAAACGGGTCGGGACCGCGCAGGAGATCGCGAACGTGGTCGCATTTCTGTGCTCCGACAAAGCCAGCTATGTCACGGGCGAGACGATCTATGTGGACGGAGGGCGCCTGGGCCTGAACTACACCTGCTGAGCGGGGGCGCGACAAATGCTCCGGGTGGCTTGAGCTTCCAGTGACTGGAAGCCTTATGGTAGGCTCAGCAGAAGGAGCGCCCCACCATGTCCGAACCCATGACCGTTTCGCTGTCCCTTACGGGAATGACCTGTGCGTCCTGCGTCGGGCGGGTCGAGCGTGCCCTGGCCGAACGCCCTGGTGTGCGCGATGTGTCGGTGAACCTGGCTACCGAGACCGCGCGGATGACGCTGGCGCAGCCGGATGCCTTGCCGGATCTGGTCGAGATGCTGACCACCAGGGGATACGCGCCGCGGGAGGCCACCATTTCGTTGCGCGTGGCCGAGATGTCCTGCGCCTCCTGCGTCGGGCGGGTGGAGCGGATCCTGCAGGCGGAGCCGGGTGTTCTGGAGGCCTCGGTCAACCTGGGCACCGAAACCGCGACCGTGCGGGTGCTCGACGGGGTGACTAGCCCTGCACGGCTGATCGCGCGGTGCAGCGAGGGCGGGTTTCCCGCGCGTTTGGCGGCGACCGATGAAGCGCCCGCCCGTGCGCAGCGCCAGCGGGACGAAGCCGAGGCGATGGCGCGCAGGGTGGCAGGGGCCGCGGCGCTGGCCCTGCCGGTCTTCATCCTGGAGATGGGCAGTCACATGGTGCCCGCCTTTCATCACTGGATCATGGCGACCATCGGGATGCAGACCTCGTGGCTTCTGCAATTCGTGCTGACCAGCCTGGTTCTTTTCGGCCCCGGGCGGCTGTTTTTCGTCAAGGGCGCGCAAAGCCTTGCCCATGGGACGCCGGACATGAATGCGCTGGTGGCGCTGGGGACCGGAGCGGCCTGGTCCTATTCGGTGGTGGCGACCTTCTTCCCCGCGCTGCTGCCAGAGGCGAGCCGTGCGGTCTATTTCGAGGCTGCCGCGGTGATCGTGGTGCTGATCCTCGTGGGACGCTGGCTGGAGGCGCGCGCCAAGGGCCGCACCGGGGCCGCCATCGAGGGCTTGCTCGGTTTGCAGGTCAAGACCGCCCGGTTGATCCGGGGCGACGACATCGCCGAAGTGCCGGTAGAGGCGCTGGGGCCCGGGGACCATGTTCTGGTGCGCCCGGGGGAGCGGTTGCCGGTCGATGGCACCGTGATCGCGGGCACGAGCAATGTGGACGAGAGCATGATCACCGGCGAGCCGATGCCCGTACCGAAAGCCGCTGGCGCCGAGGTGACGGGCGGCACGGTCAACGGCACCGGCAGCCTGAGCGTCGCGGTTACGCGCACGGGGGGCGACACGGTGCTGGCGCAGATCATTCGTATGGTCGAACAGGCCCAGGGCGCCAAGCTGCCGATCCAGGGGCTGGTCGACCGGGTGACCCTGTGGTTCGTGCCGATCGTCCTGGGGATCGCGGCGCTGACGGTCGCGGTCTGGCTCGCGCTCGGGCCGGGGCTGGGTTTTGCGCTCGTGGCCGGGGTGTCGGTGCTGATCATCGCGTGCCCCTGTGCCATGGGCCTGGCGACGCCGACCTCGATCATGGTCGGCACCGGCCGTGCGGCGGAGATGGGGGTTCTGTTCCGCAAGGGCGATGCGCTGCAGGCGCTGGCGGATGTGGACATGATCGCGCTCGACAAGACCGGCACCGTGACCGAAGGCCGTCCCGTGCTGACCGACCTCGAACTTGCGACAGGCTGGGCGCGCGCCGAAGTGCTCGCCCTGATGGCGGGGGTCGAGATGGCGTCGGAGCATCCCGTGGGCGCGGCGGTCGTGCGCGCGGCCCGCGGCGAAGGGGTCGTGCCCGAGAGGGCAACGGATGTTGAAAGCCACACCGGGCGCGGTATCTCCGGCACGGTGTCGGGGCGGCGCGTCCTCGTCGGCACCGCCCGCCTGATGGCGGAGGAGGGGGTCGAGACCGGGCGGTTGGCCGAACGGGCCGCCGCCCTCGCAGAGCAGGGCCATACGGTGTTCTTCGTCGCGGTCGAGGGGGCACTGGCGGCGATTGCCGCGGTCTCCGACCCCATAAAGCCGACGAGCAAGGCAGCGATTGCTGCGCTCAAGACGCAGGGCGTTGATGTCGCGCTGATCACCGGGGATAACGAAGGTACCGCCCGCGCCGTGGCCCGTGCCGTCGGCATCGACCACGTGGTGGCGGGCGTTCTGCCCGAGGGCAAGGTCGCCGCCCTCGAAGCGATGCGCGCCGAGGGTCGCAAGCTGGCCTTCGTCGGCGACGGAATCAACGACGCCCCGGCACTGGCCCATGCGGATGTGGGTGTGGCGATCGGGACGGGCACGGATATCGCGATCGAGAGCGCGGATGTGGTGCTGATGTCCGGGGACCTGCGCGGCGTGGTCAATGCGCGCGACGTGTCGCGGCGGACCATGCGCAACATCAAGCAGAACCTCGGCTGGGCCTTCGGCTACAACGCCGCGCTGATCCCGGTGGCGGCCGGGGTGCTCTATCCGGCGTTCGGCATCCTTCTGTCGCCGATCTTCGCAGCGGGGGCCATGGCGCTGTCGTCGGTGTCGGTCCTGGGCAACGCGCTGCGGCTGCGCCGTGTCCGCCCGCAACAAAGCATGGACACCCAGGGCCCGCAGGGCGCCGTGGCCGCGGAGCCGCAACCGGCGGAATGAGGGGACGGGAATGAATATCGGCGAAGTTGCGGAACGCTCCGGCCTGCCGGCCAAGACGATCCGGTACTATGAAGAGATCGGCCTGGTGCGGCCCGTGCGCAGTGCCAATGGCTACCGCGCCTTCCGGATGCAGGACCTGCACAAGCTGGTCTTTCTGGGCCGGGCGCGGGCGCTGGGGTTCTCCATCGAGGACTGCCGCACGCTGCTTGCGCTCTACGAGGACGAGAGCCGCGCGAGCGCGCAGGTCAAATCCCTGGCCGAAGAGCATCTGGCCAAGATCGAGGACAAGATCGCCCAGCTACGCGCCATGCAGGACACGTTGCAAACGCTTGTGCGGGCCTGCCACGGGGATCAGCGCCCGGACTGCCCGATCCTCAATGATCTGGCAAAGATCGACGGCGATTGACCGTCCCGGGCACCCCTGACGGTTGATCCTGCGCACGGCACCTGAGAAGAGGGCGACGACCCTGTCCCTGATCCCATGCGGTGCCGCCAATGCCCGACCTTCTCGTACCCGCTTTCATCTCGGTCACGCTGGGCTTGCTGGTCTATTTCATTGGTGCGTTCTTGACCCGCAAGGTGCAGTTCCTGAAGGACTATAACATTCCCGAGCCGGTCTCGGGCGGGTTGGCCATAGCTCTCGTCACCTGGGCGTTCTTCGCACTCACCGGGCGCCAGATCGTGTTCGACCTGGCGGTGCGGGACTACCTGCTGGTGCTGTTCTTCTCGACCATCGGCTTGAACGCGCGGCTTGCCGACCTGTTGCGCGGGGGTCGGTTGCTGCTGGTGTTGCTCGGGCTGACCGTGGGGTTCATGGTGCTCCAGAACCTCGTGGGGCTTGTCGGCACGATCCTGTTCGATCTGCCCACGCCGATGGCGGTGTTGCTCGGCTCGGCCGCGTTGATCGGCGGGCACGGTACGGCGATTGCCTGGGGCCCCGAAATCGAAGAGGTCACGGGCTTCGCCGCCGCCGCGGAGGTCGGGATCGCCGCAGCCACCCTTGGGTTGGTGTTCGCGGCCCTGATCGGCGGGCCGATTGCAAAACGGCTGATCGATCGCAACGGGCTCAGCGGTGAGGAGGGCGCCGCCCCGGTGGTAGGGCTGGAATTCGAAGAACCCGGTGAGGCGCCGGAGGTGGTCAACCATGTCAGCCTGATGCGGTCCATGCTGGCCGCCCACGTGGCGATCCTGCTGGGCTTCCTCGCGCATGGCGCGATTGCCGCGGCGGGCGTGATGCTGCCGCTCTTCGTGCCGTGTCTGCTGGTGGGGATCGTCACGTCGAACACCATCCCGTATCTCTTTCCGCGCCTGACCTGGCCCGCAGGCAGCCGGGCGCTGGCGGTGGTGTCGGATTACAGCCTATCGGTTTTCCTCGCCATGTCGCTGATGAGCATGCAGCTGTGGACCCTAACGGAGCTTGGCGGGCCGTTGCTCGGGGTTCTGGCGATGCAGGTGGCCATGACGGTGGCCTTCATCCTGCTGGTCGTGTTCGCCGCCCTGGGGCGCAATTTCACTGCCGCGGTGCTGAGCGCGGGGTTTGCCGGGTTCGCCCTTGGCGCGACCCCCACGGCGATTGCCAACATGTCCTCGGTCACCAAGCGCTACGGACCCGCGCCGCTGGCCTTCATCGTGCTGCCGCTGGTCTCGGCCTTTTTCGTAGACCTGGCCAACGCGGTCATCATCCAGGTCTTTGTCGGGCTCTGAGAGGTCTCAGGTGCCGCCGGTCTCGTCCCCGGTGACCCGGTAGAAGATCGTGTAGAGGGTCGGCACCACAATCAGTGTCAGGATCGTGGCAAAGCTCAGCCCGCAGATGATGACCACGGCGAGGGACTTGAAGAACGGATCCCACAACAGTGGCACCACCCCCAGCACCGTGGTCAGAACACCCAGCGAGACCGGGCGCACCCGGCTGACGGCGGCGTCGACGACCGCCGCCATGCGGGCCTTGCCCCCCGCGATCTGGCTGTCGGTCTCATCAAGCAGCACGATCGCGTTCTTGATCAGCATCCCCGTCAGGGAAAGTATGCCGAGGATCGCCATGAACTCCAGCGGTGTGCCGCTCAGCGCCAATCCCCAGATGACGCCGATCAGGGCCAGGGGCACGGTCAACAGGATGATCAGCGGCTGCCGGACCGCGTTGAACAGGAAGATCACGACCAGCACCATCGCCCCGAACCCCAGCGGCATGGTGGAGGCCAGCCCCTCGTTCGCCTCCTGCGACGAGCCATACTCGCCCTCCCAACTCAGGCTGTAGCCGGGCGGCAGGGGGATGTCCTCGATCGGACCGCGCAACTGCTCGAAGAGTTCGCCCGACAGCACCCCGGGGGCATTGTCCGATTGCGCGGTAATCGTCAGCTGCCGGTCGATGCGGCGCAGGTTGCCAGCCTCGAACGCGATCTCGAACCGCTCCACCACTTGCGAGATCGGGATATAGCCTCCGACCACCTGGCTGTAGACTTGGACATTGCGCAATTCGCCGATCTCGTTGCGGTCCGCCGCCCGCGGTCGCATGATCACGTCGAGCAGTTCGTCGGCCTCGCGGTACACGCCCAACGTGATCCCGTTGAGATGGCCGTATAGTGCGTGGGAGATGTCGGCTTGCGACAGGCCGAGCCGCCGTGCGTTCTCGGCATCGATGATCGGGCGGATGATCTGGACCTGTTCGCGCCAGTCATCCTTGATCGCGATTGCGCCGTACTCGGCCATGATTTCCTTGGCGCGGGTCGCGAGCGCGCGCAAGGTGGCCGCATCGGGGCCGCTGAACTGGGCTTCGATCTTCGAGCCGCCCCCCGGGCCGAGTTGGAATTTCCATACCTTGGTATTGGCATCAGGGTAGTTCGCGACGATCCAGGCCTGCAATTCGTCCACAAGACCATCTATCTGGTCGAAGGCTTCGACATCCACGAGGATCTGCCCATAGGCGCTGTTGGCGTCCTCGCTTTGATAGATCAGCATGAAACGCTGATGCCCGGCGCCGACAGCGGCATTCGTGCCCGTCACGCCGGCCAGGCTGCGGGCATGGGCGTCGATTTCCAGGATGTCCTGTCGGGTTTTGGAGATATCCGTGCCCTCGGGCAGGAAGTAGTCGATCACGAACTGCTCGCGTGTCGAGGTGGGGAAGAACCCCGGCGGCACCTGGCTGAACATCGCCAGCGCCGATGCAAAGAGCGCCACCACCAGCACCACGGTCCCGTAGCGGAACCGGATCGCGAGGTCGAGCAGGCGCCGGTAAGCGCGCAGCATGCCGTTTTCGGCCTGTTCCGGTGCGTCCGCGTCACCGGGCTTGAGCAGAAGCGTGCAGTAATAGGGGGTCAGCCAGATCGCAACGAGCCAGGAGAAAAGCAACGAGATCGCGATCGTCCAGAACAGGCTGCCCGCATACTCGCCGGTATTGTCGGGCGAGAACCCGATCGGCGAGAAGGCGAGAAACCCGACAACGGTCCCGCCCAGCAGGGGCCATTTGGTCTGGTTGACCACGGCGATGGCGGCCTCGGCGGTGTTCTCGCCTTTCTGCACGCGCACCAATGTGCCTTCGACCACGACGATGGCGTTGTCCACCAGCATGCCGAGCGCGATGATCAGCGCGCCCAGCGAGATCCGCTGCATGTCGAGCCCGTACAGCAACATGCCGAAGAGCGTGCCCGCCACCGTTACCAGCAGGATGCCCCCCATCAGGATCCCCGAGCGGAACCCCATGAACACCATCAGCGTGCCGACCACGATCACGAGGGCCACCAGCACGTTGCTCACGAAACTGTTCACCGAAACCTTGACCGACTCCGACTGGTCGGAGATCGCAATGACGTCCATCCCGATGGGGCGCTCGGCGATATGCGCCTCCATGCGGTCCTTCACGGCAACCCCCATGTCGACCACGTTGCCGCCGAGGGTGTTGGAAATGCCGATCCCGATGGCGGGTCGGCCGTCGCGGAAGATCATCGGATCGGCCGGGTCCACGAGGCCGCGCGTGACCTTGGCGATGTCGCCGAGCCGGAACAGCGCGCCGGTCTCCGGGTTGGTGATGATCAGGTTCCCGATCGCCTCGGTCGAAGAGATGGCGCTCTGCGGGCGCAATTCCAGCCGCGTGGCCCCGGCCTGGATCGATCCGGCGGGCGCGACGAGGTTCTCGGCCTCTAGCAGTTGCGACACATCCTGTGCGGTCAGGCCAAGCTCGATCAGACGCGCGGGCGAGAATTCGACATAAATGACCTCGTCCTGCACCCCATTGAGGACCACCTTCGACACGCCCTCCACGGTCACGAGCAGCTTTTGCAACTGTTTGGCGTATCTGTGCAGGTCGGTGATCGTGTAGCCATCGCCCACCACCGCGAAGTAGAGCGCGTAGACATCCCCGAAATCGTCATAGACCTGCGTGGGCAGGGTATTGGGCGGCAACAGGGATTGCGCGTCGTCGATCTTGGCGCGCATCTGCGCGAAGCGTTCATAGAGCGTCGTGTAGTCCGGCACCGACGGGATCGTGAATTCCACTGTTACGTTGCTCAGCCCGGGCGACGACACCGAACGCACCTCCAGTACACCCTGCAATTGCTGCAGCGCGTCCTCGATGACATCGGTGACCTCTTCGGCCACCTCCTCGGCTTGGGCGCCGGGGTAGGGGGTGATGATCTGCGCTTGCCGGATGATGAACTCGGGGTCCTCGAAGCGCGGCAGGGTCGAATAGGCATAGAAACCCGCGATCAGGATGAGCAGGGTCGAGATCGCCGAGATCAGGCGCTTTTGCAGCGCGAAACGTGCCAGGTCCAAGGGCTCAGCCCCCGATCCGGGTCACGGGACGCACGCGCATCCCCTCGACCAGGTGGTTGACGCCCGCGGACACGACGGTGGTACCGGACTCCAGCCCATCGAGGATCTCGACCATCTCTCCGGAGGCTTCGCCCAAGGTGACCGGTTGGCTGCGCACGGTGTCATCGTCCTCGACGATCCAGACGAAGGGGCTGCTGTCGGCGGCGGCGGCCACCGCGGTCAGGGGGGCCATCAGCCGGGGCGTCCCGCCCGGCGCGCTCGAGATCACGCGCCCGACCATGCCCGGCAGGATTGTCGTCTCGTCCGGGGAGGTCACCGCCACGCGGCCCCGATAGGTCTGTGTCGCCGAATCCGCCTGAACCGAGAACTCGACGATCTCGGCGTCGAAGACCCGCCCGGGCAGCGCGTCGAAGGTCACCTCGTTTCGGATGTTGCCCTGTCCGTTGGCTGACAGGGCGGTCACGTCCGGTCCCGGGACATCGAAGGTCAGGTGCACGACCTGAAGGTTCTGGAGCAGGACAATGGGCTGTCCCGGCTGCACGATCGAGAAGTCGTCGATGTAGCGCCGGGCGATAATGCCGGGGAACGGCGCGCGCAGGGTGGCGTCGTCGAGCTGGTCCCGAGCGATCTGTATCTGGGTTTCCAGCCCGCGCAGCCCGGCCTCGGCCGCTTCGATATCTTCGGGGCGGCCCCCTGATTGCCCGATGGCAAGCTGTTCCCGCTGCGCCTGCAGGTTTGCCTGCGCGACCCGCAACGCGGCCTCGTCATTGTCCAGCTGTGCGGCGGCCGCGACCCCGCGTTCGGCCAGTTGCCGGGTGCGCGCGGCCTGTTCCTCGGCCTGGGCCAGTTGTGCCTCCGCCGAGGCGACGGCGGCCTGCAGCGCGGAAATCTCTTCGGTGCGCGCGCCGGTGCGCAGGGCTGCAAGCTGGGCGGCGGACTGGTCGCGTTGGCTCTCGAGTTGGGCGATCTGGCGCTCGAAGTCCCGCGGGTCGATGCGGGCGATCATGTCACCGGTTTCGACCGAGGTCGCAGCGCGGATCGGAAGCTCCACCACCGGGCCGCCGACGCGGAACGACAGCTCCACCTCGTCCGAGGGCAGCACGATCGCGGGGTAGGTGCGGACGACCTCCGCCTCGGTCAGCGCGACCGTGACCACCTTCGCAGGGCGCGCGGTGTCTTGCGCTGCTGCCGGGCCGGTCATCGCTGCGGCAACGACAACCAGCAAGGCCCGGGAAACATTCAGGTTCAACATCCAATACTCCGCCCTTAGACTTGCCACGCACGGTTGCAGCGTTTCAGTAGCCAGTCAAACCCGAAAGGACCCGCCGATGTCGATGGCTGCCCAGGTGTTACTGGGGACTTCTTTCTTGATACTTTGTACGCTGGTGCATGTTGGGATCGTGGCGGCGACGGTCCCTCTGGTCGCGCGGTTTGCCGCAAGGCTGAAGCACCGGGGCAAGCTGATCCGCACCACGGTTCTGTTGTCATTGACGGTTTTCGGCATCGTGCTGGCGCACGCGATCCAGATCTGGACCTGGGCCTTCGTGTTCAAGTTCGTTGGGCTTTTCCCGGATATCCAGACCAGTTTCTATTTTGCTACAGTCACTTACACGACACTGGGGTATGGCGACATCGTTCTGGGCGAAGGCTTGCGGATCTTCGCGACCTTCGGCGCGATCACGGGGCTGTTGACCTTCGGGATCAGCACGGCGTTCCTGATCGGGGTCATCGGGCGGATCCTGCCTGCGGAGGACCAGGGTCACAAGATGCTGTGAGCGCGCCGCGAAGATCAGGTCAGAGCGACAGGACCTTTCCGGTTTTCCGCGCTGTGTCGGCCGTGTCCGCAAGGCGCTGTGCCGCGACCCCGTCAGCGATGGTCGCCTTGAGCGGACTGCCGCGGGTGACGGCATCGACGAAATGGGTCATCTCGGCGAGATAGGCCGCCTCGTAGCGTTCCAGAAAGAAGTCCATGCTGCGCGCGGCCGTGAAGCCGCCACCGCTGGCTTGCGTGACGAGATGCGCAGGTTGGTTTGCCGCCTGCAGCATGCCTTTTGATCCGTGCACCTCGATCCGCTGGTCATAGCCGTAGGTGGCGCGCCGGGAATTGTTGATCTGGCACAGCCTGCCGGAGGCGGTGCGCAGGGTGACCATGGCCGTGTCGATATCGCCCGCCGCGCCGATGGCGGGGTCGACGAGGCAGCTTCCGAACGCGTGGATCTCGGCCGGTTCTTCACCCAGCAGGAACCGCGCCATGTCGAAATCATGGATCATCATGTCCCGGAACAGCCCGCCGGAGCTTTCGATATAGGAAATCGGCGGCGGGGCGGGATCGCGGGAGGTGATCACGACCATTTCGATCTCGCCGATCGCACCGTCCCGCACTTGGTCGTGCAGATGGGCGAAGCTCGGATCGAAGCGCCGGTTGAACGCGGTGAGGAAAGGCACACCCGCGGCCTCCACCGCCTGCTGGCACTGGGCCGCGCGCTCGGCGCTCAAATCGATGGGTTTTTCGCAGAAGATCGCCTTGCCCGCGGCGGCGATGGCATGGATCTGCTCGAAATGCAGAGTGGTGGGGGTGGCGACGATCACCGCGTCGATATCGGGTGCGGTGATGATCTCTTCGCTGCCGCGCACCTCGGCCCCGGCGCGCGCGGCCAGGGCTTGCGCCGCCTCGGGGACGGCATCCGCGACCGCCACAAGCCGGGCCTCGGCAATTCGGGACAGGCTCCGGGCATGGACCTGTCCGATCCGGCCGCAGCCGAGCAATCCGAGTTTCATGCAACCTCTCTTTCCGGGGCCAGCGCCCGCAGGGCCAATCGGGCGGCGGCTTCGACCGGGGCTTCCACCTCGCGCAGGATCTGGACCCTGTCGAACCGGTCCGGGTCAGACGTGACCGCCTCGCGCAGTGCCGCGCCGAAGGCCATGCGCAACTCCGTTCCGATGTTGAATTTGCAGATGGTCGAGCCGCGCGCAAGGCGCGTGCGCTGCGCCAGCGGCACGCCGGAGCCGCCATGGATCACCAGCGGCACCTCGGTCCGGGCTGCGATCTCGGCAATGCGCCCTTCATCCAGCCCGCCTTCGCGGTTCTGCTGCAAATGCACGTTCCCGACGGAGATCGCCATGGCATCGACGCCGGTCTCCCGGGCGAAACGCGCGGCCTCCTCGGGGTCGGTGCCCTGGCTGGCATCCCCCTCGGCATAGCCGACGAACCCGATCTCCCCCTCGCAGGAAATGCCTGCTTTGTGGGCCAGATCGACGATACGCGCGGTCTGCGCGATGTTTTCCTCCAGCGGCAGGCGCGATCCGTCGAACATCAGTGAGGTGAACCCACTGTCGAGCGCCTCCTGGCACTCCGCGAAGCTGTAGCCGTGGTCGAGATGGGCGACCACGGGCACCGAGGCTCTTTCCGCCAGGTGTCGAAACATCGCGCCGAGCACCGGCAGGGGGGTGTGGGCGCGACAGGACGGCCCGGCCTGCAGGATCAGCGGCACGCCCTCGGCTTCCGCCGCGCGGGTGTAGGCGCGCATCTCTTCCCAGCCAAGGCACACCAGACCACCCACAGCATAGCCGCCCTCGAGCGCAGGTTGCAGAACCTCCGAAAGCGTCGCGAGCGTCATTTGAACTTGGCCACCATGTCCATGATCCCGGGGATGGTATGCAGCTGCTCCGCATGGGTGGGCTGGAAATACTGCTTCAGGCTGCGCTGGCTCAACCCGCCGAGAATGGTGAAGTAATACATCTCGTAACCGGGCAGGGCGCAGCAGGGGTGGTAGCCCTTGTCGATGCAGATCGTGGAGCCATCCATGATATGATAGGCATCGCCCGGCGCGTTGTCGGCGCGCTGCAGCATCTGCAGCCCGGAGCCGTAATTGGGCCGGAAGCGGAAATTGTAGGTCTCGTCATGGCGGGTCTCGATCATCTCGCCCGTGGCCGGGTCCTGTCGGTCGGTGTCGTGCTTGTGGCTGGGAAACCCCGACCAGCCACCCGCACCCACGGTGAACAATTCCGAGACCAGCAAGCGACCCACGCGCCCGTGCTGGTTGGCGCCGAGGATATGCTTGATCTTGCGATGGGTCTTGGTGTCGTCGGAGCCGTATTGAACCAGGTCCAGCTCGTCTGCGCGCACGGCGAACGGCTCCAGAACGGTGTCGAACTTCGCACCCGCGATGAACACCTCGGCCGTGTCAGACAGGCAGGTGAACCGCGCCTCCTGGCCGGTGGGGACATAGACGCCCTCGGGCTCCCCGTCCCAGACATCCACGCCGCGCCCGCCGAGCTTGTCGGCGGAAAACCCCCCCACGGTCACGTCGATCAGCCCGGTGGCGGGCACGATGCAGGTCTCGTAGCCGGGGACCGCGTAGCCGAAGCTTTCGCCCTTCTTCAGCTTGACGATGTTGAAGTAGTTCAGCGGGACGAGGGCGTCGCCTGCGTCCACGATGGGTTTGTTGCGGTTGTCATGGGGGGCGATATGCATGGGTTATCCTTCCGCGGGCTGCGGGGCGTTGCGGGGGCCGGGATGGCGGGCAAGGAACGCGTCGAGCTCCCGCGCATCGGGCATGGCGGGGGCGCAGCCGGGCTTGGCCACCACGATGGCCGCGCAGGCCGAGCCACGCAGGACGGCCTCGCGCAACTCGCGGCCCTCGGCGAGGCTTGCGAGAAACCCGGCCATGAAACTGTCGCCCGCGCCGGTGGGTTTGAGCGCCGTGACCGGGTAGATGCCTGTGCGCAGCTCGGTGCCGTTTGCGAAGGTGATCGCACCCTCCGGCCCCATCTTGTAGACCACGATGCCGGCACTGGTTTGCGCCAGCTCGCGGGCCTTGGCGAGGCCCTTGTCGATCCCGCCGGCCATGAAGCCGAATTCCTCGTCATTGGCGACGATGATGTCCGACAGGGCCCCCGCGCGCGACAGCACCTCTTCGGCGACTTGGGGGGAAGGCCAGCTATAGGGGCGGTAATCCACGTCGAATATGATCGGCAGCCCGGCGGCGCGGGCCAACTCGAAGGCGCGGAAGGTGGCGCTGCGCGACGGCTCTGCGGCGAAGACGGTGCCCGCGGTGATCAGCGCGCCATACTGGCTGTAATCGACGGCCTCGACATCGGCGACGCTCATCTGGAAATCCGCCGCCCCGTTGCGGTAGATGACCGAGTTGTGGTCCGCCAAGCGGCTTTCATAAAGCGCGAGAGAATTGCGAAACTCGCCCGCCACCGGCGTCACGTGGGTCGCATCGACCCCGTAGGCGGCGAGCTGGTTCAGGCAGTAGCGCCCGACCGCATCGTCGGACACCCGCGTGACCAGGGCCGCTCTTGCGCCGAACTTCACCAGACCGGCGGCGATATTGGCCGACGACCCGCCCATGGCAACCATCAGGTCGGTGGCGTCCTCGATGGCCGTGCCCGCGGGGGCGGGCGACAAGTCCATGCCGACCCGCCCGATCACAAGGAAATTCCGGCTTCGGATAGCTTCGAGAACGTCCATCATATGCCGCGCCGCTGCTTGGCGCGCTCCGCCTCGATCTCCAGGTGCTTTTCGCGCACCTTGGGGTTGTCGGTGACATGGGGGGTGCCGACCTCCCACCATGTATGGCCCTGGGTCGTCCAGCCGTCATAGGCATCGACGCTCATCACGATGACGGTGGTCTTGTCCGAGGCTTTTGCAGCCTTGAAGGCTTCGGCCAACTCGTCGGCATTGGCCACCTGCGTGGCCTCCGCCCCCATGGCGGCGGCATGGGCCACGAAGTCGACCCCGAAAGCCTCCGGGATCGTGGGGGCGTCGGCCAGAAGGTTGTTGAAGCTCTCGTTCCCGGTGTTGTTCTGCAGCTTGTTGATGACCGCGAAACCGCCATTGTCGAGCACCAGAACGATCATCTTTTTCCGCGTCAGAACAGATGAGTAGATGTCGGAGTTCATCAAGAGGTAGCTGCCATCCCCGCAAAAGACGATGGTGTCTGCCTCGGGCTCCACCTCCGTCTGGGCAATGCGCGCGCCCCAGCCGCCCGCAATCTCGTAGCCCATGCAGGAAAAGCCGAATTCCACGTCCACGGTGCCGATATCCAACGTGCGCCAGTTCGCGGTGACCTCCGCCGGAAGACCGCCCGCCGCCGCCACGACCCGGTCGCGCGGCTCACACAGCGCGTTCACCACGCCGATGGCCTGGGCGTAGGAATTGGGTCGGTTTCCGGGGCGGACATTGTCGGCCACATAGGCGTCCCAGCCCTTGCGCTCGGTCTGGGCGTAGTTGCGCCAGGCCTCGGGGCATCGGTAGTCACCCAAGGCGGCCTCCAGCGCCACCAGGCCAAGTTTGGCATCCCCGACGATAGGCAGGGCCCGGTGCTTGCCCGCATCGTGCCGCGCGGCGTTGAGGGCGATGAACCGAGCCTCCTGCGCGAAGGCGGTCCAGGACCCGGTGGTGAAATCCTGCAGCCGGGTGCCGACCGCGAGGATCACATCCGCCTGCTCGGCGATCGCATTGGCGCTATCCGAGCCTGTGACACCCACGGGCCCGATATTCAGCGGATGGTCGGCCAGCAGGTTCGCGCGCCCCGCGATGGTTTCGATCACCGGAATGCCATGGGCTTCGGCGAAACCGGTCAACTCGGCCACCGCACCGGAATACTGCACACCGCCGCCTGCGATGATCACCGGCCGCTCGGCGCTGCGCAGCAAAGCCGCAGCCTCCGCCACCTCGTCCGCGTCGGGCGTGATCCGGCGGATGCGGTGTGTCTTTTCCTCGAAAAACGCGCGTGGATAGTCATAGGCCCAGCCCTGCACATCCTGGGGCAGGGCGAGGAAGGCCGGGCCGCAATCGGCCGGGTCCAGCATGGTGGCCAGCGCCGCGGGCAGGGACTGGATCACCTGCGCGGGGTGCGTGATGCGATCCCAATACCGGGTGACCGCATGGAACGCATCGTTCAGACCCAGCGCCGGGTTGCCGTAATGCTCCAACTGCTGCAGCACCGGATCGGGCAGGCGGGTCAGGAACGTGTCGCCGCAGAGCATCAGCATCGGCAAACGGTTGGCATGGGCGAGCGCAGAGGCCGTTAGCAGGTTCGCCGTACCCGGTCCCGCGCTCGCCGTGCAGAACATGAATCGCCGCCGCAGGTGATACTTGGCATAGGCCGCCGCGGCGAACCCCATGCTTTGCTCGTTCTGGCCGCGATAAAGCGGCAACGTTTCGCGATGATCATGGAGCGCTTCGCCCAGACAAGTCACATTGCCATGGCCGAAAATGCCGAAACCCCCGCCGCAGACCCGCTGCCGCGTGCCGTCTGTCTCGATGAACTGTGCGTTCAGATAGCGTATGATCGCCTGCGCGGTTGTCAGGCGGATGGTGTCCTCGCGCATGTCTTTCGCCTCCCGGGCCGTCAGGTTCGTGCTTGACCGCGTTCGTGCTTCAACGATACTCACGTTGCAACCGGTTGCAAGGGTTTTCGGGAGGGCTCATGTCCGAGATTGGGGTAGGTATCGTCGGCGGTGGCTACATGGGCAAGGCCCATGCGGTCGCTCATGCCAGCGTCGGGGCCCTGTTCAACACGCGCCTGCGTCCGCGGCTGGAGATGGTGGCGGCCTCCTCGCGCGCGTCGGCGGAGCGCTACCGCGCGGCCTTCGGGTTTCGCCGCGCGGCCCCGGATTGGGAAACGCTGGTGGCTGATCCACACGTAGAAGCGGTGGTCATCGCGTCGCCGCAGGACACCCACCGCGCGATCGTCGAGGCCGCGGCGGCCCTGGGCAAACCGGTGTTCTGCGAGAAGCCGCTGGGCGCGTCGCTCGAAGATGCCATCGCGATCACCGAGGCGGCGGAGCGCGCCGGGATCGTCAACATGGTCGGGTTCAACTACATCCGGACGCCCGCCTCGCAATACGCCCGCCGGCTGATCGCCGAGGGCGAAATCGGCGAGGTGACATGGTTCCGCGGCGAGCATACCGAGGATTTCTACGCCGACCCGGCCATGCTTGCCAGTTGGCGCACCAGCGGGATGGCCAACGGCACCATGGGCGATCTTGCGCCCCACATGATCAACGCGGCCCTCGCCCTGATCGGTCCCATCGGCGCGGTCATGGCGGAGGTCGAGACCGTGCATACGGATCGGAATGGCACACCCGTGACCAATGACGACCAGGCGCAAATGATGTGCCGGTTCACGGGCGGGGCCATGGGGCATCTCTATTTCAGCCGGATCGCGACGGGCCGGAAGATGGGCTATATCTACGAGATCACCGGCACCAGGGGCGCAATCCGCTTCAACCAGGAAGACCAGAACAGCCTCTGGCTCTACCGCGCCGAAGGGCCCGAGGCCGAGCGCGGCTTTCGCCAGATCCTCACCGGTCCGGCCCATCCCGATTACCTGCCGTTCTGCCAGGGGCCGGGCCACGGCACCGGCTACCAGGACCAGATCACCATCGAGGCGCGCGATTTTCTCGAAGCCATCGCCGACGGCGCGTCCCGCTGGCCCAGTTTCCGCGACGGGCTGGCGGTCAGCCACGTCACCGCCGCGGCCCTCAAATCCCATGCCACGCGACAGTGGCAGGACGTTGCCCAACTGAAGGGAGACCCCAAGTGACCATTCGTATCGGCAATGCGCCCTGTTCCTGGGGTGTGGAATTCGCGGGCGATCCGCGCAATCCCGACTGGCGGCAGGTTCTGCGCGAGACCGCGGCAGCGGGCTACACGGGCATCGAGCTGGGCCCGATCGGCTTCATGCCCGAGGACCCGCCACAGGTCGCCGACGCCCTCGCCGAACATGAGCTGGAGCTGATCGGCGGCGTCGTCTTTCGCCCCTTCCATGACCGGGCGGCGTGGGAGGAGGTGCTGGATGCTTCCGTCCGCACCTGCAAGGCGTTGGTCGCCCATGGCGCGCAGCATCTCGTGCTGATCGACTCGATCTCGCCGC
This sequence comes from Dinoroseobacter shibae DFL 12 = DSM 16493, assembly GCF_000018145.1. Lineage (NCBI taxonomy): Bacteria > Pseudomonadati > Pseudomonadota > Alphaproteobacteria > Rhodobacterales > Roseobacteraceae > Dinoroseobacter > Dinoroseobacter shibae. The sequence continues at coordinate 1,321,249 of NC_009952.1, forward strand.
GCCGCGCGCCCACGGCGGGTCGGGCAGGGGCTGCCGAACAGATGGACGCGGTGGAATGGGCCGCCTTTCGCGACCGCATCGCCCATGTGGCGCGGATGGGAGCCGATGAGTACGGGCTGACCGTGGGCATCCATGCCCATGCCGCGGGCTTCATGGATTTCGAGCCGGAGCTGGAGCGCCTGCTGGACGAGGTGGATGACAGCATCCTCAAGATCTGCTTCGACACGGGCCACCATTCCTATGCGGGCTTCGACCCGGTGGCCTTCATGCAGCGGCATTTGCCGCGCATCAGCTACATGCATTTCAAGGATATCGATCCCGCCGTGAAGGCGAACGTCATCGCGCGGGGGACCGGATTCTACGACGCCTGCGGCCAGGGAATTTTCTGTAATCTCGGTGAAGGCGACGTGAATTTCCCGCGCGTCCGCCAATTGCTGATCGATCACGGGTTCGACGGTTGGTGCACGGTGGAACAGGACTGCGATCCGACCCTGCCGGACACCGACCCCTTCGGCGATGCCATGACCAACCGCGCCTATCTGCGCGCCATCGGATTTGAATGAGACAGCCATGAAGAAACTGACCTGGGGCATGATCGGCGGCGGCGAAGGCAGCCAGATCGGGCCGGCGCATCGGCTGGGCGCGCTGGCGGACGGTAATTTCACGCTGACTGCGGGCGCGCTGGACGCGGACGGCCCCAGGGGCAAGGCCTATGCCGAGCGCCTCGGCGTTGCCCCGGACCGCGCCTATGGCGATTGGCGCGAGATGCTCGCGGGCGAACGGGATCGCCCCGACAAGCTGGACCTCGTTACCGTCGCCACGCCCAACGCCACCCATTTCGAGATCACCAAGGCTTTCCTGAACGCCGGGTTCAACGTGCTGTGCGAGAAGCCCATGACCATGACGGTCGAAGAGGGGGAGGAGATCGTGCGCATCGCCGAGGCCTCGGGTCGGATCTGCGCGGTGAATTACTGCTACTCGGCCTACCCGATGGTGCGGGAAATGCGCGCCATGGTGCACCGGGGCGATTTGGGCGCAATCCGCACGGTCGTTACCAACTTCTCCCACGGGCATCACGCCGCCGGGGACGATGCCGACAACCCGCGCGTGCGCTGGCGCTACGATCCGGCCATGGCGGGGGTCTCGGGGCAAATGGCCGATTGCGGGATCCATGCGCTCCACCTGGCGTCCTTCATCACCGGGGACGAGGTGCGCACCTTGTCGGCGGATTTCGCATCCACCGTGCCCTCCCGCGTGCTGGAGGATGACGCGATGGTCAATTTCCGGATGGAGGGGGGCACGGTCGGCAGGCTCTGGTCCTCGACCATCGCCATCGGACGGATGCACGGGCTCGATATCCAGGTCTTCGGCGAACTGGGCGGCATCCGGTGGGCCTCCGAGCAGCCCAACCAAGTTTACTACACGCGCCTGAACGGGCGCACCGAGATCATCGAGAAGGGCGAGGCGGGGCTGACCTCCGAGGCGCAGCGCCTCAGCCGCGTGGCCATCGCCCACCCGGAGGGGTTCCCGCTGGCGGTCGCGAACATCTATGTCGATCTCGCGGCCCGGATCCGTGGCGAGGCCTCGGGCGACCTGCCCCTGGCGGTGGATGGGTTGCGGTCCATGGCGGCGGTGCACGCGGCCGTGCAAAGCGCGGGGCAAAACGGGGCCTGGGTCGATGCCCGTCCGCCCTCCTTGCGGTAAGGCTGCGCGCAGGGTTCTGGCCGAGCGGCCTCAGGGCACGGGGCGCAGCGTCCCCCGTTCGATCACCTCGCAGGCAAAGAGCCGGGCCTCGGGATATCGGTCCGGCTCTTCGAGCATGGCCACGACCAACTCGATGGAACTGCTGATGATCTGCTGCACGGGCTGACGAATGGTGGTGAGGTCCAGATTGCTCCAGCCGGCCATTTCCATGTCGTTGAGACCGATGATCCCGACATCTTGGGGCACGCGCAGGCCCGCCGCCTCGATCGCGGCCAGCGCGCCTATGGACAGAACATCATCGCCGCAGAAATACGCCTCCGCCGGGCCGTGCTGCAACAGCCGGGACATCTCGGTCTTGCCTGCGTCGAAGGAATAGGCGGCAGCGAAGCTTTCCGAGACCTCGATGCCGTTGCGGCGGGCGACGACCTGGTGGAATCCCTCGCGGCGATCAATGGTCGAGGTGGCCTCGCGGGGGCCGCCCATGAACCCGATCTTGTGGTAGCCGCGCGCCAGCAGGGTGCGCGCCGCCATCCGGCCGCATTCGATATTGTCGATGCCCACCACGTGGACATGGGGCGCGCTGGCAAAGCGTCCGAAGGAATGGACAACCGGAATCCCGGCATCCCGGAACGCCTTGGAGAAACTGGGGGGCAACGTCGACGAGGCGACGATCACTCCGTCGACCGAGTATTGCCGCAGCATGCTGATCGAGTTTTCCGGGTCGTTCTCGTCCGACAGGTTCACCAGCAGCGGACGCAACCCGCGCTCCTGCAACAGCCGGGTGAAGAGGTCGAACACCTCCAGAAAGAGCGGATTGCGGAAGTTGTTCGAGATCAGCCCGATCAGCTTGGTCCGCCCGGTCGTCAGCGACGAGGCGAGCGCATTGGGCCGATAGCCAAGCTCCACCGCGGCCTTTTCAACCTTGCGGCGGGTCTTGGGCGAGACCGACGCGCCCTCGGTGAAGGTCCGCGAGACCGCCGACCGCGAAACCCCGGCGCGTTCCGCGACTTCTTTCAAAGTGACAGGCATCGTTCCTCCTGTGCCTGCAGGGAAGATAGAAGAGCTGTCAGAAAATTGGAACCATATTTTGCAACCGGTTGCATTTTGACGGACCTTGTGCTTGTGTCAGGGGAAGGCGGGCCATCCGTCTGGTGTGACAGGCGCGCCCGAGATGCGCGCGGACATAGTCTGGGAGGACGACATGAAAACCATCCTGAAATCGGTGGCGCTTGGTGCCGCACTGGTCGCGGCACCTTTCGCATCCTTCGCGCAGAGTGACGATGATCTGAATTACGTGCTGGTCAGCCATGCACCCGACAGTGACACCTGGTGGAACACCATCAAGAACGGCATCGCGCTGGCGGGCGAGCAGATGGGCGTGTCGGTCGAATACCGCAACCCGCCCACCGGTGACATTGCCGACATGGCGCGAATCATCGAGCAGGCCGCGGCCTCCGCGCCCGATGGCATCATCACCACGCTGGCGGATTTCGACGTGCTGCAAGGGCCGATCAAGAACGCGGTCGATCAGGGCATCGATGTCATCATCATGAATACCGGCACACCCGAACAGGCCCGCGAGATCGGCGCCCTGATGTATGTCGGCCAGCCCGAGTACGACGCGGGCTTCGCCGCCGGGCAGCGCGCCAAGGGCGAGGGGGTCACCAAGTTTCTTTGCGTGAACCACGCGATCCAGCAGCCCACCGTGGGCGAGCGCTGCCGCGGCTATGCCGACGGGCTCGGGATCGAGCTGGGCGATGCGATGATGGACAGCGGCACCGACCCCGCCGAGATCAAGAACAAGGTCATGGCCTACCTGTCCACGAATGAAGACGTCGATGGCATCCTGACCCTCGGCCCGGTCTCGGCGGACCCGACCATCGCGGCGCTGAACGAGATGGGCCTGGCGGGCGAAATCCATTTCGGCACCTTCGATCTGGGCGAGGAAATCGTGAAGGCGATCAAGGACGGCACCATCAACTGGGGCATCGACCAGCAGCCCTTCCTGCAGGCCTACATGCCGGTGGTGATCCTGGCCAACTGGGACCGCTACGGGGTTTTGCCGGGCAACAACATCAACTCCGGCCCAGGCTTCGTGACCGCCTCCGGTCTGGAGAAGGTCGAGGCCTTCGCGGGCGAGTACCGCTAATCCATACAGGGGCGGCCCGGCAACCGGCCGCCCCTGTTGTCTCTATCTGATCTTTGGGGGAAATCATGACCGAGACAGCACCGCCGGCGCCCGTTGTCGATGAACGTATCAAACAGACATCGAAGTTCCGTCAGGCCCTGATCCGTCCCGAGTTGGGCGGGATCTGCGGCACTGTCATCGTCTTTGTCTTCTTCTTTCTGACCGCCTTCGACAGCGGCATGTTCACGCCGCAAGGGGTCCTGAACTGGACCCTTGTCTCGGCACAATTCATGATCATCGCCGTGGGCGCGTGCCTGTTGATGATCGCGGGCGAGTTTGACCTGTCGGTCGGCTCGATGATCGGCTTCGCGGGCATGATGATCGCGGTCTTCGGCGTGGTGCTGGCCTGGCCCATGTGGATCGCCATCCTGATCACCTTCGCCATTTGCCTGTCCATCGGGGCACTGAATGGCGCGATCGTGATCCGAACCGGCCTGCCGAGCTTCATCGTGACGCTCGCTTTCTTGTTCATCCTGCGTGGCTTCACCATCTTCATCCCCCAGACGCTGGAAAGCAAAACCATCATCGGAGGCATCCGCGACGCGGCCGAAGGCGACTGGCTGGCGCCGGTCTTCGGCGGCAAGATCGGCAACGGGTTTTTCCAATGGCTCGGCGATATCGGCGTGATCGAGACCTTCTCTCGCGGTAACCGCGCGGGGGAGGCGGTGATCGACGGTCTGCCCATGCTGGTGATCTGGGCGCTGCTGCTGATCGCATTCGGTCATATCCTGCTGACCCGCACCCGCTTCGGCAACTGGATCTTCGCCGCCGGCGGGGATGCGGAGGCCGCGCGCAATTCCGGCGTGCCCGTGAACAAGGTCAAGATCCTGATGTTCATGTTTACCGCCTTCTGCGCCTGCGTCTTCGCCACCTGCCAGGTGATGGAGTTCGGCTCTGCGGGCGCGGATCGCGGGCTTCTGAAGGAATTCGAGGCGATCATCGCCGTGGTGATCGGCGGCGCGCTCCTGACCGGCGGTTACGGGTCGGTGATCGGGGCGGCCCTTGGTGCGCTGATCTTCGGCGTGGTCCAGCAGGGGCTGTTTTTCGCCGGGGTCGAAAGCTCGCTCTTCCGGGTGTTCCTGGGGGTCATCCTGCTCGGCGCGGTGATCCTGAACACTTATATCCGGCGCATGATCACGGGGGAGCGTTGACATGGACTCCAGAACCAACCGCGCCCCCATCATCCAGATGAAGAACATCGAGAAACACTTCGGCGCGGTCATCGCGCTCGCCGGGGTGTCCATCGATATCTTCCCGGGCGAGTGTCACTGCCTGCTCGGCGATAACGGGGCGGGCAAGTCGACCTTCATCAAGACCATGTCCGGGGTGCACAAGCCCACCAAGGGCGAGATCATCTTCGAAGGCAGACCGATGCACTTCGAAGACCCTCGCGACGCGATGGAGGCCGGGATCGCCACCGTCCATCAGCACCTCGCGATGATCCCGCTGATGTCGGTGAGCCGCAATTTCTTCATGGGTAACGAGCCGGTGAAGAAGATCGCGGGCATCAATTTCCTCGACCGCGAGTTCGCCGACCGGGTCACCATGGAAGAGATGCGCAAGATGGGCATCAACCTGCGCGGCCCGGACCAGGCGGTGGGCACGCTCTCGGGCGGTGAGCGCCAGACCGTCGCGATCTCGCGCGCTGTCTATTTCGGGGCCAAGGTGCTGATCCTGGACGAGCCGACCTCCGCGCTTGGGGTGCGTCAGACCTCCAACGTGCTGGCCACCATCGACAAGGTGCGCAAGCAGGGGGTCGCGGTGGTGTTCATCACCCACAATGTGCGCCACGCCATGGCCGTGGGCGACCGGTTCACGGTGCTCAACCGGGGCCAGACCCTGGGCACGGCAGAGCGTGGGGAAATCACCCCCGAAGAATTGCAGGACATGATGGCCGGCGGGCAGGAGCTCGCGACGCTCGAAGGGTCTCTCGGTGGCACCGTCTGATCCCAAGCCGAAGCGGCGGCGCAAGGCCGTGCTCGACCTGCGCGTGCCGTTCTTCCGCCCGGTCTGGCGCCGGGTGGCGATGGTGCTGGTTCTGGCGCTTTGGACCGGTGTCGAGGTGAGCATGGGCAACCCGTTCTGGGCACTCCTGGCGGGCGGTATCGGGGTCTACGCGATCTATGTCTTTGCCTTCGACTTCGATCCCCCGGATGACGGTGCCGATAGCGGATGACCACGGCGCAAGGCTATTTCGAACCCGGTGCCTGCGACCTGCCTGCCTTCGAGGCGCTGATCTCGCAGCAGCTCGATCCGCAACGCGTGCCGCATGCGGCCGAGATCGCATCGGGCATCCCGGTTTACGACATGACCGTGCGGTCGGGGGATTTGGCGGATGGTCTCGCGCGCCGTGCTCTGATGGCGGAATGGGCCTGGGTGCTTGGCGCGGGGCCGGGGGTCTTCGTGCTGCGCCGCGCGCTGACGGATCACGCCATACTCGACGCGGTCACGGCCCGCTATCTCGACATCATCGCCGCGGAGAAATCCGCAGGCGGCCCCGGTGCGGACCATTTCGCCGCCGCAGGGGCCAATGACCGGATCTGGAACAGCCTTGAGAAGCTCTGCCGCGCCGATCCCGAGCTCTTCGCGCTCTATTTCGGCACCCCGGCTCTGACCGCCGCGGCCGAGGCGTGGCTGGGCCCCGGTTTCCAGATGACCGCGCAGATCAACCTCGTGCACCCCGGCGGGGCCGCGCAGACGGGGCACCGCGACTACCATCTCGGGTTCCAGAGCGCGGACCAGGCGGCCCGGTACCCCGCCCATGTCCATGCCCTGTCCCCGGCGCTGACCCTGCAGGGGGGCATCGCCCATTGCGACATGCCCGTGGAGAGCGGCCCGACCAAGCTCTTGCCCTGGTCGCAGCAGTTCCCGACCGGCTATCTCGCCTTCCATGACCCGGCCTTTGGCGAGGTGTTCGAGCGCGCCCATGTGCAGCTGCCGCTCGCCAAGGGCGAAGCGCTGTTCTTCAACCCGGCGCTCTTTCATGCGGCCGGGGCGAACCGCAGCGCGGATATCCACCGCATGGTCAACCTGCTGCAAGTCTCGTCCCCCTTCGGTCGCGCGATGGAGGCGCTGGATCGCCCCGCCATGTGCCGCGCGCTCTATCCCGTGTTGCAACGTCTGGCGGCCGAGGAACGCCTGGGGTCCGCAGCCCTTTCCGCGGTCATCGCCTGCGCCGCCGAAGGCTACGCCTTTCCCACAAATCTCGACACCGACCCGCCGAGCGGCAGTCTCGCCCCGGAAACCCAGGCCGAGTTGATGCAGCGCGCACTGGACGCGGGGCTGAGCCCGGCTGCGTTCGAGGCGGCGCTGGACGCCCAGGCCGCGCGCCGCACCCCGTGAAGGAGCCCGCCATGCCCGATCTCTTGCGCCGACCCTCCGCGAGCACCGGCAAGGTGCACGCGATCTCCCCCGAGGCTGCGGGCTGGTCCTATGTCGGCTTCGACCTCTACCACCTTGCGCCGGGCGACAGCGCCGCCCAGGCCACCGGCGACCGGGAGGCGATCCTCGTGCTGGTCGAGGGCCGCGCCGAGATCACCGGCGGCGGGCAGGCTTTCGGCGAGATGGGCCAGCGGATGAACGTCTTCGACAAGACCCCGCCCCATTGCCTCTATATCCCCGGCGGCTCCGACTGGACCGCCACCGCGACCACACCCTGCACCCTCGCGGTCTGCACCGCCCCGGCGCGGGGCAATCACCCCGTGCGGCGGCTCGGACCGGAGGGGATCGAGATGGTCCCGCGGGGCCGCGGCGCGAACCTGCGCCACATCCACAATATCGCCATGGAGGATCGCGACGTCGCCGGCAGCCTGCTGGTGACCGAGGTGTTCACCCCTGCGGGCAACTGGTCCTCCTATCCCAGCCACCGCCATGACGAGGACGACTTTCCGCGCATCACCTATCTCGAAGAGACCTATTACCACCGGCTCAACCCCGCGACCGGGTTCGGGATGCAGCGGGTCTATACCGACGATCTGTCGCTCGACGCGGCCATGGCGGTGCAGGACGGCGACGTGGTGCTGGTGCCGCGTGGCCACCACCCCTGCGCCGCGCCTTACGGGATCGAGATGTATTACCTCAACGTCATGGCCGGGCCGCGCCGCAACTGGCGCTTCGAACTGGACCCGAACCTCGCCTGGATCGCGGAGCGGGACGCCCGGGCCTGAGCGCCCGACGCGGCGGTCAGGGACCGTCCGGGCGGTCCACGATCTCGGCCATGGCATCGAGAAAGGCGGATACCTCGTCCAGGCTGTTGTAATGGCAGAAGGAAACGCGGGTGCTCGTCTCGATCCCGAGGGGCTTCAGCACGCTGCCGGAATAGTGATCCGCCTTGCGCAGATGGGTGCGGATGCCCCGGGCGTTCAGCTTCTCGACCACCTGCGCACAATCGCGCCCCGCCAGGGCAAAGGTCACCAGCCCCTCGCGATGGGGGTTCTCGGCCCCTCCGATGATCTGCACGCCGGGCAGGGCGGCCAGCCCCGCACGGTTGCCGATCCCGTGCAGCATCGCCTCGCACAGCGCGCGCTCCTGGGCGGCGATTGCGCCTCCCGCGGCTTCGAGGCAGGCGCGTCGCCCGCCTTTCGCGCCGACCGACGTGCCCAGCCATTGCAGGTAATCCACCACATCCGTGAAGGTGGCATAGGCGGCGGTATCGCGGGTGCCGAACTCCCAAGGATCCCCCGGCGCGTCCAACAGGTGCTCATGGGGCAGGGCGGCCAGCCGCTCCGACAGCCAGGCAACCCCGTAGCCGTGGCGCGCAAACATCTTGTAGGGCGAGACCACATACCCATCGATCCCGGCGCCTGCGATGTCGATCGGCCCGTGGGCGGCGTGCTGGATGCCGTCGACGATGATGAAACAGGCGGGCGCACGGCGGCGGATCTCGGCGGCGATCTCGGCGATGTCCATGCCGATCCCCGTGACCGGCGAGGTATGCACGATGGTGGCCACGCGCGTCTGCGCGGTCACATCGGCGGCATAGGCGGCCGCGCTGACCCGCCCGGCTGCTGGGTCATGGGCGACCAGCACATGGGTCTTGCCCGCCGCCCGCGCCCAGTGATCCGCCGCACTCCGGGTCGCGGGATGCTCCACGGTGGAGCCCAGCACCACCCCCTCCGGCGTCCCGAGGCACGCGGCCCGGATCAGCCGGAACAGCAATTCGGTGCCGCTCTCGCCCACGATCACCTCGCCCCCGGGCGCGTTGAAGAAGAGCCGCATGTCCTCGCGGCCCCTCGCGATCATCTCCATCAGCGCGGCGGAGGCCCCGTTGGCGCGGCCCTGGTTGTCGGGGATCGCGGCAAGCCGTGCCGAGGTCTCCACCACGCTGTTGAGCGTCAGCGCGCCGCCCGCGTTCTCGAAAAAGATCCGCGCGCCGGTGAAGGGGCAGGTCTCGACATGGGCGAAGCGCGCGCGCACGTCTTGCAGAAGCGTCGGTTCGGTATGCAGCATGGTTGGGGCTCGGGGTTCGGGAAAACTGTGCTAGAAGGGTCACGCGCCAGCAACCACAAAGCGGCCCCGAGTTCAATCGACTGAATGTGCCCCTTCAGGCCCTTGATCGCGCCGCCGAGCAGGGCCAGACTGGACCGTGACGTTTCCTTTTGGCGTCAAAAGGGCACAAACGGTGCGGTTTGACCCTGCCCGAGATCCCCCCGGGGGTCGGATAGTGACCGGAAACGACGGTTATGGGATTGCGGAGCGGGCCGGTTCACGGCTGTCTGATGGCAACAGGGAAGGCAAGCACATGGCGTTGGATCGAAAATCTGCCACGAAGACCGGCGTCTGGACATCGGGCGCCGGGCGCGGCCGCAAGACCCCCAAGGGCCGGCAGGTCACCGATCAGGCCTGGGCAGAACTGCGCGAAGTGCTGGGCGACCGGCCGCGGCGGCGCGACCTGCTGATCGAATTTTTGCACCTCATCCAGGACCGCTACGGCCATCTGTCGGCTGCGCATCTGCGCGCCCTTGCCGAGGAAATGCGCCTGTCCCAGGCCGAGGTTTACGAGGTCGCGAGTTTCTATGCCCATTTTGACGTGGTCAAGGAGGGCGAGAGCCCGCCACCGGCCCTGACCATCCGGGTCTGCGACTCCCTGTCGTGTGAGCTGGCCGGGGCGCAGGCGTTGAAATCTGCGCTGGAGGACGGGCTCGACCCGGGCCAGGTGCGCGTGCTGCGCGCGCCTTGCATGGGGCGCTGTGCGACCGCGCCCGTGCTGGAGCTGGGACATAACCATATCGACCACGCCACCCCGGAAAAGGTGCAGCAGGCCATCGCCGCAAACCACACGCACCCCACGATCCCCGACTATGAAACCCTCGCGGCCTACCGCGCGGAGGGCGGCTATGGTGTGCTGCGCGATCTGCGCGCCTCCGGCGATTGGGAAGTGGTGCAGGCACAAGTAAAGCAAAGCGGGCTGCGCGGTCTTGGCGGTGCGGGCTTTCCGTCGGGGACCAAGTGGGGCTTCGTGCGCGCCAATCCCGGGCCGCGTTACCTGGCCGTGAACGGCGACGAAGGCGAGCCTGGCACCTTCAAGGACCGCCATTACCTCGAACGGGTGCCGCATCTCTTCCTCGAAGGCATGCTGATCGCCGCCTGGGCGGTGGAGGCGGAGCGCTGCTACATCTACATGCGCGACGAATACCCGGCCGTGCTCGAAATCCTGCGCCGGGAGATCGCCGCGCTCGAAGAGGCCGGGATCGCCGAGCCGGGTCATATCGAGCTGCGCCGTGGCGCGGGCGCCTATATCTGCGGCGAGGAAAGCGCCATGATCGAGAGCATCGAGGGCAAGCGCGGGATGCCGCGCCACCGCCCGCCCTACGTGGCGCAGGTGGGCCTTTTCGGGCGGCCGACGCTGGTGCACAATGTCGAAACCCTGCACTGGATCGCCCGCATCTGCCGCGAAGGGCCGGAGGTGCTGAGTGCCACCACCCATAACGACCGCGTGGGCCTGCGCAGCTATTCGGTCTCGGGCCGGGTCGCGCGGCCGGGGGTCTACCTGCTGCCTGCGGGCTCCACGATCCTCGACATCATCGACGCGGCGGGCGGCATGGCCGAGGGCCATGTCTTCAAGGCGTTCCAGCCCGGCGGGCCATCCTCGGGGCTGCTGCCGGCCTCGGCGGCGGATGTGCCGCTCGATTTCGACACGCTGCAACCTCTGGGCACCTTCATCGGCTCCGCGGCGGTTGTCGTTCTGTCGGACCAGGACCGCGCCCGCGACGCCGCCCTCAACATGCTGCGGTTTTTCGAGGATGAAAGCTGCGGCCAGTGCACCCCGTGCCGGGTCGGCTGCGAAAAGGCCGTCAAACTGATGCAGGCCGAGCGCTGGGATGCCGGGTTGCTGTCCGAGCTTTGCACCGCCATGGCCGATGCCTCGATCTGCGGGCTGGGCCAGGCGGCCCCGAACCCGATCCTGTCCACGATCAAGCATTTCCCAGAGGAGGTCTGACCATGGCCGATGGCGCACAACTGCGGACCGTGACCTTCACCCTGGACGGGCAGACCGTGACCGCCGAGGCGGGCCAGACCATCTGGGAGGTGGCCAATGGGCGCGGGCTGAAGATCCCCCATCTGTGCCACAAACCCGCGCCGGGATACCGCCCCGATGGCAACTGCCGCGCCTGCATGGTCGAGATCGAGGGCGAGCGGGTGCTGGCGGCCTCCTGCATCCGCGAACCGTCCGAGGGCATGGTCGTGACCACGTCGTCGGCCCGGGCCGAAACCGCGCGCAAGATGGTGGTCGAGATGCTGGTGACGGACCAGCCCGCCCGCGCCGAGGCCCATGACCGCTCCGCCCATTTCTGGGACATGGCGGATGCGGCCGGGGTGACCGAGAGCCGGTTTCCCAAGCTGGAGGGCCCGCGCATCCCGCTGCTCGACGACAGCCATGTGGCGATGCGCGTCAACCTCGACGCCTGCATCCAGTGCGGGCTGTGCGTGCGGGCCTGCCGCGAGGTGCAGGTCAACGACGTGATCGGCATGGCCGGGCGCGGCCACGACGCCTATCCGGTGTTCGACCTCGATGATCCCATGGGCGACAGCACCTGTGTCGCCTGCGGCGAGTGCGTGCAGGCCTGCCCGACCGGCGCGCTGATGGAGGCGAAACTCCTCGACGAGGCGCAGCAGGGCGACAGCAAGGATTTCGACGATGAGGTCAGCTCCATCTGCCCGTTCTGCGGCGTCGGCTGCCAGGTCTCTCTCAAGGTCAAGGATGGCGCGATCGTCAAGGCCGACGGCATCAACGGGCCCGCGAACGAAGGGCGGCTCTGCGTCAAGGGCCGGTTCGGCTTCGACTATATCCACCACCCCCACCGGCTGACCAAGCCCCTGATCCGTCGCGACGACGCGCCGGAAAAGGGGCTGAACGTGGACCCTGGCAATCCCTGGACCCATTTCCGCGAAGCCACCTGGGAAGAGGCCCTCGATGCCGCCGCCCACGGGCTCGGCGATCTGCGCAGCTTCTATGGCGGCAAATCCGTGGCCGGGTTCGGCTCGGCCAAATGCACCAATGAAGAGGCCTATCTCTTCCAGAAACTGATCCGGCAGGCCTTTGGCCACAACAATGTCGATCACTGCACGCGGCTGTGTCATGCGTCCTCCGTGGCGGCGATGATGGAAAACATCGGCTCCGGCGCGGTCACCGCCACGTTCAACGAGATAGAGAATGCCGATGTGGCGATCGTGATCGGCGCCAACCCGACCGAGAACCACCCCGTGGCGGCGACCTTCTTCAAGCAGTTCGCCAAGCGCGGCGGGGAGCTGATCGTGCTCGACCCGCGCGGGCAGGCATTGAAACGTCACGCGGCGCACATGCTGCAATTCCGCCCCGGCACGGATGTGGCCCTGCTCAACGGCATCATGAACGTGATCGTCGAGGAAAAACTCTACGACCGGCAGTATATCGAGGGCTTCACCGAAGGCTTCTTCGAGTTCCGCGAGCATATCCGCGCCTTCACGCCCGAACGCATGGCCGAGCTCTGCGGCATCGAGGCCGCGCAGATCCGCGCCGTCGCCCGCAGTTTCGCGCGCGCCCGCGCGGGCATGATCTTCTGGGGGATGGGGGTCAGCCAGCATATCCATGGCACCGACAACGCCCGCTGCCTGATCAGTCTCGCGCTGCTGTGCGGCCATGTGGGCCGACCCGGGACCGGCCTGCACCCGTTGCGCGGTCAGAACAACGTGCAGGGCGCCTCCGATGCGGGGCTGATCCCGCAGGTGCTGCCGGATTACCAGAACGTCACCGACCCGGAGGTGCGCGAGTTGTTCCGCCATATCTGGAAGGGCACCCAGATCGACGCGACCCCGGGCCTGACGGTGGTCGAGATCATGGACCGCGTCTATCGCGGCGAGATCCGCGGCATGTATATCCTTGGCGAGAACCCGGCCATGTCCGACCCGGATGTGGAACATGCCCGCAAGGCACTGGCCCATCTCGACCATCTCGTGGTGCAGGACATCTTCCTGACCGAGACCGCGAATTACGCGGACGTGATCCTGCCTGCCAGCGCATTTCCCGAAAAGACCGGCACCGTGACCAACACCAACCGCCAGGTGCAGATGGGCCGCAAGGCCGTCGACGCCCCCGGCGAGGCGCGCGAGGACTGGCGCATCATCGTCGACATGGCCAACCGGCTCGGACTCGATTGGGACTACGACACGCCGCGTATGGTGTTCAACGAGATGAAGATGTCCATGCGCTCGCTGCATCACATCACCTGGTCGCGGCTGGAAAACGAAGGGGCCGTGACTTATCCGTCCCTGTCGAACGACGATCCGGGCCAGCCCATCGTGTTCGGCGACGGCTTTCCGCGCCGCGCGGGCCGGGCGATGTTCACGCCCGCCCGCGTCACCCCGCCCGCCGAGGTGCCGGACGAGCGCTATCCGATGATCCTGACCACGGGCAGGCAGCTGGAGCATTGGCACACCGGCTCCATGACCCGGCGGGCCAGCGTGCTCGACGCGGTGGAGCCGGAGGCGAACTGCTCGCTCCATCCCAAGACCCTGCGCAAGCTGGGGGTGGAGCCGGGCGGCCATGTGCGCCTGACCACCCGCCGCGGCACGATCACGGTGATGGCGCGCGCCGACCGGGCCGTGGCCGAGGACATGGTCTTCCTGCCCTTCGCCTATGTCGAGGCGGCGGCGAACATCCTGACCAATGCCGCGCTCGATCCCTATGGCAAGATCCCGGAATTCAAGTTCGCCGCCGTGCGGGTGGAAAACCCCCTGGACGATCCGCAAGTTGCGGCGCAGTAACCCCGCACCCGCGGGCGATCGTGCCGCGCGCGCCGCAGACGCCTGCGAAAATGTCGGCTCTGGGCGATTGCGGTTCCGCGTTCCGGAGTGCACTCATGGCACAGAGATCCCCTGAGAAAGACCGCCCCCATGTCCGATATCGAGATTGCCCGCGCCGCCACCAAGAAACCGATCCAGCAGATCGGCGCCACCCTCGGCATCGGCGCGGACGACCTGCTGCCCTACGGCCATGACAAGGCCAAGGTCAGCCAATCCTTCATCACCTCGGTGCAGGACCGCCCCAATGGCAAGCTGATCCTGGTGACCGCGATCAACCCGACCCCCGCGGGCGAGGGCAAGACCACCACCACCGTGGGCCTGGGCGACGGGCTCAACCGGATCGGCAAGAAGGCCTGCGTGTGCATCCGCGAAGCCTCCCTCGGGCCGAATTTCGGGATGAAGGGCGGCGCGGCGGGCGGCGGCCATGCCCAGGTCATCCCGATGGAGGACATGAACCTCCACTTCACCGGCGATTTCCACGCGATCACCTCGGCCCATTCGCTGCTCTCGGCGATGATCGACAACCACATCTACTGGGGCAACGAGCTGGAGATCGACATCCGCCGCGTCACCTGGCGGCGTGTGGTGGACATGAACGACCGCGCCCTGCGCCAGATCACGGCGAGCCTCGGCGGGGTGGCCAACGGCTTTCCGCGCGAGGCGGGGTTCGACATCACCGTCGCCTCCGAGGTCATGGCGATCCTGTGCCTGGCGCGCGATCTCAAGGACCTCGAACAGCGCCTGGGCGACATGATCGTGGCCTACCGGCGCGACCGCTCCCCGGTCTATTGCCGCGACATCAAGGCCGAAGGGGCGATGACCGTGCTGCTCAAGGACGCGATGCAGCCCAACCTCGTGCAGACGCTGGAAAACAACCCGGCCTTCGTCCATGGCGGCCCGTTCGCCAATATCGCCCATGGCTGCAATTCGGTCATCGCCACGACCACGGCGCTGAAACTGGCGGATTTCGTGGTGACCGAGGCGGGCTTCGGCGCCGATCTGGGCGCCGAGAAGTTCATGAACATCAAGTGCCGCAAGGCCGGCCTCGCCCCCGATTGCGTGGTGCTGGTGGCCACCGTGCGCGCGATGAAGATGAACGGTGGTGTCGCCAAGGCCGATCTGGGCGCCGAGAACGTCGCGGCCGTGCAGGCGGGCTGCGCCAATCTCGGCCGCCATATCGGCAACCTCCAGGGCTTCGGCGTGCCCGTAGTCGTGGCGATCAACCATTTCGTCACCGACACCGAGGCCGAGATCCAGGCGGTCAAGGACTATGTCGCGGGGCAGGGGGCCGAGGCCATCCTGTCGCGCCATTGGGAACTGGGCTCCGAAGGCTCCGCCGCGTTGGCCACGCGGGTTGCCGAGATCGCCGAGAGCGGCGCGTCGCAATTCTCCCCGCTCTATCCCGACGCGATGCCCCTGCTGGAGAAGATCGAAACCATCGCCAAGCGGATCTACCACGCCGAGAAGGTGATCGCCGATAACAAGATCGTGGATCAACTCAAGCTCTGGGAAGAGCAGGGCTATGGCCACCTGCCGATCTGCATGGCCAAGACCCAGTATTCGTTTTCCACCGACCCCAATGAACGCGGCGCGCCCACGGGCCATGCGATCCCCGTGCGCGAAGTGCGCCTGTCGGCGGGCGCGGGCTTCGTCGTGGTGGTCTGTGGCGAGATCATGACCATGCCGGGTCTGCCCCGCGTGCCCTCGGCCGAACATATCCGGCTCAATGACGCAGGCGAGGTCGAAGGCCTGTTCTAGGCTGGAATCCGATGCGTCCGCGCGGTACCAAACGCCGAACCGCCCTGGAGGACCAGACATGCGCGCGCCCGAAGACTGCAACTCCATGGCGGAACTGCGCGCCGCGATCGACACGCTGGACAGATCCCTCGTGGCCCTTCTGGCCCGGCGCGCGGGCTATATCGACCGGGCCATCGCCCTGAAACCGGCCGAGAACCTGCCCGCCCGCATCGAGGACCGCGTGGCGCAGGTCAAGGCAAAGGTGCGGGCCGAGGCGGCCACGCAGGGCCTCGACGCCGACCTCGTCGAGGGGCTCTGGCACCAGCTGATCGAGTGGTCCATCGCTCGGGAAGAGGTGGTTCTGGGCGCGGACGCTCCGAAAGAGACAAGAGAGATATGACAGCCGAGATAATCGACGGAAAGGCGTTTGCAGCCGGGGTGCGGGCGAAGGTTGCGCACAATGTTGAGACCCTGCGCGACACCCACGGGATCACGCCGGGCCTGGCGGTCGTGCTGGTGGGCGAGGATCCGGCCAGCGAGGTCTACGTCGCCAACAAGCACCGCCAGACGGTGGAGGTCGGCATGGCCTCCTTCTCGCACAAGCTGCCGGCAAAGACGTCCGAGGCGGACCTGTTTGCCCTGATCGACCAACTCAACGCGGACCCGGCGGTGCACGGCATCCTGTGCCAGTTCCCGGTGCCCGAACATCTGAACGAACGCGCCGTGGTCGCGCGCATCGATCCGGCCAAGGATGTGGACGGGCTGAGCGTGGTGAATGCGGGCCTTCTGGCCAGCGGCGAGCGGGGCCTTGTCTCCTGCACGCCCCTGGGATGCCTGATGCTGCTGCGCGACCGGCTCGGCGACCTGTCGGGGCTGGAGGCGGTGGTGATCGGCCGCTCCAATCTCTTCGGCAAGCCCATGGGGCAGCTCCTGCTGCGCGAGAACGCGACCGTGACCATGGCCCATTCGCGCACCCGTGACCTCGCGCAGGTCTGTCGCCGCGCCGATATCCTCGTCGCCGCCGTGGGCCGGGCCGAGATGGTGAAGGCCGATTGGGTCAAGCCCGGCGCAACGGTGATCGACGTGGGCATCACCCGCCAGCCGCACCCGGACGACCCCGACAAGACCCGGCTGCTGGGGGATGTGGACTTCGCCGCCGTGGCAGAGGTGGCGGGCGCGATCACACCGGTGCCCGGCGGCGTCGGTCCCATGACCATTGCGTGCCTTTTGGCCAACACCGTGACGGCATGTTGCCGGGCCCACGGCCTGCCGGAGCCCGACGGGCTGGCCGTGTGAGCCGGGCAGCCTGCATGCGCGATGGGCAAATTTGACTGACGCTTCAAGTGCTTCGCCGGGCGGGCGTGGTGCCGTGCCGGGGCCGAGGTTTCAAAACCGCCCGCTCGCATACCGACGTGTACCGCTAAGCCCCTCTTTTCGCGGGTTTTTCCCTTTTCCATTTTCCTGCGCGGACCTATCTTGCAGCCAAAGAAGGAATCCCGAATGCCCGCCATCGAAGACCACCCGCTACGCTATGCGCTGGCCAATGAATTGCATGCGCGGCCTTTCCCGGAATTGTCCGCGCCGTGCCATGCCGTGTTTCTCGCCATCAAGCAGCCGCAGGATGCGGCGATGCGCAACCGGGACCTGGACCGCGCGCACCTGATCGAGTTGCTCGACCGCTACGGCGCGCCGCATCCGTCGCCCGGGGCGACCCATTTTTCCGGCCAGATCGGCAAGCACACCCTGAAATGGGAGAGCCATACCGAGTTCGTGACCTTCACGATCTTCGTCGACGGGACCGCGGCCCGCCCCTTCGATCCCGACAGCTTCGATGTCTTTCCCGAGGATTGGCTGAAAAAGGCGCCCGGCATGCGCATGGGCTCCTCCCTGATCCGGGTCGAGGAGCGGCCGAGCAAGGAAGAGATCAAGACAAAGCTTGAAAGCTGGTTCGTGCCCGAAAGCCTCGCGGTGAGCCAGGTGCTCGACGACTCGGCCGTGATCGCGGGCGATTTCCGCATCGATGCGGGCGGCCATTCGCGCTTCGCGATCTTCGTCGGCGATGACATCGGCAAGCGCCGGGTCGGGCGCATCCTGCAACGGGTCACCGAGATCGAGACCTACAAGACCGTGTCGATGCTGGGTCTGGCCCGTGCGCGGACCATTGGCGGCCAGCTCAACGAAATCGACGACCGACTCTCGGACATGGTCGGCAGCATGAGCAGCAACGCCGCCCCCGCCGAGGACACGCTGACCGCCCTGCTGGAGATTTCGGCCGATCTGGAAAACCTGATGGCGCAAAGCTCGTTCCGGTTCGGTGCCACCCGGGCCTACGAGGCGCTGGTGACCCAGCGGATCGAGGTGCTGCGCGAGGAACGCTTCGACGGGCGGCAGACCTTCGCCGAGTTCATGATGCGCCGCTTCGATCCCGCCATGCGGACGGTCAAGGCGACCGAGCGGCGGATGCAGCAGATGGCGGATCGCGCGACACGGGCGGCGGAGCTGCTCCGGACCCGCGTCGATGTGGAACGCCAGACCCAGAACCAGGCGCTGCTCGAAAGCATGGACCGGCGCGCGGCGCTGCAACTGCGCCTGCAGAAGACGGTCGAAGGGCTGTCCGTGGTCGCGATCAGCTACTACGCGGTGAACCTCGCCATCTACCTGATCGGCCCGCTGGCCTATACCGCGGGTGTCTCCAAGACGGTGCTGACCGCCGCGGTCACTCCGCTGGTAGTGCTTGGGGTTTGGTTCCTTGTGCGCCGGATCCGCGAAGGGATGGAGAAGTAACGCCCTCGGGCAGCAGCCGCCCCGTCACGGCCCCGCCCACCGCGATGGCCACCAGGGCAAGGGTCGCGGCGAAGCTCAGGGTCGGCACACCGGCCAGGCCAGCGCCCACGGTGCACCCGCCCGCCAGAACCCCGCCCACGCCCATCAGCGCAGCGCCCGCAGCGTAGCGGCCGGTCTGGCGCGGGCTGTCGAAGCTCGCCCAGGCGAAGCTGCGCGACGCCAACGCCGCCAGAAGCGCGCCCAACAGAGTCCCGGCAATCAGGCCCGTGCCGAACCCGGCCGGGATCGACGTGGACGCGATCACGAAGAACAGGCTTTCGGTGGCAGGTGCTGTGAAGGACAGCGATTCCAGGGCGATCGGATCGAAATCGTCGTAAAGAACATACCCCGTCCCGACCCAGCCCAGCGGCACCAGCGCGCCCAGCAGCGCCGCCAGCAGCAGAACACCGGGCCGATTGCCCGACCGGATCGCCACCGCAACGGCGAGCAGGGCGAGCACGGCGGTCCAGCCCCAGGCGCCGCCGGGCAGGCTCGCAAACCCGGTCATGTCGCCGAAATCGACCGTGGCGCTGGCCAGGCTGGTGCGCAGCGGCGCCAGAACGCCCTTCAAGGTCGCATGGGCGACAACGGCGAAGATCAACACGACCGTCAGCGCGCGCAGGTTGCCCGAGGCACCCAACACCGTCAGGCGCGAGATGCAGCCGCGGGTCAGCACCATGCCCGCGCCGAACATCAGCCCGCCCGCGAGGATCGCCAGCACGGGCACCTCCGAGACGAAGAACCGATGCTCCGAAAACCCGACCAGCCCCAGCGCGACGATCGCTTGCGTGCCGACCAGCGCCACGGCCAGCGCGGTCAGCCAGACCCCCGCGGCACTCCGCCGATCCTCGGGCGCACCTGCCACGGCCCGGCGCAGACAGAACCGTGTCCGCTGTGCGAGCACACCGAAGGCCAGGCCCAGGGCAAGCCCGAAAAGGGCGGATGCAAGGCGCACATCGATAAAGTCCAAACCAAGGTCAGCGTACATGGCCGTCTCCGGGATCACGGGGGTCAGTCTCGCGCAGATAGGCGAGGAACCGGTCCTGAATCAAGCGCGAGACACTCTCGGGCGACAGAGTACGCCGGACCACGAATCCGGCTTGCTGGCCCGGACTGGATCGTCAGCACGAAAATCGCCCCGGTTTGGAGGATTTTCCCGGAAGAGGGCTTGCTAATCGAACTCAATTCTTATTTCGACGTCTTCGCCCCGCAAGGCCGGTCATATTCGTCTTTGGCCGTTCGGGGGTGTTTTCGGCCTGATGCAGGTCGCACCTTGACGCCTGCGCCTGTGCGAAGCACCTAAAGGACACATCCTGCGTCAACGGAGTGCACCATGCCCATCAAGAACCGGTTTGCCGAACTTCTGCCCGAGATCACGGCCTGGCGGCAGGATTTCCACGCCCATCCCGAACTGCTCTTCGACACGCACCGGACCGCCGGGATCGTGGCCGAGAAGCTCCACGCCTTCGGCTGCGACGAGGTCGTCGAAGGCCTCGGGCGCACGGGCGTCGTCGGTGTCATCAAGGGGCGGCAGACCGGCTCCGGCCGGGTCATCGGCCTGCGCGCCGACATGGACGCCCTGCCGATCCCCGAGGAAACCGGCGTGCCCTATGCCTCCAAGGTGCCGGGCAAGATGCATGCCTGCGGCCATGACGGGCACACCGCGATGCTGCTGGGGGCGGCCAAATACCTGGCCGAGACGCGCAATTTCGATGGCACCTGCGTGGTGATCTTCCAACCCGCCGAAGAAGGTGGCGGCGGCGGGCGCGAAATGGTCGAGGACGGGCTGATGGAACGCTTCGGCATCGAAGAGATCTACGGCATGCATAACTGGCCCGGCGTGCCCACGGGCAGCTTCGCGATCCGCCCGGGCCCGTTCTTCGCGGCCACGGACCAGTTCGACATCGTGATCAAGGGCAAGGGCGGGCACGCCGCCAAGCCGCAGGAAACCGTGGATCCGACCGTGGCGGCCAGCCAGGTGGTCCTTGCCCTGCAAACCATTGCCAGCCGCAATGCCGACCCGATCCGGCAGATCGTGGTGTCGGTCACGTCCTTCCAGACCTCCAGCACCGCGTTCAACGTGATCCCGCAGCAGGTGGCGTTGAAGGGCACCGTGCGGACCCTGGACGAGGACGTGCGCGCCATGGCCGAGCGGCGTCTGACCGAGATCGCCACCGGCATTGCCCAGGCCATGGGGGCCGAGGCCGAGGTGCAGTATCACAAGGGCTATCCTGTCATGGTGAATTCCGGGCCGGAGACGGAATTTGCCGCGGATGTCGCGCGCAAGGTCTCGGGCGACTGCGCCGAGGCGCCGCTGGTCATGGGGGGCGAGGATTTCGCCTATCTGCTGAACGCGCGGCCCGGGGCCTATATCCTGGTGGGCAATGGGGACACGGCGGCGGTCCATCACCCCGCCTACAACTTCAATGACGAGGCGATCCCGGCGGGCTGTTCCTGGTGGGCCGAGATCGTCGAGACGCGGCTGCCCATCGCCTCCTGAGGCGCGCGGCGCTTGCGCCGGACGCGCCGCTTGGGTACCTCGCGGGGATGAAGCCGTTTCTGATCCTGCAACTGCGCCCCGAACCGGAGGTGTCCGACGACGAGTATGCCGCGATCCTGACCAAGTCGGGCCTGCGCGCGCAGGACACGCAGCGGATCTGTCTCGATCACGAGAAACTGCCCGATGAGCTTGATCTCGCGGATTATTCCGGCGTGATCGTCGGCGGCGGGCCGGGCTGTATCAGCGACCCCGCAGAGGTGAAAACACCGACCGAGGCGCGGATCGAGGCGGCGATCCTGTCGCTCATGCCCGAGGTGGTGGGCCGCGACGTGCCGTTCATGGGCTGCTGCTACGGCATGGGTGCGCTCGGGCATCACCTGGGTGCGGAGGTCTCCAAGCGCCGCTATGGCGAGGGCGTCGCCGCGGTGCCCTGCGAACGCACCGAGGCCGGGCGCGCCGATCCGATCCTCGCCGACCTGCCGGACCGGTTCGACGCCTTCGTCGGCCACAAGGAGGCGTTGCAGGACCTGCCCAAGGGGGCCGTGCACCTGATGCGCGGCGAGGCGTGCCCGTTCCAGATGATCCGCTACGGGCAAAATGTCTACGCGACCCAGTTCCACCCCGAAGCCGATGGCGACGGCGTGGCCCTGCGCATCCGCGCCTATCGCGACAAGGGGTATTTCCCGCCCGAAGAGGCCGAGCCCCTCATCGCGCGGGTCCAGCATGCGGATGTGCGCGCAAGTGCCCGTATTCTCAGGAATTTCGTGGCCCGATACGCAACCGGTTGACCCGGCAAGCCGCAGGATTCCATCCGGGCCGAGATACTCCGGCGTGTAGACCGCAGGTCCGCCGGGGCAGCGCCCCCTCCGCCGTGCGGGGTCAGCCGCCCGTGTGGCTCATGTGTCGGGTCATCTGCCCGTCGAGGCGCTGGCGCGAATAGTCGAAATCATGGCCCTTCGGCTTCAGGGCGATCGCCGCGCGGATGGCGTTCTCCAGCGCGCGGTCGTCGTCGGGATATTCCCGCAGGGGCTTGCGCAGGTCGGCATTGTCCTCCTGGCCCAGGCACATGAACAACTCGCCCGTGCAGGTCAGGCGCACTCGGTTGCAGCTTTCGCAGAAATTATGGGTCAGGGGGGTGATAAACCCAAGTTTTTGCCCAGTTTCTTCCAGCCGGACATAGCGCGCGGGCCCGCCGGTCCGCTCGTCCAGTTCGGTCAGGGTGAACCGTTCGCGCAGGGTGTTGCGCAGGTCCGACAGCGCCCAGTACTGGCCCAGCCGGTTCTCGTTGCCGATATCGCCCATGGGCATGACCTCGATGAAGGTCAGGTCCATGTCGCGCTCGGCGCACCAGTCGACCATCGGGAAGAGCTCGTCCTCGTTGAAGCCCTTAAGCGCCACGGCGTTGATTTTTATGCGTAATCCGGCCTTCTGGGCCGCGTCGATCCCGCGCAGGACCTGGGGCAGGCGGCCCCAGCGGGTGATCTCGGCAAACTTCTTCTCGTCCAGCGTGTCCATCGACACGTTGATCCGGCGCATCCCGGCAGCGTAGAGGCCGTCGGCGAATTTCTCCAGCTGCGAGCCGTTGGTCGTGAGGGTGAGCTCCCGCAGCGCGCCGCTGTCCAGATGTCGGGACATGCGGTCGAAAAACGTCATGATATCGCGTCGCACAAGGGGTTCGCCGCCGGTGATGCGCAGCTTCTTCACCCCGAGCCGGATGAAGGTGGAGCACATGCGATCCAGCTCTTCGAGTGTCAGCAATTCCTTCTTGGGCAGGAAGGTCATGTTCTCGGACATGCAATACACACAGCGGAAATCGCAGCGGTCGGTCACCGAAACACGCAGGTAGTCGATGGCGCGCTGGAACGGGTCGATCAGTGGTGTCGTGGTCATGAGGCAACCTCCCAATGTCGCAAAGCTACCGGGCGGGGCGGGGGGGCGCAAGGTCCGCGCGGGGTGAAAACATGATTCTCTGATAGGGATTTTATCTCGGACACATCCGCGCCCGGCCGCCCGCGAAACCCCGGTGTTTCCGCGGTCGGATACCTGTCGGGCAAGTGTATGGCACCTGTCGGGCAAGTGTATGGCACATTGTCTGACAATCCATGCAAGCCGTTGCGTAGCCTCAGCTTTCCTCCGTCGCCGCGCGCGGCAACAGGCGGGCGGCTTCGCGGCGGGCGAAGGGCTTCATCCCGGCGCCGTGGATGTCGAGAAAGGCCCGCACCCGGTCCGGGTCGCGCCGCGACAGATCGCGCAGCCACCAGGCGATGGCCTTCTGGATGAACCAGTCGCGGTCGGGCACATAGCCCGCGGCCCAGCCGAGCACCCGTTCGCGGATCGCGAGATCCTCCGGTTTGGCGTCGCGCTGTATCGTCCAGGGCAGGGTGATCACCAGGGCCGCGCGCCGGGTCCAGATGTGATCGGAGCCGGTCCAGGTCTCGACGACATCTAGCCGGGACGGATCGGCCACCAGCCGTTTCGCGCCCGCCGCGCAGGCGTGATCGGCCAGCGCCCAGCCGTCGAACTGGGGCACCCAGGCCAGGATCGCGTCCCAGCTGGGCGTGTCGTCGGGGCGCTGCCGGGCCTGGGTCAGCAGTTTGGCCGCCGCCACCCGCGCTTCGTGGATATTGGTATCCCAGAGCGCGCAGGCCAGCGCGGCCCGGGCGGGGATGTCGAGCGCCCGCCGCCAGTCGCGCGCCAGATCGTCGAGCACCGGAACGGGCACCCCGAGATAGGGGCGCGCCACCTTGTGATAGGCGGCCATCCCCGCGGCCTTTTCAGGGTCCGCATGGGCGGTGATCCGGGCGAGCGCGCTCTCTGGGGTCACAGGTTCCGCTCGATCCCGGTGGGGGCACCGTCGAGGGTTTCGGCGTTGGTCTCGGCCCAATATGCGCGGATCCCGTCCGCGCCCCGGGCGGCGGCCCAGGTCTTCAGGGTGTCCCGCTCGGTCATCTCGTCGGCCATGGGGACCGCGTAGCCGCAGGAGGTTTGCACCATCTCGACATCCATGTCGAAGACCTGGCGTTTTTCCGGCCCGCCGGGGAAGAGCGCGGCAAGGGCGTCCCAATCCGCATCGCGGCGGTGCACGGCGCGGGCGGTGCCATAGACGCGCAGGATCATCGGGGTGGCATCGAAGCTGCACCACATCAGCGTCATGCGCGGGCTCTGGCGCAGGTGCCCGGCGGTCTCGTTGCCCGAGCCGGTGACGTTGAGCCAGGCGAGGCGGTTCGGCCCCAGCACGCGCAGACTGTCCATGCCCTTGGGGCTGAGATTGATCCGGCCGGTCTCGGCGGCGGTGGCGACGAAGAAGACCTTCTGGGCTTCGATCATCGCCTGGTGGCCGAGGCCGATGCGGGGGAACTGCCTGGCCATGGCTCACTCCACCGTGACGGATTTGGCGAGGTTGCGGGGCTGGTCCACATCCGTGCCCTTGGCGACCGCCGTGTGATAGGCCAGCAGCTGCGCCGGGATCGCATAGAGGATCGGGGCGAGGAAGGGCGACACATGGGGCATCTGGATCGTGGCCCAGCTGCCGGGGCCGGCCGTGTCGAGACCGGTGGCGTCGCTGACCAGCAGGACCTTGCCCTGGCGGGCCATCACCTCTTGCATGTTCGAGACGGTCTTGTCGAAGAGCGGGTCGGTGGGGGCGAAGACGATCACCGGAACGGCGGGGTCCACCAGGGCGATGGGGCCGTGTTTCAGCTCCCCCGAGGCGTAGCCTTCGGCGTGGATGTAGCTGATTTCCTTGAGTTTCAGCGCACCTTCCAGGGCGATGGGATACATCGCGCCGCGCCCGAGAAAGAGGATGTCGCGGGCCTCGGCCAGCTCGCGGGAGACCGTCTCGATCTCGGCCTCCTGGCCCAGCGCGAGGTTGAGCAGGCCGGGCAGGCCGCGCAGGGCGGTCAGATGTTCGGCCAGGGTTGCGTCGTCGCAATGGCCCCGCTGTCGGGCGGCGTGCAGCGCCAGCAGCGCCAGCACGGTGAGCTGGCAGGTGAAGGCCTTGGTCGAGGCGACGCCGATCTCGACGCCCGCGAGGGTCGGCAGGGCGACGGTGCTTTCGCGGGCGATGGAGCTTTGCGGCACGTTGCAGATCGACAGGATGTGGTCGGCCTTGCCTGCGCAGTAGCGCAGGGCCGCCAGGGTATCGGCGGTCTCGCCCGACTGGCTGACGAACAGGGCTGCGGTGCGCGGCCCGATGGGCGGGCTGCGGTAGCGGAACTCCGACGCGATGTCGATGTCCACGGGCAGGCCGGTCAGCTGCTCGAACCAGTATTTCGCGGTCTGGCAGGCATAGAAGGCCGTGCCGCAGGCCACGAGGATCAGCCGGTCGATCTGCGCGAAATCCGGCAGCTCGGCGGGCATGTCGATCCGGGTGCCGGTCTTTGTGTAATGGCCCAGCACGTCGGAGATCACGCTGGGTTGCTCGGCGATTTCCTTGGCCATGAAGTGGCGGTGGCCGCCCTTGCCGATCTGGGTGCCGTCGATGCGGGCATGGGTTTCGGGGCGCAGCACCTCGGTGTCCCGGGCGTCGAAGACCTGCACCCCGGCGCGGGTGACCACGGCCCAGTCGCCTTCCTCCAGGTAGGTGATCCGGTCGGTCATGGGGTGGAGCGCCAGCGCGTCGGAGCCCACGAACATCTCGCCATCGCCATGCCCGATGGCGAGCGGCGAGCCCTTGCGCGCCGCGATCAGCAGGTCGTCATGGCCGTCGAACAGAAAGCACAGGGCAAAGGCGCCTTCGAGCCGGGCGATGGTGCGGCGCGCGGCCTCGACCGGGGTGGCCCCGGCGCGCAGCTCGCGGGCGCAGAGCTGGGCGATGGTTTCGGTGTCGGTCTCGGATTCGAAATTGGCGCCATCGGCGATCAGCTCGGCGCGCAGGGCGCGGAAATTCTCGATGATGCCGTTATGGACCACGGCGACCGGCCCGGCCTGGTGCGGGTGGGCGTTGGAGACCGACGGGACGCCATGGGTGGCCCAGCGGGTGTGCCCGATGCCGGCCTTGCCCGCGAGCGGGTTTTCCACCAGCAGGTCGCTGAGGTTCACCAGCTTGCCCATGGCGCGGCGGCGGTCGAGATGGCCGTCCTGGACCGTGGCGACACCGGCGCTGTCATAGCCGCGGTATTCGAGCCGTTTAAGCGCCTCCACCAGCAGGGGGGCCGCCTGGTTGTGCCCGAGGACGCCGACAATGCCACACATCACTGGGCTCCTTTCGCGGATTTTCTGGCGCGCAGCATGGTCATGAACTTGCGTGCGAAGCCGGGTTTGTTTTCCTGGCGGGTGCGGCCCACGGCCATGGCGCCGTCGGGGATGTCCTGGGTGACCACGGTGCCGGTCGCGGTCATGGCCTCGTCGCCGACGCGGACCGGGGCCACGAGGCAGGTGTTGGAGCCGATGAAGCTGCGCGCGCCGATCTCGGTGCGATGCTTGAAGACGCCGTCATAGTTGCAGGTGATGGTGCCTGCGCCGACATTGCTGGCCTCGCCGATGGCCGCGTCGCCGATATAGGACAGGTGGTTGACCTTGGCGCCCTGGGCCAGGGTGGCGTTCTTGATCTCGACGAAGTTGCCCACATGGGTGTTTTCGGCAAGCTCCGCGCCGGGTCGGAGCCGGGCGAAGGGGCCGACGCGGGCGCCGCGGCTGACATGGCAGCCTTCGAGATGGCTGAAGGCGCGGATCTCGGCGCCGGATTCGACGGTGACCCCGGGGCCGAAGACGACCTGGGGGCCGATGGTGGCGTCGCGGCCGATCACCGTGTCGACGGCGAAATGGGTGGTGGCGGGATCGGCGAGGGTGACGCCATCCTCCAGCGCCCGGGCCCGGGCGCGGGCCTGGAAGGCCTGCTCGGCGGCGGCCAGTTCGGTGCGGGTGTTGATGCCGAGGGTTTCGGCCTCGGGGCAGACCACCACCCTGGCGCGCAGGCCTTCGGCCCGGCCCGCGGCGATCGTGTCGGTCAGGTAGTACTCGCGGGAGGCATTGTCGTTCGACAGCCCCGCGACCAGCCGCAGCAGCACCTGCGCGTCGGCCATCATCACGCCGGAATTGCACAGGTCGAGGGCCAGCTCGTCGGGTGTGGCGTCCTTGGCCTCCACGATCCGCAGCAGCGCGTCTCCGTCGGTCACCAGCCGGCCGTAGCGGCCGGGATCCGCCGCCTCGAAGCCCAGCACGACCATGTCCGCGCCCGCCGCGCGCGCCGCCTGCATCGCCAGCAGCGTCTCGGGAGAAATGAAGGGCGTGTCGCCATAGAGCACGAGCGCATCGCCCCCGAACCCCGCCAGCGCCTGGGCGGTCTGGGCCACCGCGTGGCCGGTGCCCAGCTGCTCGGTCTGGCGGACGCAGATGGCCTCGGGGGCCAGCTGCGCCGTGGCGGCCTCCACCGCTGCCGCGCCGTGGCCGGTGACGACCACGATCCGCGCCGGGTCGAGCGCGGCCCCCGCCCGCAGCCCGTGCGCCAGCAGCGGCGCGCCCGCCAGCGGGTGCAGCACCTTGGGCAGCTCCGAGTTCATCCGGGAGCCTTGCCCCGCCGCCAGCACGATCAACGCCACGCCCATGCATCCGTCCTTCACCTTTGGTCCCCGTTCTATTACGCAAAGCCCGAAGCCCCGCAACCGGGGGCGATGTCACTTGGTGTTTCGTTCTTTTCACCCCCTCACGCCCCGCAGGCGGAAAGGCGCGCGCATGTCTCTTTCGGTGATCTTCGATCTCGACGGCACCCTGGCCGATACCAGTGCGGACCTGATCGCCGCGGCCAATGCCTGTTTCGCGGCCCGCGGGCAGGGCGCGCCCCTCGACCCGCTGGCCGATGCGGCGACGGCCTTCGCCGGCGGGCGCGCGATGCTGCGGCTGGGGATGGAGCGGCTCGGCCAGGGCTGGAGCGAGGCGGATGTGGACCGGGACTATCCCGTCCTGCTGGAAGCCTATGCCGGGGCCATCGATGTGCATACGCGGCTCTATCCCGGCGCGATGGCGGCGGTGGAGCGGTTGTGGGGCGCGGGGCACAAGGTGGGCATCTGCACCAACAAGCCCGCGGGGCTGGCCGAGACGCTGATGACCCGGCTGGGGGTGCGCGACCGGTTCGCCGCCCTGGTGGGGGCCGACACCCTGCCCGTGCGCAAGCCCGACCCCGCGCCCCTGTTCGAGACCATCGCGCGGGTGAGCGGCGATCCGGCGCGCGCGGTGCTGATCGGCGACACGGTGACCGACCGGGAAACCGCGCGCGCGGCGGGCATCCCGTCGGTTCTGGTGACCTTCGGGCCGACCGGGCGCGCGGTGGCCGAGCTGGCGCCCGAGGCGCTGCTCGATCATTACGACGGGCTGGACGCGGTGCTTTCGGGGCTCCATCCCGGCCATTGACGGCTGGGCTCGATCGGTCCAATCCTTGGGCAACAGGGCAGGGGGCCGATATGTCCGACGAGATCTTCCAAGGCAATTTCACTCAGCAGGAGCCGATCCCGGAGGCCGCCATCGCGGCGGCGGTGGCGGTGATGCGCTCGGGCCGGTTGCACCGTTATAACCTGGCCCCCGGCGAGTTGGGCGAGGTCGGCCTGCTGGAACAGGAGTTCGCCGCGCAGACCGGGGCGCGGTATTGCCTGGCCGTGGCTTCGGGCGGCTATGCCATGGGCACGGCCCTGCGCGCGCTGGGGGTGGGCCCGGGCGACAAGGTGCTGACCAACGCCTTCACCCTGGCCCCGGTGCCGGGGGCGGTGGCGGCGGTGGGCGCGGTGCCGGTGTTTCTGGAGACGACCGAGGAGTTGGTGCTTGATCTCGACGATCTGGAGGCGAAGGCGGCGGCGGGCGACGCGCGGACCCTGCTGCTGAGCCATATGCGCGGCCATATCTGCGACGTGGAGGCGCTCGGCGCGATCTGCACCCGCCATGGCCTGACCCTGATCGAGGATTGCGCGCACACCATGGGGGCGGCCTGGGACGGGACGCCCACGGGCCGCTTCGGGGCGTTCGGCTGTTTCTCGACCCAGACCTACAAGCATATCAATTCCGGCGAGGGCGGCTTGCTGATCTCCGACGATGCGGAACTGATGGCGCGGGCGGTGATGCTGTCGGGGAGCTACATGCTCTATGCCCGTCACGGGGCCGCGCCGGATCCGGAGGTGTTCGAGCGGGTGAAATACGACACGCCAAATGTCTCGGGCCGGATGGACCATCTGCGCGCGGCGGTCCTGCGGCCGCAACTGGCGGACCTGCCGCGGCAGGCGGCGCGCTGGAATGCGCTTTACCGGGTGCTGGAGACCGCCCTGGCAGGGGCCGAGGGCCTCGCACTGCCGCATCGGCCCGGGAAAGAGCAATTCGTCGCCTCGTCCTTCCAGTTCCGCCTGCCCGAGGCGGCCCCGCAGGCGATCGCGGCCTTCGTGGCGCGCTGTGCCGCGCGCGGGGTGGAGCTTAAATGGTTCGGCGCGGCGGAGCCGGTGGGCTTTACCTCGCGCTATGACAGCTGGCGCTACGCCCCGGCCCAGACCCTGCCGCGCACGGACCGTGTCCTTGCGACCCTGCTCGACCTGCGCCTCCCGCTGACCTTCTCGGAGGCCGATTGCGCGCAGATCGCGCGGATCCTGGCCGACGAGGCCCGGCGCCTGCCAGGGGCCATGGCGGCGGAATGACCCTGGGCTCAAGTCGATAAATATCCCGGGGGAGGCGCCCGCCAGGGCGACGGGGGCAGCGCCCCCTTTCGGGCGTGCGCCTCGGCGCGCGCAATTCCTCTGGACAGACTCCCTCACCATGCCTACAAATGAACAAGCGTTCAATTTTGGGAGGAGCGGGCGCCCATGTTCATGGCATCCATGAAGTTCGATCTCGGCGAAGAGGTGGAAGCCCTGCGCGAGATGGTCCATCGCTGGGCGCAGGAGCGGGTGAAGCCGCTCGCCGCCGAGACCGACCGGAGCAATGCGTTTCCCAACGCGCTCTGGCCCGAGATGGGGGAGCTGGGCCTGCTGGGCATCACCGTGGACGAGGCTTATGGCGGGGCCGGGATGGGATACCTGGCCCATACGGTCGCGGTCGAGGAAATCTCCCGCGCGTCGGCCTCCATCGGGCTGAGCTATGGCGCGCATTCGAACCTGTGCGTCAACCAGATCAAGCTGAACGGCACTGACGCGCAGAAGGAGAAATACCTGCCCAAGCTGGTCTCGGGCGCCCATGTGGGGGCGCTGGCCATGTCCGAGGCCGGGGCCGGGTCGGACGTGGTGGGCATGAAGCTGCGCGCCGAGAAGCGCAACGATCACTACCGGCTGAACGGCACGAAATACTGGATCACCAACGGGCCGGATGCCGATACGTTGGTGGTTTATGCCAAGACCGACCCGGAGGCGGGATCGAAGGGAATCACCGCGTTTCTGATCGAAAAGGAGATGGCGGGCTTCTCCACCTCGCCCCATTTCGACAAGCTGGGGATGCGCGGGTCGAACACCGCGGAGCTGATTTTCGAGGATGTGGAGGTGCCCTTCGAGAACGTGCTGGGCGAGGAGGGGCGCGGGGTCGCGGTGTTGATGTCCGGGCTGGATTACGAGCGCGTGGTGCTGTCGGGGGTCAATATCGGGATCATGGCGGGCTGTCTCGACGAGGTCATGCCGTATATGACCGAGCGGCGGCAGTTCGGGGAGCCGATCGGGAATTTCCAGCTGATGCAGGGCAAGATCGCCGACATGTATACCGCGATGAACTCGGCGCGGGCCTATGCCTACGAGGTCGCCAAGGCCTGCGACCGGGGCGAGGTGACGCGCCAGGACGCGGCGGCCTGTGTGCTCTATGCCTCCGAGGAGGGGATGAAGGTCGCCCATCAGGCGGTGCAGGCCATGGGCGGGGCGGGGTTTCTCAACGACAGCCCCGTGGCGCGGATGTTCCGGGACGCCAAGCTGATGGAGATCGGCGCGGGCACGTCGGAGATCCGGCGCATGCTGGTCGGGCGCGAATTGATGGCGGCCATGGCATGACCATGGGGCCGGAGGCGTGAGGCGATGGCGTGGCCGCGGTGGTTGTGGTTCCTGCCGCTGGGGATCATCGTGTTGATCCTGGCGGCGAACGGGGTACGGTTGGGCATGCAGCGCGCGGCGCTGGACGAGACGGCGGTGATCAACCACTACGCGGCGCAGTATCTTGCGGATCACGCGCGGCTTGAGGGGGAGGGCACGGCGGTGCTGACCGATTGCGCGGCGGTGCCGGGGCGCGATCCCGGTGTCTGGCTGGTCGTGCGCTGCCGGCCCCAGGGCACGCAGGAGGCTTGGGACTACTACATCCGCCGCGACGGGGGGCTGGCCTTCACCGGGCGCGAGCGCGCCCAGAGGCCCCAGACATGAGCACGGGCTGTGTCACGGCGCGAAAAAGGGCGCACCGCGTGGATGCGCCCCGGGATGTGCGGCTTCGGACCAGATCAGAAGGTGAAGACGTAAGCCACGTTCAGAACGACCGGGTCGATCTTGACCGTGCCGATATCCGCCCCGTTCAGTTTGGCATCGGTTTCGATGTCGATGTAGCGGGCGTTGAGGCGCAGCGCGCCGCGCTCGGTCACGGGGATGTCCACACCGATCTGCGCAGCGAGACCCCAGCTGTCGTCCAGCTCCAGCGTGCCGGCGGAAGACTTCTCTTCGAAGAAGTTGGTGTAGTTGATGCCGACGCCCACATAGGGCTTGAACCCGCTGAACTGCGTGAAGTGGTAGTTCACCGAGACGGTCGGCGGCAGGTGCTTGGTTTCGCCGGTGACGGCGCCGTCGCCGACATCGATGTCATGGGTGAACGGGGTCGCGGCGAGGATTTCGAGGCCGATATTGTCGGTGAAGAAGTACTCCGCCGTCAGCGACAGTTGCGTGTCGGACCCGACCTCCACGTCCAGCGTGCCGTCTACGACCGAGCCATTGTCGGAGTCCGGGTTCACGTTGATGATACCGACACCGAAGGTCCAGTCGCCGGCCGATTGCGCGAGCGCCGGGGCGGCGGATGTGAGCACGAGCGCGGCGGCGGTCGTCAGGAGGTGTGTCTTCATGGGTCTGTCCCTCTTCTTGGTTCGGGCCCTCTTCTGACGTCGGGGGATTGCGCCAACTTTGATACAGGTCAAACCGCCGGATTTCGCACCTGCGGCATGATGGCACCCACCCCGAAACCGATCCGAGATACGGGGCTTGTGACATGAAACTGAACACGAATTGGGTTGCGGGTACCTCCGAGGGGGCGGCCAATCGCGCGGCCCATCTCGCTGCACTTGCGCAGGTGTCGCAGGTGGCAGCCCTGGCCGCGGCCGGCGGCGGAGAGGCGGCCCGCGCGCGTCATGTGGCCCGGGGCAAGATGCTGCCGCGGGACCGGGTGGCAAACCTGCTCGACCCCGGATCGCCGTTTCTGGAAGTGGGCGCGACGGCGGGGCACGGGCTCCACGATGGGGCGGCGCCCTGTGGCGGGGCGATTGCCGGGGTGGGCCGCGTGCACGGCCAGGACGTGATGGTCGTGTGCAACGATGCCACGGTGAAGGGCGGCACCTATTATCCGATCACGGTGAAAAAGCACCTGCGCGCCCAGGAGATCGCGGCGGAATGCCATCTGCCCTGCATCTACCTGGTGGATAGCGGGGGCGCCAACCTGCCCAACCAGGACGAGGTTTTCCCCGACCGGGACCATTTCGGGCGGATCTTCTACAATCAGGCGCGGATGTCGGCGGCGGGCATTCCGCAGATCGCCGTGGTGATGGGGTCGTGTACGGCGGGGGGTGCCTATGTGCCCGCGATGTCGGACGTGACGATCATCGTGAAGGCGCAGGGCACGATTTTCCTGGCCGGGCCGCCCCTGGTGAAGGCCGCCACGGGCGAGGTGGTGAGCGCCGAGGATCTGGGCGGGGGCGATGTGCACACCCGCCTGTCGGGCGTGGCCGATGCGCTGGCCGAGGATGACGCCCATGCGCTGGCGCTGGCGCGGCAGGCGGTGGCGTCGCTGAACCGGGCGGCACCTTCTTCGGTGGTGTGGCAGAGCCCGGAGGCCCCGGCTTACGATCCTGAGGAATTACTTGAGCTTGTGCCTGCAAGCCTCTCCGTTCCCTACGATATTCACGAGGTGATCGCGCGGATCGTGGATGGCTCGCGCTTCGATGCGTTCAAGCCGCGCTTCGGCGAGACGCTGGTGACCGGGTTCGCCCATATCGAGGGCTGCCCGGTGGGGATCGTCGCCAATAACGGGGTGCTGTTTTCCGAAGCCGCCCAGAAGGGCGCGCATTTCGTGGAACTGTGCAGCCAGCGCAAGATCCCGCTGGTCTTCCTGCAGAATATCACCGGGTTCATGGTCGGGCGGCAGTACGAGAACGAAGGCATCGCGCGCCACGGGGCCAAGATGGTAACGGCGGTGGCGACGACCGCGGTGCCGAAGATCACCATGGTCGTGGGCGGCTCCTTCGGGGCGGGGAATTATGGCATGGCGGGAAGAGCTTATCAGCCGCGCTTCATGTGGTCCTGGCCGAGCTCGCGGATCTCGGTCATGGGCGGGGCGCAGGCGGCGGGGGTGTTGGCGACGGTGAAGCGCGACGCCATCGAGCGCAAGGGCGGCAGCTGGTCGGCGCAAGAGGAGGCCGCGTTCAAGCAGCCCACCATCGAGATGTTCGAGGCGCAATCGCATCCGCTCTATGCCTCGGCGCGGCTGTGGGATGACGGGATCGTGGACCCGCGCAAGTCGCGCGCGGTGCTGTCGCTGTCGTTGCGCGCGGCGCTGAATGCGCCCATCGAGGAGACGCGCTTCGGCGTGTTCCGGATGTGACGGTCGCGCGCGCCTCTCTTTGCGTTGCGCGGCCGGCGGGCGTGGCAGGCGTGGGCGAGGGTCGGCGGGACCGGGAGATGAGTATTTGGGGAACAAGGAAGGGATGGGCCGGTGTTTGAGCGTATCCTGATCGCGAACCGGGGCGAGATCGCCTGCCGCGTCATCGACACCTGTCGGCGGCTCGGGGTGCAGACCGTGGCGGTGCATTCCGACGTGGATGCCGGGGCGCGGCATGTGGCCATGGCGGATATGGCGGTGAACCTCGGCGGGGCCGCGCCGCGTGACAGCTACCTGCGGGGGGAGGCGATCATCGCCGCGGCCAGGGCGACCGGGGCGGAGGCGATCCATCCCGGTTACGGCTTTCTGTCGGAGAACCCGGATTTCGTGGAGGCCGTGGCGGCGGCCGGGCTGGTCTTCATCGGGCCTTCGGCGGCGGCGATCCGGGCGATGGGCCTGAAGGATGCCGCCAAGGCGCTGATGGCGGAGGCGGGCGTGCCGGTTGTGCCCGGCTACCAGGGGGCGGATCAGGACCCCGCGCGCCTGGCGGCGGAGGCCGAGGCGATCGGTTATCCGGTGCTGATCAAGGCCGTGGCGGGCGGCGGCGGCAAGGGCATGCGCCGGGTCGAGGGGCCGGAGGGGTTCGCCGGTGCGCTGGAGGCGGCCCGGGCCGAGGCGCGCGGTGCGTTTGGCAATGACCATGTGCTGTTGGAGAAATACGTGGCGACGCCGCGCCATATCGAGCTGCAGGTGTTCGGGGATGGTGCGCGGGCGGTGCATCTCTTCGAGCGGGACTGTTCGCTCCAGCGGCGTCACCAGAAGGTGATCGAGGAAGCGCCAGCCCCCGGCATGACGCCGGAGATGCGCGCGGCCATGGGGGCGGCGGCGGTGCGGGCGGCGGAGGCCATCGGCTATGCCGGGGCGGGCACGGTGGAGTTCATCGTGGACGCCAGCGACGGGCTGCGCCCGGATCGGTTCTGGTTCATGGAGATGAACACGCGCCTGCAGGTGGAGCATCCGGTGACCGAGGCGGTGACCGGCGTCGACCTGGTGGCGTGGCAATTGCGCGTGGCGTCGGGGGAGCCTTTGCCCGCGCGGCAAGAGGATCTGTCCTTGCGGGGGCACGCCTTCGAGGCGCGGCTTTATGCGGAGGACGTGCCCAAGGGCTTTCTGCCTGCGACCGGGCGGCTCACCCATCTGGCCTTTCCGGCGGATGCGCGGATCGAAACCGGGGTGCGCGCGGGCGACGAGATCAGCCCGTGGTACGATCCGATGATCGCCAAGCTGGTGGTCCATGGCCCGACGCGGCAAAGCGCCTTGCGCAAGCTCGACCGGGTGCTGGCGGGGTGCGAGGTGGCCGGGTCGGTGACGAACCTCGCCTTTCTGCGGGCGTTGGCGCGGCATGGCGGGTTTTTTGCGGGCGAGGTGGATACCGGCCTGATCGACCGGGAGGTCGAGACCCTGTCGCCCGCGCCGGTGCCGTGCAGCCGGGCGCGCGCGCTGGCGGCGCTCGGGGCGGCGGGGCTCCATGAAGGGGGGCCGGACGGGGCGGGGTTCACGCTATGGGCGCCGCTGGTGCAGGCGCAGGGGCTGCGGTTCGGCGAGGCGGAGATCGAGGCCCGGATCGAGACACGCGGGGCCGGCAGTTTCCGGGTGGGCATCGGGGAGGCGACCCACGAGATCACCCGGCGCGGCGGGGCCTGGTGGGTGGACGGCGCACCGACACCGGCGCGGATCGTCGTCCATGCCGCGGGCGTCAGCGTGTTCTGGGGCAACAATTACCACTTCACCGCGCCCGACCCGCTGCACCGGGCCGGGGCGGCGGGACCGGGGGCGGGCCATGTGGAGGCGCCGATGCCGGGGCTGGTGAAGGCGGTGTTCGTCGCCCCCGGCGATACCGTGGCGCAGGGCGCGCGGCTCGCGATCCTGGAGGCGATGAAGATGGAGCATACGCTGACGGCGGGCCGGGACGGGGTGGTGTCGGAGGTTCTGGTGGCCGAGGGCGCACAGGTCAGCGCCGGAGCGCCGCTGATCCTGCTGGCCCCCGACGAAACCCCAAACGAGCGCACGGATGAGAGCCCGGAGGAGGCCGCCGAATGATCCGCCTGCATCACTGCCCGCAGACCCGGTCCATGCGGACCCTGTGGCTCATCCAGGAGCTGGGGCTGGACGCCGAAATCCGGATCTATCCCTTCGACAAGACCTTGCGCAGCCCGGAATTCCTGGCCCTGTCGCCCGCGGGCCGGGTGCCCGCCCTGGAGATCGACGGCGAGGTCATGGTCGAGACCGGCGCCATCACCGAGTACCTGTGCGAGCGGTTCTCGCCCGACGGGCTGGGCCGCAGCCCCGGCAGCATGGAGCGGATGGACTGGCTGGTCCTGGTGCATTTCGCCGAGACGCTCAGCGCCCATGTGGCGGCCCTGACCCAGCAGCATGTGATGCTCTACGACGACGCCATGCGCTCCCCGATCCTGACCCGGCTGGAGGCGCGGCGGCTGGAGAAATGCTATGCCGCGCTGGAGGCCAGGCTGACCAAGGGGTTCGCGGCGCGCACACTTCTGGAAAGCGGGTTTTCGGCGGCGGATGTCAGCGTCGGGCAGGCGGTCTACATGGGGCGGCATTTCGCGGCGCTGGAGCCGTATCCGGCGCTGGCGGACTGGTATGCGCGCATGGCCGAGCGGCCCGCGTTCCAGGCCTCGCTGCCGGAGCCGGGAACGGGCATCTATGACCGCGACTTCTATGCGCCGCTGGATGACCGGCCATGAGCCATGCGGTCGAGATCGTCGAGGTCGGCCCGCGCGACGGTTTGCAGAACGAGCCGGGGGTGATCGCGACCGCGCGGAAGGTCGCCCTGGTCGATACGCTGAGCCGCGTCGGCTTCCGGCGGATCGAGGTGGCGAGCTTCGTCAGCCCGAAATGGGTGCCGCAGATGGCCGATAGCGCCGAGGTGCTGGCCGGGATCGCCCGCGCGCCGGGGGTGCGGTACGGCGCGCTGGCGCCGAACCTGCGCGGGTTCGAGGCGGCCCTGGCCGCGCAGGCCGACGAGGTGGCGATCTTCGGGGCGGCGAGCGAGGGGTTCTCGCAGGCCAATCTGAACTGTTCGATCGACGAGAGCTTTGCGCGGTTCGCGCCGATCTGCGCGGCGGCGGCGGAGGCCGCGCTGCCGGTGCGGGGGTATGTTTCCTGCGTGACGGAGTGCCCCTATGACGGCCCGACCCCGCCCGAGGCGGTCGCGCGGGTGGCCGCGCGCCTGCGGGCGCTGGGATGCTACGAGGTCTCGCTGGGCGAGACGCTGGGGCGCGCGACCCCTCGGGCGGTGGCGCGGATGCTGGAGGCCGTGCTGGCGGAGCTGCCCGCGGCGGAGCTGGCCGGGCATTTCCACGACACCGCCGGGCGGGCCCTGGCCAATATCGATGCCGCACTCGACGCGGGGCTGCGGGTCTTCGATGCCTCCGCCGGGGGGCTGGGGGGCTGTCCCTATGCGCCCGGAGCGGCGGGCAACGTGGCGACCGAGGCCGTGGCGGCGCATCTCGCGGCGGCCGGTTACGAGACCGGGCTCGATCGCGACGCGCTGGACCGGGCGGCGCAGATGGCGCGGGCCCTGCGCCGAAAGGAGCGCGCATGACGAGATTCGAGACACTTGAGGTTGCGCGGGACGGGCGCGGGGTCGTGACGGTCACCCTGGCGCGCCCGGACAAGCACAACGCCATGAATGCCGCGATGATCGCCGAGTTGCACGGTCTCGCCCGGAGCCTTGCCGCGGATGCGGCGGTCCGGGTGGTGGTGCTGACCGGGGCGGGCCGGAGTTTCTGCGCCGGTGGCGATCTGGGCTGGATGCGCGCGCAGATGGCGGCGGACCCTGACACCCGGTCGCGGGAGGCGCGCAGCCTGGCGCAGATGCTGGGCGCGTGGAACACGCTGCCCAAGCCGGTGATCGGGCGTATCCAGGGGCAGGCCTTCGGCGGGGGTGTCGGGCTGATGGCCGTCTGCGACGTGGCGGTGGGGGTGCAGGACGCCCGGTTCGGGTTGACCGAGACGCGGCTCGGGCTGATCCCGGCGACGATCGGGCCCTATGTTGTAGCGCGCATGGGCCAGGCCTGCGCGCGGCGGGTGTTCATGTCGGCCCGGCTCTTCGATGGGGCCGAGGCGGTCCGGCTGGGCCTTCTGGCGCGGGCGGTGCCGGAGGCGGAGTTGGACGCCGCCGTGGAGGCCGAGGTGGCGCCCTATCTCGCGGTGGCGCCGGGGGCGGTGGCGGCGGCCAAGGCGCTGACGCTGGAGCTGGGCGGCACGGTCACCGAGGCGCAGATCGACGCGACCGTGGCGGCGCTGCGCGAAAGGTGGGAAAGCGACGAGGCGGCCGAGGGGATCGCCGCCTTCTTCGACAAGCGCAAAGCGCGATGGGCATCCTGATCTGTCCGGGCGGAACCGGCTGGAAACCGCGCTTGCGCATTGGGCGCGCGTGAGACCTCTTGCGTTGCGGCGGTTGCGGCCGCATCCTTTCACGCAGGCTGTCGGGACAGGCAGTGCGTGCAGTAAAAGGACAGGAAATATGACCCTATCTCGCAGTTTCGTTTTGGGCCTCGTCGTGATCGGCGCCGGGGCCGTCGCCGGTTGCAGTGACAACCAGACCATCAATGCAGCCACCGGCGCGCTCGCCGGGGCGGCAGTGGGCAACCAGATCGGCAGTGGCAGCGGCCGTACCGCCGCCACCTTGCTTGGCGCCGCCGCCGGGGCGCAGGTGGGCGCCAGCCAGCCCGCGAGCCGCTAGGTCAGGACTGCGCCGGGGCCGAGCGCTTCCGGCGCAGCATCCCCAGCCCGCCGAGCCCCGCCAGCAACAGCAGCGCCGGCGCGGGCAGGGGGATCGGCGCGAGACCGGCTTCGAAATTTGCGAAGAACTCGTTGTCGATGCCGCCGACGGTTTCGGTGATCGTGAAGGTATCGAAAACCACGCCGGGCAGTCCGGAGAATTCCACCAGTTGTTCGGTATTGTCCGTGGGGCTGAAACTGGCCGAGAACACCTCCGTGCCATCGTCGAACAGCGCCAGGGTGAAGGTGCTGTCCTCGCAGACCGCATTACAGCCCTCGAGCAGTTGCGGCGTATTCGGTTCATAGACCTCGAAGCTCAGAGAGACCATGTCGCGGCCGGAGGCGAGCACGCCGGAGAAG
The DNA here is from genome assembly GCF_000018145.1 of Dinoroseobacter shibae DFL 12 = DSM 16493. NCBI lineage: Bacteria > Pseudomonadati > Pseudomonadota > Alphaproteobacteria > Rhodobacterales > Roseobacteraceae > Dinoroseobacter > Dinoroseobacter shibae. Next base: position 1,360,377 of record NC_009952.1, read on the forward strand.
CTCTCTTTCCCGCTGATGACGAGGGCCGCCCCGCCGAACACCGTGTCGAGATAGGTGATCGACGCAGGTGCGATCGAAGAGGGCGCGGTCGCCGTAATGTCGAAACCGCCGGGCCCAAGGGGGTTTGCCTCGAACACGGTGGCGGCGGAGGCGGGAAGGGCCGCGAGCAATGGGGCAGTGCAGAGCGCAGCGTGAAAAAAGCGTTTGATCATGGGTAATCCTTCATTGGCTGAAAATTAAGGAAACCCTGCCTGATGCGCCCCGTTTGCGTCAAGAGGGACGCGAGACGCGCCGTTCGCGGTAAAACCTGTATCGCAGGTTCGGTTTTGTGCTATGGTCGCGGCGCGGGAAGGGCGCCGGGTGAGGCGCCTGCGTCACCCCGTCTCTGGCACCCGCCCGCAAGGGTCTTACACTCGGGACAAATCGGAGGCGTGTTTGCCGCAGGCGGTTCTGTTGACCGGCTCGGTATGCAACGGTAGACCCGCCCCGACCGGACCGACATGATCTGAGCCCACGAGCGCCTGCCCCGGCGCGCCGCAGGAAGGAGCCCCACGTGGAAGAGTTGCTTCGAGAATACCTTCCGATCCTTGTTTTCCTGGCGATTGCCATCGGATTGGGCCTTGTCCTGATCCTCGCTGCGGTGATCCTCGCGGTGCGCAATCCGGACCCCGAGAAGGTGTCGGCCTATGAGTGCGGGTTCAACGCCTTCGACGATGCGCGGATGAAGTTCGACGTGCGCTTCTACCTGGTGGCGATTCTCTTCATCATCTTCGATCTGGAGGTCGCGTTCCTCTTCCCCTGGGCGGTGGCGTTCCAGGATGTGGGGGTCGTCGGGTTCTGGAGCATGATGGTTTTCCTGGCGGTCCTGACGATCGGGTTCGCCTACGAATGGAAAAAAGGAGCCCTCGAATGGGAGTGAGCACCGCAGCCTATGACGCAGGCCCCGACAAGGAGCACGCGACGCAACTTCTCAACAACGAGTTGCAGGACAAGGGCTTTCTGCTGACCTCGACCGAGGACATCATCAACTGGGCGCGCACCGGCTCGCTGCACTGGATGACCTTCGGTCTGGCCTGCTGCGCGGTCGAGATGATGCACACCTCGATGCCGCGCTACGATGCCGAACGCTTCGGGATCGCGCCGCGCGCCTCGCCGCGCCAGTCGGACGTGATGATCGTGGCCGGCACGCTGACCAACAAGATGGCGCCCGCGCTGCGCAAGGTCTACGACCAGATGCCCGAGCCGCGCTACGTGATCTCGATGGGGTCCTGCGCCAATGGCGGGGGCTATTACCATTACAGCTATTCGGTGGTGCGCGGCTGCGACCGCGTGGTGCCCGTGGACATCTATGTCCCCGGCTGCCCGCCGACGGCGGAGGCGCTGCTCTACGGTCTGTTGCAGTTGCAGCGCAAGATCCGCCGGACCGGAACGATCGTGCGGTGACGCGCGTTGGCCGCGGCGACGCGGTATGAACGAGCGCGTGCTGTGCCGCGCGCAGGACGACAGATGCGCGGACGCGCAGGAGAGACGACCATGACCGCAGCCCTCCAGGAGCTGGCCGCTCATATCGAGATGAAACGCCCCGATTGCGTGATCTCGACCGAGATCGCCCATGACGAGCTGACCGTGGTGGCAACACCGAATTCGATTGTCGGCTTGGTGGCGTTTCTCAAGACGGACGCGACCTGCAAGTTCTCCACCCTGATCGACATCACGGCGGTGGACTACCCCGAGCGCGCGCAACGCTTCGACGTGGTCTACCACTTCCTGTCGATGTACCAGAACCACCGCATCCGCATCCGGGTGCCGGTGCGCGAGGACGACATCGTGCCCTCGATCATCTCCGAACACCCGTCGGCCAACTGGTTCGAGCGCGAGGTGTTCGACATGTTCGGCATCCTGTTCTCGGGCCATCCCGACCTGCGGCGGATCCTCACGGATTACGGGTTTCGCGGCTACCCGCTGCGCAAGGACTTCCCGACCACGGGCTACACCGAGGTGCGGTATGACGAGGAGAAGAAGCGCGTCGTATATGAGCCGGTGAACCTGGTGCAGGAATACCGTCAGTTCGACTTCATGTCGCCCTGGGAAGGCGCGGAATACATCCTGCCCGGCGACGAGAAGACCGACGACAAAGCAGAGGCCAAGGGCTGAGCCGATGGCCGATGTCACGCTCCTGTTCGGGATCGGTGCCACGAAAGCGGGCACGAGCTGGCTCCAGTACTACCTGGATCGCCACCCGGAGGTGCATCTTTGGACCCACAAGGAGCTGCATTACTTCGACGCACTGGATCGCGACCAGGTGATGGAGCAGATCGACGGGCTATGTGACAAGCGGGCGGGTCTGCGGGCGCGGATGCGCGACGCCTCGGGCGCCGAGCATGACAGGCTGCGTTTCGAAGTGGCCGAGATCGACCGCTATCTCGGCCTGCTGGGGCAGGGGGTCGAGCGGCCCCAGGCCTATGTCGCCTTCCTCAAAAAGGGGCGCAAGGGCGCGAGGGTCGTGGGGGATATCACGCCGGCCTATGCGCTGCTCTCGGAGGACCGTCTGCGGTCCATGGCCGCCCTCGGACCGGTGACGAAATTCATCTACCTGTTGCGCGATCCCATCGACCGGCTGTGGTCCAATATCCGCATGATGGCGGGCTGGAAGGGCGGGTCCGAGAAGGACATCGCCGATCGGGCCAACTGGATCTTCGACCGCTGGACCCGGGGCGAAGAGAAGGCCCTGGCGGAGCGCTGCGACTACGAGGGGCCGCTGACGCGGATCCTGTCGGCGATCCCCGAAAAGGACCGCTTCCTGGGCTTTTACGAAGAGCTGTTCCGCCCCGAGACCGTGGCGCGGATCTGTGCCTTTCTCGGGATCGCGTCGCGCCCCGCGCCGCTGGAGACCCGGGTGCATGCAAGCGCGCCCATCGCGCTGGAGCCGGGCCGCCGCGCCATCGCGGCCGAGGCGCTGGCGCCGCAATATGACCATGTACACCGCCTGATCGGCCGCATCCCTGCGGGCTGGCACGCGGCAGAAGTTGGAGTGTAACCGATGATGGACGGCACGAATTTCGACGATGCCCTCACGGGCGAGCAGAAGATCCGCAACTTCAACATCAACTTCGGGCCTCAGCACCCGGCGGCCCACGGGGTGCTGCGGCTGGTGCTGGAGCTGGACGGCGAGATCGTGGAGCGGTGCGATCCCCATATCGGGCTTCTGCACCGCGGCACCGAAAAGCTGATGGAGAGCCGCACCTACCTGCAGAACCTGCCCTATTTCGACCGGCTCGACTACGTCGCCCCGATGAACCAGGAGCACGCCTGGTGCCTGGCCATCGAGAAGCTGACCGGCACGGTCGTGCCCCGGCGCGGCTCCCTGATCCGGGTGCTCTATTGCGAGATCGGGCGCATCCTGAACCATCTGCTGAACATCACCACGCAAGCGATGGACGTGGGCGCGCTGACCCCGCCGCTCTGGGGCTTCGAGGAGCGCGAGAAGCTCATGGTGTTCTACGAGCGGGCCTGCGGCGCGCGGCTTCACGCGGCCTATTTCCGGCCCGGTGGCGTGCACCAGGACCTGCCGCCGGACCTGCTGGACGACATCGAGGCCTGGAGCCACGAGTTCCCGTCCGTCATGGACGATATCGACGGGCTTCTGACGGAAAACCGGATCTTCAAGCAGCGCAATTGCGACATTGGCGTGGTCACCGAGGAGGAGATCCTCGAATGGGGTTATTCCGGCGTGATGGTGCGCGGCTCGGGCCTGGCCTGGGATCTGCGCCGCGCGCAGCCCTATGAATGCTACGACGAGTTCGACTTCCAGATCCCCGTGGGCAAGAACGGCGACTGCTACGATCGCTATCTCGTGCGGATGCAGGAGATGCGCGAGAGCCTCAAGATCATCCAGCAGGCCATCGTCAAGCTGCGCGAGACCAAGGGCGACGTGCTGGCGCGCGGCAAGCTGACCCCACCGTCGCGGGCGGACATGAAGACCTCGATGGAGGCGCTGATCCATCACTTCAAGCTCTATACCGAGGGGTTCCACGTGCCCGCGGGTGAGGTCTATGCCGCGGTCGAGGCGCCCAAGGGCGAGTTCGGCGTGTTCCTGAAATCCGATGGCACCAACAGGCCCTACCGCGCCAAGATCCGCGCGCCCGGGTATCTGCACCTGCAATCGATGGACCATGTGGCCAAGGGTCACCAGCTGGCGGACGTGGCCGCGATCATCGGCACCATGGACGTGGTTTTCGGGGAGATCGATCGATGAGCATGATGGTTGCACAGGTTGTGCTCGGCGTATCGCTGATCGGGATCTGCGTCGGGCTGGTCGTCGGTGTGATGGGCGCGCTCAACCACCAGCGGGGCCGGCTGGTTCTGGGCGGCGCCCTGACCGTGATCGGCACCATCGCGCTGTTCGTCGCCATGGGCAGCTTCGGGTCGGCGGCGGTGTGACCGCACCCGCCCCGGGAAACGAGAGAATGAAAGAAACGACCATGTGCCTGCCTTCGATCACCGCCCCTGTCGGGCCCGCCGCCTGCAAGGTGGGTGCGCAGCGCGCCCCGCGTGGGGCGCTGTGCCGGGGAGATCGCGGATGATGTGGATCGCGGTCGGGTTCGGGGCGGTTTTCGGTCTGTCCTTCTGGGCAAGTGCCGCGGCGGGGAAGGCATCACGTTCGTCCCTGCTGGGCATGATCGTCGGGCTGATCGCCCTTGCGGGCCTGTTGGTCGCCTATCTGGCCGGTTTGGCCATCTGGCTGCGCGCCGAGTTGCGCAGCTTTATCGAGACGTATTTACCGCAACTGGTCGAGCGGCTTCTGCTGATCCTCGAACAGGTTGCGCCACTGAGGGAAACGATCTGATGCTGCGTCGTCTTCACGCCGAACAACCCGCGGATTTCGCGTTCACGCCCGAGAATGAGGCCTGGGCGCTGACGCAGATGACCAAGTTTCCCGAGGGGCGACAGGCCAGCGCGATCATTCCGATCCTGTGGCGCGCGCAGGAACAGGAAGGCTGGCTCAGCAAACCCGCCATCGAATACGTCGCGGACATGCTGGACATGCCCTATATCCGGGCGCTGGAAGTGGCGACATTCTACTTCATGTTCCAGCTGCAACCCGTTGGATCCGTGGCGCATATCCAGATTTGCGGCACGACCTCCTGCATGATCTGCGGGGCGGAGGACCTGGTCGCGGTCTGCAAGGAGAAGATCGCGCCGCGCGCCCATCAGCTGAGCGCCGATGGCAAGTTCTCTTGGGAAGAGGTCGAGTGCCTCGGTTCCTGTGCCAACGCGCCCATGGCCCAGATCGGCAAGGATTATTACGAGGACCTGACGGTGGAGAGCTTCTCGGCTCTGCTGGACAGGATGGCTGCCGGCGAGGTGCCCGTGCCCGGCCCGCAAAACGGCCGCTACACCTCGGAGCCTGCGGGCGGGTTGACAAGCCTGACCGAGTACGAGGCCGGCAAGGATCCCTATAACGCCTCCGCGCGTCTGGCGGTGGACCTGGGCGATACGCTCAAGCGGATCGACGGCTCCGAAGTGCCGCTGACGGCACCCTGGCTCGGCAAGGACGCCGCGCTGCCCAAGCCCGCGAACCGCCAGGACGCCCCGGTGGCAGAAGCCAAATCCGTTGCGGCCGAGGCCGCGCCCGACCCGGCGGTCGCGCCCGCAGCGACCCCTGCCGAGGCGCCCAAGGTCACGCCGACCGCCGTTCTGCCGGGGCAGGCCGAGTTGGCCACGCGCAAGGGCAACTGGAAGTACGGGGCCGCCGCCCCGCAGCAGGGCGCCAAGCCCAAGATGCTGGAGAGTGCCCGCGCGGGCGGTGCGGACGATCTCAAGAAGATCAAGGGCGTGGGCCCCAAGCTCGAGACCTTGCTGAACAGCATGGGGATTTATCATTTCGACCAGATCGCGGCCTGGTCCGACGCTGAACTCGCCTGGGTCGACGAGAACCTCGAGGGGTTCAAGGGACGGGCGTCGCGGGACGAGTGGGTCGCACAGGCGAAAACCCTTGCGTCGGGAGGAGAGACAGAATTTTCTTCCCGCGTTACAAAGGGTGACGTTTACTGAAAGCGTCTTGATTTAGGGGGAGAACCGGTATGGCAACACAACGCAAAGACATGACCTGCACGATCACGTGCTGGGGGATTGGTGTCCTGTTGGGCATCATGACCACGGTTGGTTTGATGGTCGTGGGGTGGTCGTTCCTGCAAGGGGCGTTCATGGGCGTGCTCGCGTGGCTGATCGTGGGCGGCGTGCTGGCGGTTGCCGTATGTGGCGAGACCGGTCGGCCCAAAGACAACGCCGAGCAGATCCGGGCCGAGATGGCTGCGGCGCGCGAACGCGTGCGGGGCGCAACGCCCGGGATCACGCCCAAGCCCGCCCCCTCCGTGCCGGCGGATGTGCGCTCCAAGGTGCAACCGAGTGCGGCGCTGGCCGGGGAGGCCGAGTTGGCCGGTCGCAAGGGCAGCTGGAGCTATGACAGCGGGGCAGGCCATGCCAGCGGTGCCGGGCATGACGCTGGCACGGACGCGGCCAAGCCTGCGACCCTGACGGCGGCGCGCGATGGCAAGGCGGACGACCTCAAGAAGATCAAGGGCGTCGGTCCCAAGCTCGAAGAAATGCTGCACTCGATGGGGTTCTACCATTTCGACCAGGTCGCCAGCTGGTCGGAGCAGGAGTTGGCCTGGGTCGACGAGAACCTCGAAGGTTTCAAGGGCCGGGCGTCGCGCGATGAATGGGTGGCGCAAGCCAAACTGCTCGCCCAGGGCGGCGAGACCGAGTTCTCCAAGCGGGTCGATGGGGGCGATGTCTATTGACCATGCCCCAGCGCCCCGATCCCCAGGAGCAGGCCCGCGTGATGCAGGCCCGCACCGCCGCCATCGTGGTGGCGGCGACGATGGTGTTGTGGCTCGGGGCGCAATTTGCAGGGGGACAGATGGGCCTGCCGGTCCGTTACGTCTTCCTGTTCGATTTTGCCGCACTGGCAGCGTTCTTCTGGGCGCTGGTGGTGGGGTTCAGACTCTGGCGGGCACGCCAGGCGAAGGAGTGAGAGATGCTGCAAGATCAGGACCGGATCTTTACCAATATCTACGGGATGCATGACCGCACTCTGGCCGGAGCCCGCAAGCGCGGGCACTGGGACGGGACCGACAAGCTGATCCAGATGGGCCGTGACGACATCGTCAAGATCATGAAGGACAGTGGTCTGCGCGGGCGGGGCGGCGCGGGCTTCCCCACGGGGCTCAAGTGGTCCTTCATGCCCAAGGAAAGCGACGGGCGGCCCCATTACCTGGTGGTGAATGCCGACGAATCCGAGCCGGGCACCTGCAAGGACCGGGAGATCATGCGCCATGATCCCCACACGTTGATCGAGGGCTGCCTGATCGCGTCCTTCGCCATGGGGGCCCATGCCAGCTACATCTATATCCGCGGCGAGTATATCCGCGAGCGCGAGGCGCTGCAGGCGGCGATCGACGAGGCCTACGAGGCGGGGCTTCTGGGCAAGAACGCCGCCGGCTCCGGCTGGGATTTCGACCTCTACCTGACCCACGGGGCGGGCGCCTATATCTGCGGCGAGGAAACCGCTCTGATCGAGAGCCTGGAGGGCAAGAAGGGCATGCCGCGCATGAAGCCGCCCTTCCCGGCGGGCGCGGGGCTCTATGGTTGCCCGACCACGGTCAACAACGTGGAATCCATCGCCGTGGTGCCGACGATCCTGCGGCGCGGGGCCGACTGGTTCGCGCAGTTCGGGCGCCCCAACAACGCGGGCACCAAGCTCTTCGCGATCTCGGGCCATGTGAACCAGCCCTGCGTGGTCGAGGAGGCCATGAGCATCTCCTTCGAGGAGTTGATCGACAAGCATTGCGGCGGCATTCGCGGCGGGTGGGACAACCTCAAGGCGGTGATCCCCGGCGGGTCGTCCGTGCCGTGTGTGCGCGGCGAGAACATGCGCGACGCGATCATGGATTTCGACTACCTGCGGGGCGAGCTGGGCTCCGGCCTCGGCACGGCGGCGGTGATCGTGATGGATCAGTCCACCGACATCATCAAGGCGATCTGGCGGCTCTCGGCCTTCTACAAGCACGAAAGCTGCGGCCAGTGCACGCCCTGCCGCGAAGGCACCGGCTGGATGATGCGGGTGATGGACCGGCTGGTGCGCGGCGAGGCGGAGGTCGAAGAGATCGACATGCTGTTTGACGTCACCAAGCAGGTCGAGGGCCACACGATCTGCGCGCTCGGCGACGCGGCGGCCTGGCCGATCCAGGGCCTGATCCGCAACTTCCGCGACGAGATCGAGGACCGGATCAAGGCGCAGAAGACCGGGCGCGTCACGGCGGCCCTGGCAGCCGAGTGATCCGCGCGGCCGTCATATCGCTCCTCCTGGCTGGCCCCGCGTTCAGCCAGGAGTTGAGGCCCGCGCCGGACTACTATACCGACGCGGTCTTTGCCGTGACCATGGCCGAGGCGCTGGCCACCGGCTGCGCCACCGTGGGCGTCGATATCGGCGCGGTGTCGGAGCAGATGACCCGGCTGGAGGCCCAGCTGTCCGAGGACGGGTTCGACACGGCCACGCCGTTCGAGCAGATGCTGGATCCCAGCGCGGTGTTCGATGCGATGGGGCGGGCGTTTCTGGCCAAGCACCCGATCGAGGGGCAGGGGACCGAGGCCGTTTGCAACGCCGCCAGCGCCGAGATCGCGGACGAGACCCTGATCGGGTCGCTGCTGCTGGAGGCGCCGCGATGAGGGGCGCTGGTGCAGTTGCGGTGCTGGGGCTGTTGATGGGCTGCACGGCCCCAGTCTCCACGGGGATGCCCGTGGCACCGGCCACGGCGGAGACCGAGACACCCAACCGGGCGGCGCTGCCGACAGAATTGCCGCCGGAGCTTTATGCCCTGGCCTTCGACCTGACCATGGCGCGGACCCTGGCGGCGGAATGCGGCGGCGGGGTTTCGGTGAACGAGGGGCTGACCGACACCATCCTGCAGGAAGCGACGCGCGATCTGTCGGTGCAGGGCTATACATCGGCGGATATCCAGCGCGTGCGCGAGACCCTGCCCGAGGCCCGGGTCGCCGCGGACCGCGCGGCCTATTACCAGAGCAACGCGATCACGCCGGACAACCCCGACAGCTTCTGCGCCGCCGCGCGGCGGGAGGCTTCGGCCCGCACCGGCATCGGCCGCTTCCTGGCGGTGGGCGCATGAGCGCGGCGCAGACATACGCGGCCGCCGGGCATCACCTGGCGCAGCTCAATGTCGGGCGGTTGGTGGCCGAGACGGACGATCCGCGCGTGGCGGAGTTCATGGAGAATCTCGACCGCATCAACGGCCTGGGCAAGCGCATGCCCGGGTTCGTGTGGATGATGGAAGGCTCTGGCGCGCCGGACACCGGCAACACGGATGCCAAGATCGAGGGCGATCCGCGCTACGTGTCCAACCTGACCGTCTGGGAGGACGTGGCGAGCCTGGAGACCTTCGTCTGGGGCACGATCCACAAGCAGTTCTATGCGCGTCGCGCCGAGTGGTTCGAGGCCCTTGGCGAGATGCATTTCGTGATGTGGTGGGTCCCCGCGGGCCACCGCCCGAGCCTCGACGAGGCTTTGGCGCGGCTTGCGCATCTCGAGACCCACGGAGACAGCGACCACGCCTTCGGCTGGTCATATCTGAAAGAGGCGCGCCTGTGGAAGGACCACAGCTGCGCGCCCGTAGCGGCGGAGTAACCGATGTCTGATCTGCGCAAAGTCGTCATCGACGGGATCGAAGTGGAAGTGGACGGGGCGATGACCCTGATCCAGGCCTGCGAGGAAGCGGGGATCGAAATCCCGCGGTTTTGCTATCACGAGCGGCTGAGCATCGCCGGCAACTGCCGGATGTGCCTGGTCGAGGTGGTGGGCGGGCCGCCCAAGCCCGCGGCCTCCTGCGCGATGCAGGTGCGCGATCTGCGGCCAGGGCCCGAGGGCCAGCCGCCGGTTGTGAAGACCAACTCGCCCATGGTCAAGAAGGCCCGCGAGGGGGTGATGGAGTTCCTTCTCATCAATCACCCGCTGGATTGCCCGATCTGCGACCAGGGCGGCGAGTGCGACCTGCAGGACCAGGCGATGGCCTATGGCGTCGATTTCAGCCGCTTCCGCGAGCCCAAGCGCGCGGTCGAGGACCTCGACCTCGGGCCGCTGGTGGGCACGCATATGACGCGCTGCATCTCCTGCACCCGCTGCGTGCGCTTCACCACCGAGGTGGCGGGGATCACCCAGATGGGCCAGACCGGCCGGGGCGAGGATGCCGAGATCACGAGTTACCTCAACCAGACGCTCGACAGCAATTTGCAGGGCAATATCATAGACTTGTGCCCGGTGGGTGCACTTGTCTCGAAACCCTACGCCTTCACCGCGCGCCCCTGGGAGCTGACCAAGACCGAGACCATCGACGTGATGGACGCGCTCGGCTCGAGCATCCGCGTGGACACCAAGGGGCGCGAAGTCATGCGCATCCTGCCGCGCAACCATGACGGCGTGAACGAGGAATGGATTTCCGACAAGACCCGCTTCATCTGGGACGGGTTGCGGCGGCAGCGGTTGGACAAGCCCTATATCCGCGAGAACGGCAAGCTGCGTCCCGCGTCCTGGCCAGAGGCGCTCTCGGCGGCGGCCACGGCCATGAGGGGCAAGGCGCTCGCCGGGATCGTGGGCGACCTGGCCCCGGTCGAGGCGGCCTATGCGCTCAGGCAGCTGATCGAAGGGCAGGGCGGTGTGGTCGAATGCCGGACCGATGGCGCCAGGCTACCCGCGGGCAACCGCTCCGGCTATGTCGGGACCGCTGCGATCGAGGAGATCGACACGGCCGAGATGATCCTGCTCGTGGGCACCAATCCCCGCGTCGAGGCGCCGGTGCTGAACGCGCGCATCCGCAAGGCCTGGGCGGGCGGCGCGGATGTGGGGCTGATCGGGCAAGCCGTCGATCTGACCTACGAGTACGCCCATATGGGCACGGATCGCGCGGCGCTGGCGGCCCTGGTCGACAAGGGGGTCTCCGACGAAACCCGCGAGAAGGACAGCCTGATCATCGTCGGGCAGGGCGCGTTGAACGAGGCCGATGGCGCCGCCGTTCTGGGCCATGTCATGGCCTTCGCCGAGGCGAGCAATTCGAAACTGCTGGTGCTGCACACCGCCGCCGGGCGCGTGGGCGCGATGGATGCGGGCTGCACCGCCGAGAACGGCATGGACGACGTGGCGAAGGCGGAGGTGGTCTACAACCTCGGCGCCGACGAGGTCGAGATCGCGCCGGGGCCCTTCGTGATCTACCAGGGCTCCCACGGGGATCGCGGCGCGCACCGGGCCGACGTGATCCTGCCGGGGGCGGCCTATACCGAGGAACCGGGGCTCTTCGTGAACACCGAAGGGCGTCCGCAACTGGCGTTGCGCGCCAATTTCGCACCGGGCGAGGCCAAGGAGAACTGGGCGATCCTGCGCGCGCTGTCGGCGGAACTGGGTGCTACGCTGCCCTATGACAGCCTCGCGCAACTGCGCCAGGCGCTGGTCAAGGATGTCCCGCACCTGGCAGAGGTGGACGCGGTGCCGCAAAACGAATGGCAGCCGCTGCCCAGGGGCACGCTCGGCAAGGCCGATTTCCGCGGCGTGATCGGCGATTTCTACCTGACCAACCCGATCGCCCGCGCCAGTGCGCTGATGGGCGAGTTGAGTGCCGCCGCCAAGGCCCGCGGCAGCACGGCGATGGCCGCAGAATAACAGCCGGGGCCGGGGAATTCCCGGCCCCGCGCCCTGCGGATTGCGTTTGTGATCACAGGGAAATCCCTCTCGGTTCGCATGTGCGCGACAAGAGCGCACAACCCGCGGCTCGGAGGTGGCAAAGGCAGCCGGGATGCGGTTTACACCGGTATACCGGCGCCAGAGCGCGACACCGGATCGGACCACCACTTGACCGGCCCGATCCGCGAAAAAGACCAGGCATCAGGCGGGAGCCCCGACCCCGTCCGTACCAAGAGGGCGATGTGAGGAAACATGGCTGATTTCTTTTCGACAGGACCGGGCATCGCCGTGCTCATCATCGCCCAATGCCTCGCGGTACTGGGGTTCGTGATGGTCTCGCTGCTGTTTCTCGTCTATGGCGACCGCAAGATCTGGGCGGCGGTGCAGATGCGCCGGGGCCCGAACGTCGTGGGCGCCTTCGGCCTGTTGCAGACCGTGGCGGATGCGCTGAAATACGTGGTCAAGGAAGTGGTCGTGCCCGCGGGGGCCGACAAGCCGGTCTTCATGCTGGCGCCCATGACCTCCTTCGTGCTGGCGATGATTGCCTGGGCGGTGATCCCGTTCAACGACGGCTGGGTTCTGGCCGATATCAACGTCGCGATCCTCTATGTCTTCGCCGTCTCCTCGCTGGAGGTCTACGGCGTGATCATGGGGGGCTGGGCGTCGAACTCCAAATACCCGTTCCTCGGCTCCTTGCGCTCGGCCGCACAGATGATCTCCTACGAGGTGTCGATCGGCCTGATCATCATCGGCGTGATCCTGTCTACCGGGTCGATGAATTTCAGCGCGATCGTGGCCGCCCAGGATGGCGATTTCGGCTTCTTCAGCTGGTACTGGCTGCCACACCTTCCCATGGTGTTCCTGTTCTTCATCTCGGCGCTGGCCGAGACGAACCGACCGCCCTTCGACCTGCCGGAGGCGGAATCCGAGCTCGTGGCGGGCTACCAGGTGGAATATTCCTCGACCCCCTTCCTGCTCTTCATGGCGGGCGAGTATATCGCCATCTTCCTGATGTGCGCGCTCATCACCCTGCTGTTCTTCGGTGGCTGGCTGTCGCCGATCCCGTTCCTGCCGGACGGCCCGATCTGGATGGTTGGCAAGATGGCGTTCTTCTTCTTCCTCTTCGCGATGGTCAAGGCCATCGTGCCCCGGTACCGCTACGACCAGCTCATGCGTCTGGGGTGGAAAGTGTTCCTCCCCTTCAGCCTGGCCTGGGTCGTGTTCGTGGCATTCGCCGCACAATTCGAACTCTTCGGCGGGGCCTATGCCCGCTGGGCAATCGGAGGCTGACACATGGCACAGATGGACTACACCCGCGCGGCCAAGTACTTCCTGCTGTTCGACTTCTTTGCAGGCTTCAAGCTCGGTCTGAAGTACTTCTTCAAGCCCAAGGCAACCCTCGCCTATCCGCATGAAAAGGGCCCGCTCTCCCCGCGGTTCCGGGGCGAGCACGCCTTGCGGCGCTATCCCAACGGGGAAGAGCGCTGCATCGCCTGCAAGCTGTGCGAGGCGATCTGCCCGGCTCAGGCCATCACCATCGACGCAGAGCCGCGCGATGACGGCTCACGCCGGACCACGCGGTATGACATCGACATGACCAAGTGCATCTATTGCGGCTTCTGCCAGGAAGCCTGCCCGGTGGATGCCATCGTCGAGGGGCCGAATTTCGAATTCGCCACCGAGACCCGCGAAGAGCTTTTCTACGACAAGGAGAAGCTGCTGGATAACGGCGAACGCTGGGAGGCCGAGATTGCCCGCAACCTCGAACTGGACGCGCCGTACAGATGAGTGATCAAAACGCCAACCCCTTCGCCATGCTGATGGAACAGAGCCAGGCCTGGGCGAAATCCATGAACCCCGCGCTGGAGCATTTCACCCCTAAGGGGTTCGAGAAGCTCTGGCCGACCGTGCCCGCTGAGGTCATGGAAGCCATGATGGGCCAGACCTTCAATCCCGGCGGGCTCGATGCCAAGACGCGGCTGCTGCTCACGCTCGGCGGGCTGACGGTGCACGGCGCGCAGGCCGAGGCGCAGATCCGCATGACCGTGCGCCATGCGGTCGAGGCGGGGGCGACGAAACAGGAGATCGCCGAGACCATCGGCCAGATGGCCATGTTCAGCGGCATCCCCGCCATGACCAAGGCCATGGAACTGGCCACCGAGGTTCTCGAAGAGGCCGGCGAGGGGGAGAGCGAATGACAGTCGCAACGGAGGGGCGCACATGACAGTCGCCGACATCACCTTCTATCTTTTCGCGATCACCGTGGTGACGGCGGGGCTTTTCGTGACGCTGGCGCGCAACCCGGTCCATTCGGTGCTCTGGCTGATCCTGGCGTTCCTGTCCTCGGCGGGGCTCTTCGTGCTCCTGGGGGCGGAATTTGTCGCGATGCTGCTGATCATTGTCTATGTGGGGGCGGTCGCGGTGCTGTTCCTGTTCGTGGTGATGATGCTCGACGTGGATTTCGCCGAATTGAAGGCCGAAATGGCCAGCTATATCCCCATGGCCGCGCTGATCGGGATCGTCCTGCTGATGCAGCTGGCCATGGTGTTCGGCAACTGGACCTTCTCCGAGGAGGCGCTCGCCCAGCGTGGGGCGGTGACGCCGGATCTGAACGAGGTGCAGAACACCGCCGCCCTCGGGCTGCTGATCTATGACGATTACATCCTTCTCTTCCAGGCCTCCGGGCTGATCCTGCTGGTGGCGATGATCGGGGCGATCGTGCTGACCCTGCGCCACCGCGTGGGCATCAAGCGCCAGAACGTGGTCGCCCAGATGCAGCGCGACCCGGCCAAGGCGATGGAGTTGAAGGACGTGAAGCCGGGGCAGGGGCTCTAGCCCTGGCCTGATCGGGGCGCCGGTCCATGTCGGCGCTCCATGAAACGACCATAAAGAAGACGGAGCCAAAAGGCTCCGGAGGGACATGATGGACGGTGACCTTGTTGCAATTCTGGTGGCGATTGCCGTCGGCGTGCTCGCGTCTTTCGGGTATTTCAACCGGAAGAAGCGCTGAACGCCTATGACGCGCGTGTCGCAATACCTGACTTTGGCCGCTGGCTCGGCGGTTGTGCTGCTGGCTGCGGCGAAGTCGGCCGCTGCGCCGGAGCTGAACGCGTGCACGCGGACCACCCATATCTCCCATGGCGGAGAGGACGGGCATCGCGACCTGGGGGCGGGCCGGGTCATGTACCGGGTCTGGTGGTCCCAGGAGGGCACCTACAGCGACTATATCGTGGCCGAGTGCGCCGCGGGGCGCGCGCTGGTCACCCGCGCCGCGGAGGAACGCATGCGCGCGCGCCTGCCCTTCGACCGCACCCCGGCGGTCACCCGGGTGCTGGAGCGTCACGCGCAGCGCGATCCGATCTTCTTCGATCTCGACCGGCTGGCCGACGACCTCGCGCATACCGGGCGGGACACGCGGATCGAGATGCCGCAGGTCGAACCCTGCGCCTGTGCCGCGGTCTATCCGCAGGCCGGCGCCGCGTGGACCCCATATGCGGAGACCGCGCAATGAGTTTTGAACACTGGATGCAGGCGGCCCGCGGGACGGGCCAGCGGACCGGGGCGCCAGCCGCCCGAGGGACGGGAGTAGGCACATGATCGGACTGGAACATTACCTGACGGTGGCCGCGGCGCTGTTCGTCATCGGCATCTTCGGGATTTTCCTGAACCGCAAGAACGTGATCGTCATCCTGATGTCGATCGAGCTGATGCTGCTTGCGGTGAACATCAACCTGGTGGCCTTCTCGGCCTTCCTCGGGGATCTGGTGGGGCAGGTCTTCACCCTTTTCGTGCTGACCGTCGCCGCCGCGGAGGCCGCCATCGGCCTCGCCATCCTCGTCTGCTTCTTCCGCAACCGCGGAACAATCGCGGTCGAAGACGTCTCGAACATGAAGGGCTGAGACCATGGAATCGATTATCCTCTTTGCCCCCCTGGTCGGCGCGCTGATCTGCGGCTTCGGCTGGAAGTTCATCGGCGAGAAGGCCGCGCTCTGGGTCTCGACGGGCTTCGTGTTCCTTGCGGCGATCCTGAGCTGGTTCGTCTTCCTGACCTTCGACGGCACGACCGAGCAGATCCAGGTCCTGCGCTGGATCGAGAGCGGGTCGCTCGCCGCCGACTGGGCGATCCGGATGGACCGGCTGACGGCGATCATGCTGATCGTGGTCAACACGGTCTCGGCGCTCGTGCATCTCTATTCCTTCGGCTACATGGACCACGACCCCCAGTGGCGCGAGGGCGAGACCTACAAGCCGCGTTTCTTCGCGTATCTGAGCTTCTTCACCTTCGCGATGCTGATGCTCGTGACCTCCGACAACCTGGTGCAGATGTTCTTCGGTTGGGAAGGGGTGGGCGTGGCCTCGTATCTCCTGATCGGGTTCTACTGGCGCAAGCCGTCGGCCGGGGCCGCGGCCATGAAGGCCTTCATCGTCAACCGGGTGGGGGATTTCGGCTTCCTTCTGGGCATCTTCGCCCTGTTCTACCTGACCGACAGCGTGAATCTCACGGACATCTTCGCCGCCGCGCCCGAGCTGGCCGAGACCCAGATCAGCTTCCTGTGGACCGACTGGAACGCCGCGAACCTGATCGCCTTCCTGCTCTTCATCGGGGCGATGGGAAAATCGGCGCAGCTTTTCCTGCACACCTGGCTGCCGGACGCGATGGAAGGCCCGACGCCCGTCTCGGCGCTGATCCACGCCGCGACCATGGTGACCGCGGGCGTGTTCCTCGTGTGCCGGATGTCCCCGGTGATGGAGTTCGCGCCCCAGGCCATGACCTTCGTGACCTTCGTGGGGGCCACCACCGCCTTTTTCGCCGCGACCGTGGGCCTGGTGCAGAACGACATCAAGCGCGTAATCGCCTATTCGACCTGTTCGCAGCTGGGCTACATGTTCGTGGCCGCGGGCGTGGGGGCCTATCCGGTGGCGATGTTCCACCTGTTCACCCACGCGTTCTTCAAGGCGATGCTGTTCCTGGGCGCGGGCTCGGTCATCCATGCCATGCACCACGAGCAGGACATGCGCAACTACGGCGGTCTGCGCAAGAAGATCCCCTATACCTTCTGGGCGATGATGATCGGCACCCTTGCCATCACCGGCGTCGGCATCCCGCTGACGGGTTGGATCGGCTTCGCGGGCTTTGCCTCCAAGGACGCGGTGATCGAGAGCGCCTTTGCCGGGACGAACGCGGCGCATATGTACGCCTTCTGGATGCTGGTGATCGCCGCGCTGATGACCAGCTTCTACAGCTGGCGGCTGATGTTCATGACCTTCTACGGCACGCCGCGCGGCGACAAGCACACCCACGAGCACGCCCATGAAAGCCCCAAGGTCATGCTGATCCCGCTGGGCGTTCTGGCGCTTGGGTCGGTCTTTGCCGGGGCGATCTGGTATGGCAGCTTCTTCGGCCACACCGACGAGGTCGCGAAGTTCTACGGCATTCCCTATGCCGAGGAGCAGAGCGAGGAGGCCCATGCCGACGACGGGCATCACTATGTCTATGCGGGCCAGCCCGGTGAGGGCGCGGTCTACATGGCGCCCGAGAACACGGTCATGGCCGATGCCCATGACGTGCCGAAATGGGTGAAGGTCAGCCCCTTCGTGGCGATGCTGATCGGGCTGGGCCTGAGCTACCTGTTCTACATCCGCAAGCCGAGCCTGCCGGGCACCTTCGCCGAGACGCTCTGGCCGGTCTACAATTTCATCTACAACAAGTGGTATTTCGACGAGATCTATGACGCGGTCTTCGTCAAGCCTTCCAAGGCGATCGGCCGGTTCCTCTGGACCAAGGGGGACGGGGCGACCATCGACGGCGGCATCAACGGGCTCGCGATGGGGATCATTCCGTTCTTCACGCGGCTCGCGGGCCGGGCGCAGTCGGGCTACCTCTTCCACTATGCCTTCGCCATGGTGCTGGGCATCACGATCCTGGTCACCTGGATGATGATCGGGGGCGGAGCAGAGTAATGGACAACCTCCTTTCCATCATCACCTTCATTCCCGCGGTCGCGGCCCTGATCCTGGCGCTGTTCCTGCGCGGCGATGACGAGGCCGCGCGGCGCAACGCCAAGTGGCTGGCGCTGATCGCGACCTCGGTGACCTTCATCCTGTCGCTCTTCCTGCTGGCCGGGTTCGACCCGCAGGACACCGGCTTCCAGTTCGTCGAGGAACGCCCCTGGGTGCTCGGGCTGACCTACAAGATGGGGGTGGACGGCATCTCGATCCTGTTCGTGATGCTGACCACCTTCCTGATGCCGATCACCATCGCGTCGTGCTGGACGGTGGAGACGCGGGTCAAGGAATACATGATCGCCTTCCTGGTGCTCGAGACGCTGATGATCGGCGTGTTCACCGCGCTCGACCTGGTGCTGTTCTACCTGTTCTTCGAGGCCGGGCTGATCCCGATGTTCCTGATCATCGGCATCTGGGGCGGGGCGAACCGGATCTATGCCAGCTTCAAGTTCTTCCTCTATACCTTCCTCGGCTCGGTCCTGATGCTGGTGGCGATGGTCGCGATGTATGTGGATGCGGGCACGACGGATATCCCGACGCTGCTGACCCACCAGTTCGGCACGACCACGATCGAGGTGCTGGGCATCCACATCCTCGGCGGGATGCAGGTGCTGCTGTGGCTGGCCTTCTTCGCCAGTTTCGCGGTGAAGATGCCCATGTGGCCGGTCCATACCTGGCTGCCGGACGCCCACGTGCAGGCGCCGACCGCGGGCTCCGTGGTGCTGGCGGCGATCCTGCTGAAGATGGGGGGCTACGGTTTCCTGCGCTTCTCGCTGCCGATGTTCCCGGTGGCCTCCGACATCATGGCGCCGCTGGTGCTGTGGCTGTCGGCCATCGCAATCGTCTACACCTCGCTCGTGGCCCTGGTGCAGACCGACATGAAGAAGCTGATCGCCTATTCCTCCGTCGCCCATATGGGCTTCGTGACCATGGGGATCTTCGCGGCGAACCAGCAGGGCGTCGACGGGGCGATCTTCCAGATGATCAGCCACGGCTTCATCTCCGGCGCGCTGTTTCTCTGCGTCGGCGTGATCTACGACCGGATGCACACCCGCGAGATCGACGCCTATGGCGGCCTTGTGAACCGGATGCCGGCCTATGCGCTCGTGTTCATGCTCTTCACCATGGCCAATGTGGGCCTGCCGGGCACCTCGGGCTTCGTGGGCGAATTCCTGACCTTGGTGGGCGTCTTCCAGGTCAACACCTGGGTGGCCTTTGTCGCGGCCACCGGCGTCATCCTGTCGGCGGGCTATGCGCTCTGGCTCTACCGCCGGGTGGTGTTCGGCGACCTGATCAAGGAAAGCCTGAAGACGATCAACGACATGACCCTGCGGGAGCGGGCGATCTTCGCGCCGCTGATCGTGATGACGCTCCTGCTGGGCGTCTATCCGAGCCTTGTGACCGACATCATCGGCCCCTCCGTCGAGGGGATGCTGACCCAATACACCGCGCAGGTGGCGGCCTTCGTGCCCGACACCATGGTCGCCGGCACCGCGCACTGAGGACTGAGCCATGATTTCCCAAGATATCGCGATCGTGATGCCCGAAATTGCCCTGGCGATCTTCGCCATGGCCGGGCTGATGTACGGCGTCTACACGGGCAAGGACCGCACGGCGCCCCTGCTGGTCTGGCTGACCGCGGCCGTGTTCGTCGGGCTGGCCTTCTGGATCGGCATCTCGGCAGAGGGCGACCGCGTCGCCTTCGGGGGCATGTTCGTCGATGACAGTTTCGCGCGCTTCGCCAAGATCACGATCCTTCTGTCGGCCGCCGCGATCTTGGTGATGAGCCTCGATCACATGTCCAAGCTGGGCATCCTTAAATTCGAATACCCCATCCTGATCGCGCTCGCGGTGGTGGGCATGATGATGATGGTCTCCGCGGGCGACCTGATGGCGCTCTACATGGGGCTGGAGCTGCAATCGCTCGCCCTCTACGTGGTCGCCTCGATCCACCGCGACGACTCGCGCTCCACCGAAGCCGGCCTGAAATACTTCGTCCTGGGCGCGCTCAGTTCGGGCATGCTGCTCTATGGTGCGTCGCTGACCTATGGCTACGCGGGCACGACGCTCTTCTCGGGGATCATCACCACGGCGACCGAGGGCGAGATCTCCATGGGTCTGCTCTTCGGTCTCGTCTTCCTGACCGCGGGCCTTGCGTTCAAGGTCTCCGCCGCGCCCTTCCACATGTGGACGCCGGATGTCTACGAAGGCTCGCCCACGCCGGTTACCGCACTCTTTGCCACCGCACCCAAGGTCGCGGCCATGGCGCTCTTTGCGCGCGTGGTCCATGACGCCTTCGGCAACGCGATCGGCGACTGGCAGCAGATCGTCGCCTTCCTCGCGGTGCTGTCGATGTTCCTGGGCTCCATCGCGGCGATCGGCCAGACCGACATCAAGCGGCTGATGGCCTACTCCTCCATCGCCCATATGGGTTTTGCGCTGATGGGGCTGGCCGCGGGCACGGTCGGGGGGGTGCAGGCGATGCTGATCTACATGGCGATCTACGTGACCATGAATATCGGCACCTTCGCCTTCATCCTGTCGATGGAGAAGGACGGGGTCGCCGTGACAGAGATCGCCTCGCTCAACCAGTTCGCCAGCCGGGAGCCGACCAAGGCCATGGCGCTGCTGCTGCTGATGTTCAGCCTGGCGGGCATCCCGCCGCTGCTGGGCTTTTTCGGCAAGTATACCGTGCTGCTGGCCGCGGTGGACGGGGGCCTGACCTGGCTTGCCATCGCCGGGGTCATGGCCTCGGTGATCGGGGCGTTCTACTACCTGCGCATCGTCTACTACATGTATTTCGGCAAGGCCGACGACGCGCTCGAAGGCAGCATGCCGATGGTCCAATACGGCTTTCTCATGGCGTCCGCCGTGATCATGCTGGTGGGGATCGTCAATTTCTTCGGGGTCGAAGGCATGGCGCTGGCCGCGGCGGAATCGCTTGTCCGCTGACCTGCGCTGGCCTGACGGGGTCGCGAAACGCGTCCTGGGGGAGGTCGACAGCACCAATGCCGAGGCCGCAAGGATCGCCGCCTCCCTGACCGGCCCGACCTGGATCCTCGGCCTGCGCCAGACGGCGGCCCGGGGCCGCCGGGGTCGCGCCTGGGCCAATCCCGAGGGCAATTTCGCCGCCACCCTCGTGATGCGCCCTTTCGAGACCACCGATCAGGTTGCGCTCCGGTCCTTCGTG
This sequence comes from Dinoroseobacter shibae DFL 12 = DSM 16493, assembly GCF_000018145.1. Lineage (NCBI taxonomy): Bacteria > Pseudomonadati > Pseudomonadota > Alphaproteobacteria > Rhodobacterales > Roseobacteraceae > Dinoroseobacter > Dinoroseobacter shibae. Next base: position 1,381,319 of record NC_009952.1, read on the forward strand.
GCCGCGCTTGCGCTGATGGATGCACTGATCCTCGCCACGGGACGGCCTGAATCCGTATCCCTGAAATGGCCCAATGACGTGTTGCTGAATGGCGGCAAGGTGGCGGGCATCCTGCTCGAATCCATGGGCACCCAAGGCAACCTTACCCTCGCCATCGGGATCGGCGTCAACCTGATCGCCGCCCCGCCCGCCGACAGCGTGGAGCCCGGCGCGCTGCCGCCTGTGTCTCTGGCGGGCGAGACCGGGATCGAGATCGGACCCGAAGGCTTCCTCGACTTGCTCGCCCCCGCCTATGCCCGGCGCGAGGCCAGCTTCACCACCTACGGCTTTGCCCCCATCCGCACCGCTTGGCTCGATGCGGCCGCCCATCTCGGCGCCCCGATCCGCGCCCGCACCATGACCGAGGAGGTCCACGGCACCTTCGACGGGCTCGCCGAGGACGGCGCGCTGATCCTCACCACCGCCTCCGGCCGGCGCACCCTCCCGGCGGCAGACGTGTTTTTCTGAGAAACGAGAGGAGCAGCCCAATGCTTCTGGCCATCGACTGCGGCAACACCAACACGGTCTTCGCGATCCATGACGGCACCGACTTCGTGGCGGTCTGGCGCACCGCGACCGAGCACCAGCGCACCGCCGACCAGTACTATGTCTGGCTGCAAAGCCTGATGCAGATGCAGAAGATCGAGGTGGAGATCACCGAGGTCATAATCTCGTCGACCGTGCCGCGGGTGGTGTTCAACCTGCGCGTCCTGTGCGACCGCTACTTCAACTGCCGCCCGCTGGTGGTGGGCAAGCCCGGCTGTGCGCTGCCGGTGGATGTGCGCGTCGATGCGGGCACCCAGGTGGGCCCCGACCGGCTGGTCAACACCGTGGCCGGTTTCACCCAGTTCGGCGGCGACCTGATCGTGGTGGATTTCGGCACCGCCACCACCTTCGACGTGGTCGATGTGGACGGTGCCTATGTCGGTGGGGTGATCGCGCCGGGCGTGAATCTCAGCCTGGAGGCGCTGCACAACGCCGCAGCCGCCTTGCCCCATGTGGATATCTCCATGCCCGACACGGTCGTGGGCACGAACACCGTGGCCTGCATGCAGTCGGGTGTCTTCTGGGGCTATGTGGGTCTCGTGCGCGAGATCTGCGCCCAGATCAAGGCCGAGCGCGCCCGCCCCATGCGCGTGATTGCCACCGGCGGACTGGCTCCATTGTTCTCCCAGGGCGCGGAACTGTTTGACGCGTGGGTGGATGATCTGACAATGCAGGGGCTCGTGACGATAAACAGTTATAACAGAGAGGCATGATGGCAGAGCGGTTGATCTATCTTCCCCTGGGCGGCGCGGGGGAGATTGGCATGAATGCCTATGTCTACGGCTACGGTCCCGAGGGGCGCGAGCGGTATATCCTCGTCGATCTCGGCGTGGCGTTTCCGGACATGGACACCACCCCGGGCGTGGACCTGATCACGGCGGATGTGTCGTGGCTGGCCGAGCGCGCCGACCGGCTGGAGGCGATCTTCGTCACCCACGCCCACGAGGACCATGTGGGCGGCGTGAGCCTGCTGCATGGGCGGCTCAAGGCGCCGGTCTATGCGCGCGCCTTTACCGGCAACATCGCGCGCCGGAAGATGGAGGAAAAGGGCCTCGATCCCGACGAGGTGCGTATCGTCGGCGCCTGGCCGGAGGTGGTCGAGGCGGGACCCTTCAAGGTCTCCTACCTGCCGGTCTCCCATTCGATCCCCGAGGCCGCGGGCCTCGTGATCGACAGCCCGGCGGGCCGGGTGATCCATACCGGCGATTTCAAGCTCGACCCGACGCCCATCGTGGGCGAGCCCTTCGATCCCGACCTGTGGCGCGAGGTGTCGAAGGACGGGGTGCTGGCCCTGGTCTGCGACAGCACCAATGTCTTCTCGCCCAAGCCCGGCCGGTCCGAGGCCGATGTGGCACCCGAGCTGAAACCGCTGGTGGCCGAGGCCAAGGGCATGGTGGTGGCCACGACCTTCGCGTCGAACATCGCCCGCCTGCGCTCTCTGGCCGAGGCGGGCCGGGAGGCCGGGCGCTCCGTCGTCCTGCTGGGCCGCGCGATGAAGCGCATGGTCACCGCCGGGGTCGAAAGCGGCGTGCTGACGGATTTCCCGCCCACGATCCCGCCCGAGGCCGCGGGTGACATCCCGCGCGACAACCTGATGCTGATCGTCACCGGCAGCCAGGGGGAACGCCGCGCCGCCTCCGCGCAATTGGCGCGCGGCAAGTATCTCGGCTTCGAGCTGACCGAAGGCGATCTCTTCGTCTTTTCCTCCAAGACCATTCCCGGCAATGAAAAGGGCGTCGCCCGGATCATGAACGCGCTCAGCGAGAAGGGCGTGGACCTCGTGGATGACGAGGGCGGGCGCTACCATGTCTCGGGCCATGCCAACCGGCCCGACCTGCTGGAAATCCACAAGCTGGTGAACCCGAAGATGGTCGTGCCCATGCATGGCGAACACCGGCACCTGCGCGCCCATGCGCGCCTGGCCGAGGCCCAGGGCCGGCGCGGCATTCTCGCGCCCAATGGCGCCATGGTCGTGCTCAGTGGCAACAAGCCCGGCGTGGTGGAGCATGTCGAGACGGGCCGCACCTATCTCGACGGCTCGCTGCTGGTGGGGGCGTTCGACGGCGTGGTGCGCGACCGGATCAAGATGGCGCTCAACGGCCATGTGGTCGTGGCGGTGATCATCGACGAGGGCGACGACCCGATCGAAGACGCCTGGGCCGAACTGCGCGGCCTGCCCGAGATCGGCCAGAGCAAGGCCGATATGCAGGAGCTGGTGGAATACGAGGTGGGCCAGGTGTTGACCCGTGCCAACCGCAAGACGCTCGACGATGACGGGCGGCTGGAAGAGGCCGTGACCCGCGCCGTGCGCCAGGTCTGCGTGACCGAACTGGGCCGCCGACCGGAAGTCAGCGTCCTGATCTCACGTCTGATGGCCGAGTAGGGGCAGGGGCGGTTTGGCCGCCCGTCCGCGCCGGGGTCGATCCCCGGCGGGGACGGCGCCCCGTCTCGGGGCGACCGTCGCGCGGGGCTCAGGTCGTGGAGCGTTCCGAGAAGCTGCGCAGCAGGAAATCGGGCACGTGATCGCCCAGGCCCACCTGTTTGGGCCCGGTGTCGCGCGCGCGCCCCTTGCGTCCGCGCTGCGGCGTCTCGGTCTTGCGGGCCGCGGGCAGCACCGCGTCCGGGATCGGTGCCTCCTCGGCCTCCGCCACGGCGGTCTCCGCCTGGGCCGCCACGGGGGCCTGCGCGGGCGCGTTGGCCTTCGCGGGCTCCGGCTTGGTCCGCCTGCGGCTGCGCCGCTCCCGCTTCTCGGGCTCCGGGCGCTCTTCGTCCTTGGACCGGCCGCCCTGCGGGGCCGAAATCCCCGGCGCCTCGATCCGCGGGATCTCCAGCTTCACCAGGTCCTCGATCGCCGCCAGCAGCTTGTCATCCGCCGGCACCGCCAGCATCAGCGTTGTGCCCTTGCGCCCGGCGCGCCCCGTGCGCCCGATCCGGTGGACATAATCCTCCGCGTGGCTGGGCACGTCGAAATTGAACACATGGCTCACGTTCGGAATATCCAGCCCGCGCGCCGCCACGTCCGAGGCCACAAGGAATTTCAGCGTCCCGTCGCGGAACTGGTCCAGGGTCTTGGTCCGCTGGCTCTGCTCCAGGTCGCCATGGATCGGGGCGGCGTCATAGCCATGCTTGATCAGCGACTTCGCCACCACGTCCACATCCATCTTGCGGTTGCAGAAGATGATCGCGTTCCGGCACCCATCGCCCTCCCGCTCGATCAGCGCCCGCAGCATCTCGCGCTTCTCCTTGAAGGCGGTCGCCCGGTCCCGGCGGGACGGTTTGAACTGCACCAGACCCTGGGTGATCGTCTCCGAGGTCGTGGATTGCCGCGCCACCTCGACCCGCGCGGGGTTGCTGAGGAAGGTGTTGGTGATCCGCTCGATCTCCGGCGCCATGGTGGCCGAGAAGAACAGAGTCTGGCGGGTGAACGGCGTCAGCTGAAAGATCTTCTCGATATCGGGGATGAACCCCATGTCCAGCATCCGGTCGGCCTCGTCGACCACCATCACCTTCACATCCGTCAGGATCAGCTTGCCGCGCTCGAAATGATCCAGCAGCCGACCCGGCGTGGCGATCAGAACATCGACCCCCTTGTCGATCAGCAGGTCCTGTTCCTTGAACGACACGCCGCCGATCAGCAGCGCCTTGGTCAGCTTGGTGTGCTTGGCATAGATGTCGAAATTCTCTGCCACCTGCGCGGCCAGTTCGCGCGTAGGCGCCAGAACCAGGCTCCGCGGCATCCGCGCCCGGGCGCGGCCCTTGCGCAGCATCGTGATCATCGGCAGCGTGAAGCTCGCCGTCTTGCCGGTCCCGGTCTGGGCGATCCCCAGAACGTCGCGGCCTTCCAGGGCGGGCGGGATCGCCTCGGCCTGGATCGGGGTGGGGGTGTCGTACCCGGCTTCGGATATGGCTTTGAGAACCTTCGGATCGAGGTTCAGGTCGGAAAATTTTGTCATGTACGTCCATTGGTTACGGCATCGGGCCGTAGGGTGTTAGGACGCGTGCTCTGTGCGTCCTGCGAGCGGTTATCCACAAGGATATCCGCGTCATACCCGAATTAGATATTCCGGTCAAACGCTGCGCCGCCGCGGTCGCGGATAGCGCGGGTATGGCACGGGTGCTGCGCAAGTCTCCGGGTCAGTAACCCGAACGTCAGAAGCTGATGGAGTTCTCGATCGATTTTACGACCGAACCGACAACGCAGACCGGCTTGCCGTCAGACTAGCCTGCCGCCCGCGACCTTCTTCATGTTCACGCCACCGGCCAGGTCCGATGGCCTTCAGAGGTCATTCCGCGAGCAGCTTCCGAGCATCTTCTGCTCCCCTGAATTCAGCATCAAGTGCAAGAGCTTTTTGGATGAGGATGCGGCCTGCTTCGGCCTCTTCGGCTTCAATCAGAACCTGCCCGTGCCGGAAGAGTTGGATCGGATCATCGGAAGCTTCTGGCGTCAGAGAGTCGTAGAGCGCGAGGGCGGCCTCGGTGTTGCCGGCGGAAAATTCTGCCCAGGCGAGTGTCCTGTTTACCGAGATGTTTTCGGACGCTGTCCGATGAGCCAGCCGTGCAAGCTCCAATGCCCTGTCTGGGGCACGGTCAAACAAAAGGTTTGCCAGATTGTTGGCGGCAAGCCAGTTTGTTGGATCAAGCTCCAGTGCAGTATCATACGAGGTGATCGCGCTATCGACCCGCTCGAGCCTCTCGAGGACGAGTGCATGCCAGATGTGGTCGACGGCAGAGGCGCCGGGCTGGCTTGAAAGCACTCTTGCAGCGGACAGGGCCGCATCAAAATCATTCAGGCGATAAGAGGCCCTGAGGAGTCCAGAGTGGAATCCCATGATATCAGGCCACCTTTCGGCGCCTGCCTCGAACACTTCGGCAGCCCGGGCGTAGTCGCGCGTGACTCCGTACAGACTGGCGAGTTCAAAGGGCACTTGCGGATCATCCGGAAAGATCTCACGCGCGCCGCGCAATGTTTCTTCTGCCGCTGCAAACTCGGTTGCATTCAGCTGGGCGCGTGCCTTTAGCAGATACTGGGTCGAATTCTCGGGCGCGATGCGGATCGCCTGATCGAAATAGGCCGTCGCGGCTTCATTGTTTCCAGAAAGGAATTCAACTCGCCCGAGTGCAATTTTGACCTGGGAGTTTTCGGGATTTGAGGCCTCGAACCTCTTTAGGGTCTCCCGTGCGGCGGAAAGATCGTCCAGTGCCACCTGGAGGCGCGCGGTATTCAACGCGAAGGCGATATCCGAAGGGTTCGTTGCAAGAGCAGATTGATAGACGGTGATCGCTTCGTCCGCTTTGCCCCCAGCCTCTAACATCGCACCAAGCCCCTCGACCCCGCGCAGATCGTCCGGATTAATCTCGACGGCGCGACGATAAGCGGCCTCGGCATCGTCAAACCGACCCAGCCCGCGCAGCACATCTCCCTTGATGACCAAAGGGTCCGAGTTGTTCTTGTAACGCGCTGCCGCGGCGTCTAGGGCGTGAAGCGCACCGGAAGTGGACCCGTTTTTCACGCGGGCCATTCCCAACATGTGCCAGCCTTGTGGCGCGTCTGGTGCCTTTTCTGTCAGGCTGAGGGCTGCGGCCTCTGCGTCCTCGTACCGCTCCTCCCGCAAGGCGCTGGAGGCGTCTTTGAAAAGTTGGAGAAGCTCCGGATCCTTGAAGGCGTCAAGTTGCAGACTGCGCAGGATGCTACTCTGTTCCCGCTCCCTGGTCAGATCGTCAATCTGTAATGACCGGGCAAAGGCATCCTGCAATGAAAGCCCACCAATCAGCGTGCAGATCGTTATAGGAAACAATACCTTTGAAAGCCAGGAACCGAACATCTTGAGAGGCCTCGACAACTACAAAATTTGCCTGCCATTCTAGGTTCATCGCTGTGTCGCGTCCATGTCTGTTTTCCAAGGTTTTTCTCTATTCTTGCCGCTCAACGCTGGCTCCTGCGAGGGTGTTCGGAGACGGTCGAGCGCCGTTAATAAAGGTAAAAACTCTTTTAACTAAAGAGAAGTTGATGCATTGTGATCTTGGCGTCGATGTTGGTCGCCGGAGTGATGTGGGTAAATTTGATGTACTTTATTGAGCTTCGGACTCGGCTGAGGCGCATTACGTAACTACCGGTAGTATCTGGTCCTGTACCTTCTTTAGGAGGAAATCTTATGACTTTTCAACGCACTTGGCTGATGTCAGCCGGTATCGGTGCAGTCACAATTTGCCTCGGATCTGTCGCCATGGCCGACAGCATTGATCCGGCGACCTTCAGCGCCGAGCTGGCCGTGGGCGAGTCGGTAACCATTCGCAAAACCGTGACTGTGTCTAACGCCCCGCCGACAGCCGCAAAAATTGACGTTCACTTTCTTTTTGACACGTCCGGCAGCATGGGCGACGAAATCGTCGCAGCGCAAGCCGCAGCCGATGATCTGCTTGCCGAACTCGCAGCCTTCGGCGATGTGGCCTCCAGCGTCGGCGTCTATGCCGAGAATGCACGCCTCGCTCCGGCAGGCGCCGTGCCCGGTCGTGTGATCAACTCCGCGCTGACCACCGACGTGGTGGCTGGCTCTGCGGCAATTAATGCCGTCACGCTGAACGATCCGGATTTCGGTGACGATTTCCCAGAAAACGGCACGACAGCTGCGGAGCTCGTGGCGGAAAACGTCGAGTGGCGCGATGGCTCCACCCGCTTCGTCTTCATGTTCGGCGATGCAGGCTTCAAGACCAGCGATGCGGGCGAAGTCGATTTCGGAATGGACTTCGACGATTTCGACAATTTTGATGGCAACCCGATCTCGACCGTTGCCGACGCGGTGAGCGCGCTGGACGCCGAAGGCATCGAGCTTTTCGGTCTGTCCTATAGCAGCAGCTTCACCGCGGCCATCGAGGCCCTCGGCGGCGAAGCCTTCGCAAGCACGCTCGACCCGGCCGACATCGTGGACGACATCACGTCCGGGATCATTGCGGGCTTCTCCGAGTACGGCACGGTGACCGTCGATGATCTGGGCGGTGGCGATCCGCTGATCTCTGTCAGCACCGTCTGTGTGTCCGCAGATAGCGGCGCGTGCGTCGGGTCCGACGCCGTTGGTATGTTCGACCGTTCGGTCGAGCGCTCCTTCGAATTCGACGTGACCTTCACCCGCGATGCCGAAGGCCTTGCCGAGTTCGAAACCTTCGCTCTGGTCGACGGTGGCATTGTGGCAACGGAGAAGGACACCTTCACCGAGCCGAGCGCGATTCCGCTGCCTGCCGGTGCATGGCTGATGCTGGCCGGTCTGGGTGGCCTTGCCGCCACGCGCCGCCGCAAGAAAGCTGCCTGAGCGCAGCACGGACTGTGGAAACAGGAAAGAGCCGCGGCAACGCGGCTCTTTTTTTGCGCGGTGTGATGCGCGCGCCAGAGGCCGGCGTCAGGCTCACACCATCATTTCCTTCGTCGCGGTCAGGCTCAGGTCCGGATAATCCCGCTCCACCCGGTCGATGTCCCATTGCAGCCGCGTCAGGAAGACCGGGTCGCCGTCGTGGTCATGGGCGATGTGCTGCTTGTTCGACGCCTCCAGCTTGTCCAGCGCGATCTTTTCGCCGGTGATCCAGCGCGCGGAGGTGAATTGCGACGGCTCGAACCGCACCGGCAGGCCGTATTCCAGCTCGATCCGGCTGGCCAGCACCTCGAACTGCAACTGACCCACCACGCCCACGATGAACCCCGAGCCGATGGCGGGCTTGAACACCTTCGCCGCGCCTTCCTCGGCGAACTGCATCAGCGCCTTTTCGAGGTGCTTTGCCTTCATCGGGTCGCCCGCCCGCGCGCTCTGCAACAACTCCGGCGCAAAGGACGGGATGCCGCTGATCCGGATCGACTCGCCCTCGGTCAGCGCATCGCCGATCCGCAGCTGCCCGTGGTTCGGAATGCCGATGATGTCGCCCGCCCAGGCCTCTTCGGCCAACTCCCGGTCCGAGGCGAGAAACAGCACCGGGTTGGTGATCGACATCGCCTTTTTCGACCGCACATGGGTCAGCTTCATGCCGCGCTTGAAATGCCCCGACACCATGCGCACGAAGGCCACCCGATCCCGGTGCTTGGGGTCCATGTTGGCCTGCACCTTGAACACGAAGCCCGTCACCGCCTTCTCGTCGGGGGACACCTGCCGCGGCTCGGCCGGCTGCACCTGCGGCTCGGGCCCGTATTCCCCGATCCCGTCCATCAACTCCTTGACCCCGAAGGAATTGATCGCCGAGCCGAACCAGATCGGCGTCAGCGTCCCGTCGCGCAAGGCCTGCTGGTCCAGCGGCGGCAAGAGCTCGCGCGCCATCTCCACCTCTTCGAGCAGCTTTTCCAGCAGATGCGCGGGCACATGCTCGGCCAGTTTCGGATCGTCCAGACCGTTGATCTCGATGCTTTCGGCGACCTTGTTCCGGTCGGCGCGGTCCATCAGCTCCAGCCGGTCATGGATCAGGTCGTAACACCCCAGAAAATCGCGCCCGACCCCGATGGGCCAGCTTGCGGGGGTGACGTCGATCGCCAGGTTCTCCTGGATCTCGTCGATGATGTCGAACGTGTCGCGGCTCTCGCGGTCCATCTTGTTGCAGAAGGTCAGGATCGGCAGGTCGCGCAACCGGCACACCTCGAACAGCTTCTGCGTCTGGCTCTCCACCCCCTTGGCACCGTCGATCACCATCACCGCCGCATCCACCGCCGTCAGCGTCCGGTAGGTGTCTTCGGAGAAATCCGAGTGGCCGGGCGTGTCCACCAGGTTGAACCGGTAGTCCTTGTAATCGAACGACATGGCCGAGGCCGACACGGAAATCCCCCGGTCCTTCTCCATCGCCAGGAAGTCCGAGCGCGTGCGCCGCGCCTCGCCCTTGGCGCGCACCTGTCCCGCCATCTGGATCGCCCCGCCATAGAGCAGGAACTTCTCCGTCAGGGTCGTCTTGCCCGCATCCGGGTGCGAGATGATCGCGAAGGTGCGGCGCCGCGCGATCTCGGGCGGCAGGTCGGGGGCGTTATGGGTGCGGTCCAGCATGGGCCGGATATAGCCATGCGCCGCCGGGAAGGGAAGGTGCCGATGCGGCGGCTTGACGGAAACCGGGGCCTGCGCCAGTCTTGGAACATTGATAGAACAAAAGGGAGGGTGACATGGATCTCAAAGAGATCGCGCTGGCGGTGAAAAAAGCCAACGCGGACAACACCACGGGCCAGTTGCTCGACACGCTCTATGCCGAGGACTGCGTCTCGGTGGAGGCGGCCTGCATGCCCGGCAATGACAGCGCCGAGACGGTCGGCCTCGACGGCATCCGCGCCAAGCACGCCTGGTGGGAAGCGGAGATGGAGTTCCTCTCCGGCAGCATCGAAGGCCCGCACCTGCACAGCGACGACCGGTTCGCCCTGGTCTTCAAGTCGCTCATCCGCGAGAAGGCCAGCGGCACCGAGATCCCCATGGAAGAGGTCGCGATCTACACCGTGCGCGACGGCAAGATCGCGCGGGAGGAGTTCTTCTACACCATGTGACCCCGCGTGACATGCACCTGCCGTAGGCCGGGGATTTTCCCCGGCTTGCCCGGCGCCCCCGGTGCGATCACCGCGCGCCCGGCGCGATCAGCAGGTCACAGGGCGGTTTGCGGATCAACTCGGCGGTGAAGCTGCCGAGCAACCGGTCCAGAAACCCCTGCTTCGTATGCGCCCCGAGGCAGATCAGGTCACCGCCCTTTTCCGCCCGCACCGTGCCCAGCAATTGCGGCAGGGCCCGCGGCTCGGCGACCGGTGGCGTCAGACCCAGAAGCCCCGGCTCTTCGGCAAGCCAGGCCTCGGCGCGGGTCTTGGCATCCTCGATGAACGGGGTCGGATCGGCCATGGGGCTGACATCGCCCACCGCCCCCGGGGCCGCGACGATGGTTTGGTAGGGCACGCCCACCGAATGAAGAAGGTGGATCGCAGCCGCCGGGGCGAAGGTCCGCGCCGCCCGCACCGCCGCCGCACAGGCGGGTGAGAAATCGACCGGCGCGATCACGCTGGCATAGTCGTGATCCACCGGATCCGTGACCAGCAGGACAGGCGTCGGCGCCGCCTTGACCAGTTTTTCCAGCGTCGTCTGCCGCAACGAATCGAGCATCCCTGCCTGGTGATGGGGCCCCACCACCATCAGATCCGCCTTGGCATGAAGGGCCGCATGGTGGATCTGCTCCGACGGCTCGCCACTGGCGACGATGATCTCCGTCTCCAGACCTGCGCTGTCGGGCAGGTTCGCGACCAGCGCCTCCAGCGTGGCGCGACGCGCGCTCATCTCCGCGTCCCGCGCCGCATCCGGCACCACCGACACCACGCAGAGCCGCGCGCCGTGGATTCGCGCCAGCCGCGCGGCCCTCGCCATGGCGCGATCCGTATCCCCATGCAGGTCCGTTGCAATGCAGATAGATGTCATCGTGACCTCCAACTCCCACTTTCCTGGCGCAGCTTACCCCGTCCGGCGGCGCGCTTCGTTGACCCGGATCAAGTCGGGTCTTGGCCTTGCCGGGGTCCGGCGCTAGGTCTGGGGCGCAACGAGGGAGAATACCGATGGATCTTGGGATCAAGGGCAAGCGCGCGCTGGTCTGCGCGGCATCGAAAGGGTTGGGGCGCGGCTGTGCCGAGGCGCTGGCCGAGGCCGGCGTGGACCTGGTGATCAACGCCCGCGGCGCCGAGGCGCTGGAGCAAACCGCCACCGCGATCCGCGATCGCCACGGGGTTGCGGTCACGGCGGTCGCCGCCGACATCACGTCCCAAGACGGCCGCGCCGCGGTGCTCGAGGCCGCGGGCGCGGTCGACATCCTGGTGACCAACGCGGGCGGGCCGCCCCCGGGCTTGTGGTCCGACTGGGACCGGGATGATTTCATCGCCGCCCTCGACGGCAACATGCTGACCCCCATCGCGCTGATGAAAGCCTGCCTGCCGGGGATGATCGACGCGGGCTGGGGCCGGGTGGTCAACATCACCTCCGGCTCGGTCAAGGCGCCGATCCCGCAACTGGGCCTGTCCAATGCCGCGCGCGCGGGGCTGACGGGCTATGTCGCCGGAACCGCGCGGCAGGTGGCCCCCCACGGGGTGACGATCAACAACCTGCTGCCGGGCATCCACGCCACGGACCGCGCGATCATGCTCGATACCGGGGTCTCCAAAGCCCAGGGCTGCACCCTCGACGAGGCCCGCGCCCAACGGCAGGCCACGATCCCCGCGCGCCGCTACGGCACCGCGGCCGAGTTCGGCGCGACCTGCGCGTTTCTCTGCTCGCAGCACGCAGGCTTCATCGTGGCCCAGAACATCCTGGCCGATGGCGGCGCGATCAACGCCACGCTCTGAGCGCGGGCTTCACGCCGCCTCACTTTCCTGTGGACGGGCCCCATGACGCTTTTGTCGCGCCCGTCCGGCTGCTAGCCCTTGGCAACCGCACGCCGATGACGAGGATCCCCGGCCATGATGACGATCTATGTGGCGCTCGCCTTCCTTGTGGTGGCCTTGGCCAGCGTGGCCGTGGCCCCGCGCCGCGCCTCGGTCGAGGGGTTCTTCGGCGGCGCCAGCGCCACGGGCGCGGCCCCGGGTCTCTGGACCCTCGTGCTGAGCCAGGTGACCACCTGGATCTTCGCGCGCTCGCTGATGAACGCGGCGATCCTGGGCTATTTCTACGGGATGGCGGGCACGCTGGCCTATGCGGCCTATTATGGCTCGTTCCTGACGGGCGGGTTCATCGTGGCGCGCATCCGGGCCCGCGGCGGGCGGTCGGTGCAGGACTGGCTCGGCGCGCAGTTCGGGCGCACGGGGCAGGGCAGCTACAACGTGGTGATCGCCCTGCGCCTGCTTTCGGAGGTGTTCGCCAACCTGCTGGTGGTCGGCCTGATCTTCAACGCGCTCCTGCCCGAGAGCGGCGCGGGCACGATCGCGGTGCTGGCCGTGGCGGTCCTGGGCCTCGCCTATTCCGCCTGGGGCGGGCTCTCGGCGGCCTTGCGCACGGATGTGGTGCAGATGCTGCTGTTCCTCGTGGTCTTCGGCATCGCCTTCGCCGCCCTGGTGACCGGCCCCGACTTCTCCCTCGCCGCGGTGCTGACCGCCGAGGGCACCGCCGGCGCGCGGCAGGGCTGGATCCTGCTGGCGGTCGCGGCGCTGCAGGTCTACTCCTACCCCGCCCATGACCCGGTGATGATGGATCGCGGCTTTCTCGCGGACGCGAAAACCACCCGCCGGTCGTTCCTGCATGCCTTCTGGATCTCGGTTCTGTGCATTCTCGGCTTCGGCATGTTCGGCATCCAGGCGAGCCTCGTGGGCGCCGAATACGAGGAGGAGCTTCTGGGGACATGGGCGGTGATGTTCCCGCCCTGGATCTGGGCCGCGCTGATGCTGTCGCTGCTGATCTCGGCGCTCAGCACGCTCGATTCGGCCCTGTCTTCGGCCGCGCGCGTCACGGTCGAGGAATTGCGCCTGCTGCCGCGCAGCCTGACGGGCGGGCGCATCGCCATGGTGGGGTTCATGACGCTCGGCGCGGGGCTGACGCTCTGGGGCAACGCGTCCCTGTTCGATGCGGTCGCCGTCAGCGGCACGGCCTCGATGTTCCTCACCCCGGTGCTGGTCGTGGGGCTGGTGATGGGCCGGCCCATCCCGCTCTGGTCCTATCTCGTGGCCTTCGGCGCCGCGATCCTCGGGGCGGCGGCCTATTTTCTGCGCGCCAACGGGATCGTCGCGGCCCTGCTGCCCGACGCCCATAAATACGACCAGCTTCTGGTGATCTGCATCGCGGTGCTCGCCGTGGGCTTCGCGGCCGTGATCGCCGGGGCCCGCGGACGCCGTCTTGCAGCAGCCGGGCAACGCTGATACCCCTCATTTCCGATAAAAACCTTCGGGATTGAGGCGGCCCTCTTGAAACATCAACCGATTCCCCGGCTGGAAGTCTCCCACCTGGTGCGGGATTTCCAGGGGCAGCGCGTGGTGGACGATGTCTCGATCCGGGTGATGCCGGGGCAGGTCACCTGCCTTCTGGGGCCCTCGGGCTGCGGCAAATCCACCACCCTGCGGATCATCGCGGGCGTGGACCGGCAGGACTCCGGAACGCTCACCGTCGATGGCGAGGTCGTGTCCTCCGACGACATCCACCTGCCGCCCGAGGCCCGCTCCGTCGGGCTGATGTTTCAGGATTTCGCGCTCTTTCCCCATCTCTGCGTCGCTGACAACGTGGGCTTCGGCCTCTCCGGCAGCCGCAAGGAGAAACGCGCGCGCGCCCATGAGCTGCTCGACCGCGTGGGCCTTCTGGGCGACGCCGGGAAATTCCCCCACCAGCTGTCGGGCGGGGAGCAGCAGCGCGTGGCCCTGGCCCGCGCCATCGCCCCGCGCCCGCGCGTGATGCTGATGGACGAGCCTTTCTCGGGCCTCGACAACCGCCTGCGCGACGGCATCCGCGACGAGACGCTCGAAGTGCTCAAGGACGAGGGCACCGCCGTCCTGCTCGTGACCCACGAGCCCGAGGAGGCCATGCGCATGGCCGACAACATCGCGCTGATGCGCGGCGGCAAGATCGTCCAGCAGGGCGCGCCCTACAACGTCTACAACTCCCCCGTGGACAAGGCGGCGGCGGCGTTTTTCAGCGATATCAACGTGATCGAGAGCACCGTGCAGGGTGCGCTCACCGAAACCCCCTTCGGCCAGTTCCTCGCCCCCGGCGTGCCCAATGGCGGCCGGGTCGAGATCGTCATCCGGCCCCAGCACCTGCGCATCGATTTCGACCGGAACGGGCAGGGGCCGCTGCCCACCCCCCAGGACGGCACGCCCGCGCGCGGTACGGTGCAGCGCGCGCGCTTCATGGGCGCCGAAAGCCTCGTGGAATTCCGCATGGATTTCGACGACGTGATCCTGCGCGCCAAGGTTCCCGGCGTCTTCATGCCCAAACCGGGCACCGTGCTGTGGCTGTCCATGCGGCGCGACCGCTGTTTCGTCTTCCCCGCCCGCGACTGACGCTCAGACCGCCGCGTGGTAAGCCGCCAGATCCCGCCCGGGCTCGTCCACGAACAGCGCCGACAGGAGCCGGTGATCTCTGATCTCGTCCAGCCGCACCCGGTGGAACGCCCCGCACCCCTCGCACCAGCCGCCGCAGATCCACAGCCGCCCGTGATACTCCAGCGCCAGCAGCCGCATCTGGTGCTCGGACCCGTCGCGCAGGCGCAGGGCGATCTTCTGGCGGGCCCGCAACGCCGCCCGCAGGGTCGGCAGGAAGCGCAGGTATTCCGCCGCCGTCCCCGTGGGCGTCGGCGTGAAGCCCCAGCGCGCCCCGGCGGTGCCCGCATCCTCCGACAGCGCCCCGTCGATCCGCGCCGACAGGGAGGCCGCCGCCGCCGCCAGCCCCGCATCCCCCGCTTCGCCGACAATCGACAACCCCAGGTGCAGCGCTTCCAACTCCCGCGCCGACAGGGCCAGCGGCGGCAGGGCGAACGCCGCCGTCAGCCGGTAGCCCTGGCCCGGCGTGCCCGCCAGCGGCACCCCCTCGGCCCGCAGCCGGTCCATGTCGCGGTAGATCGTCCGCTCGGTCACGCCGAACCGCGCCGCCAACTCCGCCGCCGTGCGCGCGGGGCCGGTGCCCAGGGACTGGATCAGCGCCTTGAGACGTTCTGGACGGGACATGCGGGGCTCCATTGCTCCTGACACTAACCTGTCAGGGGCACGGCAGCAATCCCGCCCCGACCTGGCAAATCGCCAGGGGACACGGGCAAAATGCCCGCGCCGGGCAAATCGCACTTTTCATCCCCCCCGCCCTTGCGTAGCTCTGGTGCCAACAGCGCCCCGGCGACCGGGCGCGCACCCAGGAGATACAGACATGCTCAACAATATCGGACTTCCCGGCCTTCTTCTCATCGCCATCGTGGTGCTCGTGCTCTTCGGGCGCGGCAAGATCAGCTCGCTCATGGGCGAGGTCGGCAAAGGGATCACCGCCTTCAAGAAGGGCGTGAACGAGAGCAAGGAAGAACTGGAGGATTCCGCCGAGGTCGCCCGGGACGTGACCCCCGAAAACACCCCCGAGACCGACAAAGACAAAGTCTGATCCGGATCGGATCGCAGGATGTTTGATCTCGGCTGGACCGAACTTCTGGTGGTCGGCATTGTCGCGCTGATCGTCGTGGGGCCCAAGGATTTGCCCAAGCTGTTCCGCACCCTCGGGCGGTTCACGGGCAAGATGCGCGGCATGGCCCGCGAGTTCAGCCGCGCCATGGACGACGCGGCCAACGAGTCGGGCGTCAAGGACATGGCCAAGGATTTCAAGGACGCGGCCAACCCCAAGAAGATGGGCATCGACCGGCTGGAAGACGCCGCCAAATCCTTCGAGAAATGGCAACCCGGGACCGAAACCGACCGTCTGTCCAAGGACCGCGCCGAGGCCGCCAAAAAGATCCACGAGGTCAGCGCGAAAAAGGCGCAGGCCCGCCTGGATGCCGAGAAGGCCGCCAAGGCCGCCGAGGCCGCGCCCAAGACGGACCGCCCCGACGAGACGCCCACACCCCCGGCCGCGCCGCAAGCTGACAAGGCCTGACGCCCCCCATGTCCAAACCCGACGAAATAGAAGACAGCAGCGCCCCGCTGATCGAGCATCTGGCAGAGCTGCGCACCCGGCTGATCCGCTCGGTGCTGGCCTTCATCGTGGGCATCGTGCTGGCCTTCACCGTGGCCGAGCCGATCCTGCAATTCCTGCTGGTGCCGATCGAGGAAACCCTGCGCGAGCTGGGCGACCCGTCGCCGACGCTGCAATACACCTCGCCCCAGGAATACCTCTTCACGCTGTTCCGCATCTCCATGGTGTTCGGCTTCGCGCTGTCCTTCCCGGTGATCGCGCACCAGCTCTGGCGCTTCGTGGCGCCGGGCCTCTACCGCACGGAAAAGGCGGCGTTTCTGCCCTTCATCATCGCCTCGCCCTTCATGTTCCTGCTGGGCGCGAGCTTCGCGCATTTCGTGGTGACACCGCTCGCCATGGCGTTCTTTCTGGGCTTCGCCGATGTCAGCTCGATCTTCGCCAACCTGCTGTCGGGGGCCGCGCCCGATGTGCCCGACGGGGTGATCCTCGTGCCGCCCGAGACCGGCCCGCCGGTCATCTCTCCGGATGTCGATGGCCTGAGCAACATGCCGATCATCGTGCCGGAAACCGAGGAGGGCGTGCGCATCACCTTCTTCGGCAAGGTGAACGAAAGCCTCGACATCACCCTGAAATTCATCATGGCTTTCGGGCTGTGTTTCCAGCTGCCTGTTCTGCTGACGCTGATGGGCAAGGCGGGGCTGGTCTCGGCCGAGGGGCTGGGGACCGTGCGCAAATACGCCATGGTGGGCATCCTGCTGCTGGCGGCACTGGTGACCCCGCCCGACGTGGTCACGCAGCTGATCCTCTTCGTGGTGGTCTACGGGCTCTACGAGGTGTCGATCTTCCTCGTGCGCCGCGTCGAGAAGAAGCGCGAGAAGGAGCTGCGCGCGCAAGGTTTGTGGGATGAAGACGACGACGCCCCCGACCTTGAGGACGACCCGCTTTACGACGAGTTCCGCGACGACGACGATCCGGCGGCCAAGCCGGGCCCGGGAGGCAACAAGATTTGACCGAAGACGTGATGGTACGGATCGCCGAGGCGCTGGAGCGTCTCGCGCCGCCGCCCTTGGCCGCCCCGGATTTCACCCGCGCCGACGCCTTCCTGTGGCAAGAACGGCCCGAGGCGGTGCTGCCGGTGCGCGACGTCAACCGGATCGACATCGCCCTGCTGGTGGGCATTACCCGGGCGCGCGACACCTTGCTGGAGAACACCCTGCAGTTCGCCCGCGGTCTGCCCGCGAACAACGCGCTCCTCTGGGGCGCGCGGGGGATGGGGAAATCGTCGCTGGTCAAGGCGGTCCATGCCGAAGTGCTACGCCAGGGGCACGAGTTGAAGCTGGTGGAGGTGCCGCGCGAGGATCTCGCCAGCATCGGGCGGCTGCTCGACCATCTGCGCGCCGCGCCCGGCCATCGCTTCGTGCTCTATTGCGACGATCTGAGCTTTTCCCATGACGACCAGCACTACAAATCGCTCAAGGCGGTGCTGGATGGCGGCATCGCCGGGCGGCCGGACAACGTGGTGTTCTACGCCACCTCGAACCGCCGCCACCTGATGCCCCGCGACATGATCGAGAACGAGCGATCGTCCGCGATCAACCCCTCCGAGGCGGTGGAGGAAAAGGTGTCGCTCTCGGACCGGTTCGGGCTCTGGCTGGGCTTTCATGCCTGTGGGCAGGACGAGTATCTCGCGATGATCGACGGCTACTGCGCGGCCTACGGGCTGCAGGTCGCGCCCGAGGTGCTGCGCGCCGAGGCGATCGAGTGGCAGGCGACCCGTGGCGGGCGCTCGGGCCGGGTCGCGTGGCAGTTCTTCACCGATCTCGCCGGGCGGCATGGCGTGACGCTCAACGCGCCGTAAATACTGGGAAAACCGGATTGTCAGGCAATTTGCCCGACACTTGCCATACACATGCCCGACACAAAGCCGACGCTGCGCCGACCGGTGCCCGCAGGGCTCAGACGCCCCGTTCGAGGATCAGGCGGCCTTCGTTGATCTCGATCCGGTCGAAGCTGTTGAGATAGCTCATCCCCAGAAGGGACCGGTGCATCTCTCCGCCATTGACCACCGCGCGCACGTTCTCGTCCGAAATCCCACCCAGGCGCACTTCCTTCAAGCGCACCGGCGCGGTTTCCACCCGCCCGTTCGCGGTCATGGCCAGCCCCGAAAACATCAGGTTTTCCGGGTTGATCCCGGCCCGTGCGGCGTCCTGCAGGCTCAGCACCATGTCGCTCGCGCCGGTATCCACGATGAATTCGATAGGCGCGCCGTTCACGTCCAGGACCACGTGGTAATGCCCGTCCATGGCGCGGGGGATTTCCACCCGGCCGGTTTCGGCAAAGACCGACTGCCGGGGCAGGGGCGAGCGCTGGTCGCTGAACACGCCGTAACCGATCACCACCAGCGCAAACAGCAGCGCCCAGGACGTCGCCGTGCGCACCAAAGCGCCCAGCTGGCCACGAAATGCCATCAGGGTGCCGCCGCCGATGAACAGAAGCAGCAAAATCAGGTAGATCAGGTTGGGGACGGATATCTCGCTCATGCCCTTCTATATAGGACGTTCCGCCGCAGGGGGGAGAGGGGATGTCACAAAACCCCCAGATCGATCATCCCGTCGAGCACGAATTGCACCGACAGCGCCGCAAGGAGCATGCCCAACAGGCGCGTGATGACGTTGATGCCCACCTGGCCCAAGAGCCGCTCCAACATCCCGGCTAGCAAAAACAGGGCCAGAACGCAGATCAGCACCACCAGCATCACCCCGTGGACAGAGGCCACATGCAGCCAGTTGCCCTGGGCCTCGCCGGTCAGCAGGATCATCGTCGCAATGGCCCCGGGCCCGGCGATCAGCGGCGTGGCCAGCGGGAAGACCGAAGGGTCCTCCGGGTGGCCCTCATCGGCAGTGGCGGCCTGGTCCTCGCGCCGTTTCGTGCGCCGCTCGAACAGCATGTCGAGGGCGGTCAGGAACAACAGGATCCCGCCCGCGATCCGAAAGGCGGGCATCGAGATGCCGAGAAACCCCAGCACCGCTTCGCCCGCCACCCCGAACAGCGTCAGAAGCCCGAGTGCCACGCCGCAGGAGCGCAGGGCAATCGCCCGCCGCGCCCGTGCATCCATGCCCTGGGTCAGCGCCACGAAAAGCGGCGCGAGCCCGATCGGGTCGATCACGACGAACAGTGCGACAAAGGCGGTGATGGCTTCGGGGCTGGTCATGGCCCCGCTTTAGGCGGGCCGGGTCGGTCTGGCAAGCCCGGGCGGCTCAGGCGGCCTTTTCGGCCTTCTCCAGCTTCTCGAGCGCGGCCATCCACATCGCCTCCGCCCGGTCGAGCCCGTCCATCACCTCGGCATATTTGCGGTTCCAGGTTTCCAGCTCACCCGCCTTGGCGTCCTCGTAAAGCGCGGGGTCGGCGAGCTTTTTCGACAGCTTTTCCTGCATCTCGGTGATCTTCTTCACCCGTTCCTCGCATTTGCGGGCCTCGGCGCGCAGGGCCAGGATCGCATCGCGCGAGGGGCGTTTGGGCGCGGTCTCGGGGGCGGCCTTGGGCTTGCGCGGCTTGTCGGGCGTCAGCAGCATCTGGCGGTAGGCCTCGAGATCATCCTCGTAAGGCGCCACATGGCCGTCCTTGACCAGCCACAGCCGGTCGGCCACCAGGCTCAGCAGGTGCATGTCGTGGCTCACCAGGATCACAGCCCCCGTATAGGCGGTCAGGGCCTCGACCAGCGCCTCACGGCTTTCGATATCCAGGTGGTTCGTCGGCTCGTCCAGGATCAGCAGATGCGGCGCGTCCAGCGTCGCCAGCAGCAGTGACAGCCGCGCCTTCTGCCCGCCCGACAGGCGTCCGACCTCGGTCTCGGCTTGTGCGGCCATCAGCCCGAAGCCCGCCAGCCGCGCGCGCAGCCTGGCCTGGCCTTCATCGGGACGCACGCGCAGCAGGTGCTGCAGCGGGGTTTCCTCGACCCGCAACTCGTCCACCTGGTGCTGGGCGAAGAACCCGATGCGCAGCTTGTTCGACGCGGTCAGCGTGCCGTCCATCGCCTCCAGCCGCCCGGCGAGCAGCTTGGACAGGGTCGACTTGCCCTCGCCATTGCGGCCCAGCAGCGCGATCCGGTCGTCCTGGTCGATCCGCAGGGACAGCCCGCGCAAAACGGCCGTCCCGTCGTAGCCGACCGAGGCCCCCTCGGTCGCCACGATGGGTGGGCTGAGTTCCTCGGGGGTGGGGAAGGTGAAGACCGTGCGCGCGGCATCCTCGGGGACGCGGATCGTCTCCATCTTTTCCAGCATCTTGACCCGGCTCTGGGCCTGCTTGGCCTTCGACGCCTTGGCCTTGAACCGGTTCACGAAGCTCTCGAGATGGGCGCGCTTGGCGTCCTGTTTGCGCGCCGCGGCGGCTTGCAGCGCGCGTTTCTCGGCGCGCTGGCGGGCGAACTGGTCATAGGGGCCGGTATAGAAGGTGAGCTTGCGGTCCTCGAGATGCAGGATCCCGCCCACGGCGCGGTTCAGCAGCCCCCGGTCGTGGGAGACGATCAGCACCGTGTGCGGATAGCGGGCGAGATACGCCTCCAGCCAGAGCGCCCCTTCGAGGTCGAGATAGTTGGTCGGCTCGTCCAGCAGCAGCAGGTCGGGTTGCGAGAACAGCACCGCCGCCAGCGCCACCCGCATCCGCCAGCCGCCCGAGAAGGCCGAGCACGGCTGGTGCGTCTCGGGCTCGGTGAAGCCCAGACCGCGCAGGATGGACGACGCGCGCGCCTCGGCCGACCAGGCGTCGATATCCGCGAGCCGCGTCTGGATCTCGGCGATCCGGCCCGGGTCGGTGGCGGTCTCGGCCTCCGCCATCAGGCCCGCGCGTTCGGTGTCGGCGGCCAGCACCGTGTTCAGCAGCGACACCTCGTTGCCCGGCACCTCCTGGCTGACCCCGCCGATCCGCGCGCCGCGGGGCAGGGTGATCTCGCCCGTATCGAGCGTCAGCTCGCCCCGGATCAGCCGGAAAAGCGTGGTCTTGCCGGTCCCGTTGCGCCCCACCAGGCCGACCTTGTGACCACTGGGGATCACCGCGGAGGCATGTTCGAGCAGCGGGCGCCCCTCGACCGAATAGGAGATGTCATCGATGCGTAGCATGGGGGCGATGTGGCCCTGTTTGCGGCCCCTGTCAACGGGGCGCTCCGATCACGTCTTTTCATGCGGCACGGCCCGTGTTAGGCGGCGCCCGAGGATTTCGCGGGCACTCCGCCCGCCCCAGACGCAGGAGCGAGACACATGGCCATCGAGCGTACACTGTCCATCATCAAACCGGACGCCACCAAGCGCAACCTGACCGGCAAGATCAACGCCAAGTTCGAGGATGCCGGCCTGCGCATCGTCGCGCAGAAGCGGATCCACCTGACCAAGGCGCAGGCCGGCGTGTTCTATGCAGTGCATGCCGAGCGGCCGTTTTATGACGAGCTGTGCGAATTCATGGCCTCCGAGCCCGTGGTCGTGCAGGTGCTCGAAGGCGAGGGCGCCATTGCCAAGAACCGCGAAGTGATGGGTGCGACCAACCCCGCCGATGCCGCCCCCGGCACCATCCGCGCCGAGTTCGCCGAGAGCGTGGGCGAGAACTCCGTCCACGGATCCGACGCGCCGGAGACCGCGGCGGTGGAGATCGCCTATTTCTTCTCCGGGCTCGAACTGGTCGGCTGAACCTGCCGCCAGGAGGGATCGTCAGAAGCCGCCCTGGGGCGGCTTTTGCATGTCTGGTCTCGAGAGATGGAAACAAAGATGGCCGCGTCGGCCTCATTTGTGCCTGTTTTTCCGTTCAAGGTGCCGCCCAAACGGACCGGAGACCTGCCATGCCCGCCCTTGACTCCTTCTGCGCGTTGCGACCGATCGCTGCCCTTGGTTTGGCGGCGCTGCTGAGCGCCTGCGGCAGCCCGACCCAGGTCTCGACGCAATCGGTGCCGCTGGACAATTACCTGCGCATTCAGGCCGAAGAGGCGATGCGCGGCACGATTTCAGAGCCGCTGTCGTCCTTTTACCGGATGTCCGCCGCCTACCTGACGCCCGAAGGCGACTACGTGGTCTGCGGCGAGGTGAACGCCAAGAAGCGCGGCGGCGGCTATGCCGGGTTCACGCCCTTTGCCGTGCGGTTCGACATCCGAGGCAGTCGTGTGCGGACGAAATCCGTGCTGCTCGACCGGTTCACGGCGCCGGCGGAATGTGCGCGGCGGGCCCAGGGGCGCTAGCGCGCGGGCCTGACCCCGATCTCATCCAGGAGACGTTCGAAGGCGGTGTCGGTTGTGGGGCTGGCATCGGCCTTGAGCCTGTCGAAGCGGACTCGCAAGGCGGCCTTCTCTGCCCCCTTGGCATCGTTCCAGGGCCGCCCTTGCAGCCCCATCACCATGGCGTAATAGGCGATGAAATGGGGACGTGCGCCGTGGTTCAGCAGCCGCAGGTAGGCCGCATCCGCGCCCATCGCTACGAGCGCCTCGGCACTGCCCACGCCAGCTAGGCGAAGGGCGTCGGCCATGGCCGGGCCGATGTTGCGCACGGTTTCCAGCGGGGTTGTCATGACCCCAGCCCTTGCGGCCACAGCCGCCGCGAAAGGCCCCGGAGGGCGCTGGCTCCGACGCGCCGAAGCGGGCGCGCGACGCTCAGATCGAGGCCCAGTCCGTGAACCGGGGGGGCGACTGGTCCGTCCCGGGACCGCTGGTCTGCCCGGAGGATTGCGCCGGGGGAGGGGGCGGGGATTGAGGCTGTGTCTTGTCTTGCATGGTCTTACTCCACTCAAACACGCGAGCTTTACGGCAGCTGCTCGCAAAAAAATGTTACCACAGGATGCCTCTAATCTTTATGAAAATTTCGTTTGACCCTACGTAAGCCATGTTTTTCAGCGGGCGGACGGGCTGTGTTCGGTGTGGGTGCCGCGGCGCGGATCGCCTGCCCGATATCCAAAAAACCCCTTGCCCAAAACGGTTTGGGCGCACAAACTATCGCTCAGGAGGCGTGTTTGAGAGCGGGGAGCGGGGCCGTTATTACTGGTCCAAGGCGCGAGGTCTGTGACGTTTTTGAAACGGATCTTGAGCATCCAATCGGTATTTTGACCGGGAATTGTTCTCCGAAATCAGCTGCGTCTTGGGACAAAACCGATCCATGGGAGGATGATTTGACCTATCACGCGACGACCCGCACCGGGCACCTGATGCTCGGCGCCGCAATCGCCATGGCCCTGACCGCAGGGGCCGTCAGCGCCGACACGATCCGCTTCTGGACCACCGAGGAGCAGCCCGAGCGCCTGGCCAAGCAGCAGGAAATGGCCGCGCAATTCGAGGCGGAGACCGGCACCGCCGTGGAGGTGATCCCGGTCACCGAGAGCGACCTGGGCACCCGGGCCACGGCGGCCTTCGCGGCGGGCGATCTGCCGGACGTGATCTATCACACCCTGCAATACGCGCTGCCCTGGGCGGAGGCTGGCATTCTGGACACCGATGCCGCCACCGAGGTGGTCGAGGATCTAGGCGAGGATACCTTTGCGCCCGGGGCCTTGCAGATGGCCTCCACCGGCGATGGCGTGGCCTCGGTGCCGGTGGATGGCTGGACCCAGATGATCGTCTATCGCAAGGACAAGTTCGAGGAGATGGGGCTGGAGCCGCCGACCTCCTTTGCCAATGTGACTGCCGCGCTGGAGGCGCTGCACAATCCGCCGGAGATGTACGGCTTC
Source organism: Dinoroseobacter shibae DFL 12 = DSM 16493 (assembly GCF_000018145.1). Classification (NCBI taxonomy): domain Bacteria; kingdom Pseudomonadati; phylum Pseudomonadota; class Alphaproteobacteria; order Rhodobacterales; family Roseobacteraceae; genus Dinoroseobacter; species Dinoroseobacter shibae. The sequence continues at coordinate 1,405,153 of NC_009952.1, forward strand.
GTGGCCGCCACCAAGGTGGACGAGAACTTCATGTCCCAGGTTCTGGAGCATGTGTTCCTGGCCAACGGCGTCAGCCCGGTGGACGACGATGGCTTCGCGCCGCTCGACGAGGCCGCCACCACCGAAGTGCTGGAGTTCTACAGGGCGATCGCCGAGGCCTCGCCCCCGGGCGAGCTTTACTGGAAGCAGTCGCGCGAGCTCTATTTCGCGGGACAGGCCGCGATGATCATCTGGTCGCCCTTCATTCTCGACGAGTTGGCCGGTCTGCGCGACAGCGCGCCGCCCACCATCAACGACGACCCGACCAGCGCGGAATTGGCCAGCCTGACCGGCATCGTGACCAACTTCTCCGGCCCGTCGAACCCCGAAGGTGCTGCCTGGGGCGATATCCGGTATTTCGGCATCACCACGGACGCGGACACAGACGCGGCGATGGAGTTCGTGAAGTTCTCGATGGACGAGGGCTATACCCAAACCCTCAGCATCGCGCCGGAGGGCAAGTTCCCGGTCCGCAAGGGCACGGCCGAGGATCCGCAGAAGTTCACCGAGGCCTGGTCGCAGCTGCCCGTGGGCGTGGATCGCAAGGCGCCGTTGGGCGATCTTTATGACGCGGCGATGATCGACGAGATCGTCGGCGGGCTCGATGTGGCGCAGCGCTGGGGCGTGGCGGAGGGGCAGTTGTCGCTGGCCTCCAAGATGATCAACAGCCAGGCGATCAACCGTATCGTGCGTCAGTATATCGATGGCGAGGTCGATGCCGCTGCCGCCGTGGCCGCGATGAACGACGCGCTGTCGCAGATCGACTGATCTGGGCCGATGCGGTGCCCCAGCCGTGGGGCATCGTGACCCTGCCGCGGAGCGACCTCGCATGACCGACACACCCACGCCCACGCCGCCCACCGGGCGCGGCGCTCTGCATCGGCGCGAGGCGCGGCTGGCCTGGGGCTTGCTGCTGCCCACTGTGATCAGCGTGTCGCTGGTGGTGATCCTGCCGCTGCTGGCGATTTTCTGGATCAGCTTCAAGCCTGTGGGGTTGGCGGACCTGCGCCCCACGGCGCCCGTGGTGCGCGAGAGCCTGCGCGGCTCGGGCGAGGACCTGCGGATCGAGTACCGGCTGCGCAACTCGTCTCAGGACAAGGAGATCCGCGGCGTCACCCTGACCGACACCCTGCCGGACACGGTCGTGGTGGGCGAGGGGCTGCCGGAGTTCTGCACCCTCTCGGGGCGGGCTTTGCGCTGCGACTACGGCGATATCTCGGGCGGGTTCAACGAACGCTTCGCCCTGCCGATCACGCTCGCCCCCGGGGCGGATGAAGACGCGGTGGAGGATGTCGTCGAGGGCAGCCTGCCCAGGATCACCGGCGAAGGCGATAGCATCCTGACCAATGCCGAGTTCACCCTGGAGAATTTCGCGCGCATCTTCGACGCCGACGAGTTCTGGGGCGTGCTCGGGGTGACGATGTTCTACACGGTGTTCGGCACGCTCGGCGCACTTCTGTTCGGGCTTTTCGCGGCGCTTTTGCTGAACAAGTCGTTCCGGGGGCAGGGGATCCTGCGGGGGCTGTACCTGTTCCCCTATGTCGCGCCGGTCATCGCGGTGGCCTTCACCTGGGTGACCCTGTTCGATCCGTTCTCGGGCTCGGCCAATGCGCTGCTGATCCAGATGGGGGTGACCAACGAGGCGATCAATTTCTTCGGCCAGCGCCCGCTTGCGCTGATCATGGTGACGGTGTTCGAGATCTGGCGGTACTTCCCGCTGTCCTTTCTGTTCATTTTGGCCCGGATGCAGAGCATCGACACCGATATGTACGAGGCCGCGGACATGGACGGTGCCTCGCCGTTCCAGAAGTTCTGGTATCTCAGCCTGCCGATGCTGGTGGGGATCCTGTCGGTGCTGTTCCTGCTGCGCTTCATCTGGACCTTCAACAAGTTCGACGACATCTTCCTGCTGACGGGCGGGAATGCGGGGACACGGACGCTGACGGTGAATGTTTACGAGCAGGCCTTCGCGGTCAGCAATATCGGCGCGGGGGCGGCGGTGGCCGTGGTGATCTTCGGCTGTCTGCTGCTGTTCTCGGTGCTGTTTTTCCGCTTCATCAGCCGAGAGGAAGGGTTGTGACCGGCGTGCTGCTGCATGCAGGACGCCGTGTGCGCGGCAGCGATGGACGCAGTCCGTCGCGTGTGCACTCCGTTGCAGGTCTGGGCGCAGCCTCCGACGCCCGGCAAGGATTTTGCAAAATCCTTGGACGCGGCTGCGCCGCATGCCTCCGGCGGGCGTATTTGGGCAAAGATGAAAGGGGCGGGCGGTGAAGCTGTTCTGGCATGGGCTTGTGACCGGCCCGGTTCTGGGCGCGCTGTGGATGGTGGTGCTGTCGACCACGGTGGCGGTGACCATGTCCTTTGCCACCGGCGATCCGTTCCGTCCTGCGATCTGGATGTCGCTCTTGTGGGGCGGGGTATTGGGGGCGTTGCTGCCCCTGCGCCCGGGCAAGCGGAGCGTGCAGGCGGGGGCCGGATTGCTGGTGTTCGGGATGGTGCTGATCGGGGTCGGTCCCATGGTGCTGGGGCCTGAGGTGGCGCTCCTGTCGCGCTGGATCGCGGCGGGGGGATTGGCGGTGGTCTTTGTCTGGTCTCTGGCGCGGATCCTGCACGAGATGCCTGCGGGGCGGCTGAACCGGCACGAGTTCGAGGCGGCGGTGATCCGGTTTCTGACGGGCTTTGGCTACATCTTCTTCACCGCGGTCGTACTGATCCCGTTCTACGTCATGGTGATGACCAGCCTGAAATCCCAGCAGGCGTTGTTGCAGAACCCGCTCGATTTCTCGCTGGATCTGAGCCAGGGCTGGGGGCTGTTCCGCTCCTATGCGGAGCTTTTCGGGCAGTTCAATTTCGGCACTTATCTGTGGACCTCGTTTTTCGTGTCGGTTCTGACGGTGCTGATCACGCTCGCGTTTTCGATCCCCGGGGCCTATGCGGTGGCGCGGTTGCGCTTTGCCGGGCGGGCGGCGTTTTCGCGGTCGATCCTTCTGATCTACATGGTGCCGATGATCGTGCTGGCCCTGCCGATCTACATCGCGTTTTCGGTCACGGGGCTGCGCAACACGCTGTTCGGGATCGTGCTGATCTATCCGGTCACCACGATCCCCGTGGCGCTTTATATGTTGCAGGGTTATTTCCGAGGCTTGCCGGCCGAGGTCGAGGAGGCGGGGCTGATGGATGGGCTCAACCGGTTGCAAGTGATCTGGAAGATCACGCTGCCGCTGGCGCTGCCGGCGCTGGCCTCGGTGAGCCTCTATGTTTTCATGATCGCCTGGAACGAGTTCCTGTTGGCCTTCATGCTGCTGGACGATCCGTCGAAATTCACGCTCACGCGCGGCATCGCCAGCCTGAACAGCTCGGAGATCCCGCGCCAGCACCTGATGGCCGGAGCGGTGATCGCGACGGTGCCGATCATGGCGATCTTTCTGGGGCTGGAGCGGTTCATGACCAAGGGCCTGACGGCCGGATCGGTGAAGGGATGAAGGATATTCTGGACGCAAGCGCCCTGGATGTGGAGGCTCGGCGCATCCTGGAGATGAACGACCGCGGCGGGTATTCGGTGCCCACGGCGGGGCTCTACCCGTACCAGTGGAACTGGGACAGCGCCTTCGCCGCGCTTGGCTATGCCATGTTCGATCTGGCGCGGGGTTGGAAAGAACTTGAGGTGCTGATGGCGGGTCAGTGGGACGATGGCATGGTCCCGCACATCCAGTTCCACAAGGTCGACCCAAGCTATTTCCCTGGCCCCGATATCTGGGGCGGGGTTGGCCCGGTGCCGTCCTCGGGGATCAGTCAGCCGCCGATAGCCGCCACCATGGCGCGGCTGATTTATGAATTGGACCCGGAGGCAGGGGCGACACCCATGCGCGCGCTCTATCCGTCGTTTGTCGCCTGGCATCGGTGGTTCATGGACTGGCGGCTGGACTCGGGCGCGGTGTGCCTGACCCATCCCTGGGAGGCCGGGCGCGACAACGCGCCGGACTGGGACGGGTCGCTCGCGCGGATCGATCCGGTGGGCATCGACCCGTATGAGCGGCGCGACACCGGGCATGTGGACCCGAGCATGCGGCCGAGGAAATCCGACTACGACCGCTACCTGTGGCTGGTCAAGCAGGGCCATGACTGCGGCTGGGACCAGGCGCGGCTGCTGGAGATCAACCCGTTCCGCATGGCCGACCCGACCATGCATTTCACGCTCCTGCGGGCGCACCGGGACCTCGCGTGGCTCGGGCGGGAGCTGGGTCTCGACACCGCGTCGCTGCCCGACTGGATCGCGCAGTTGGAGGCCGGGGCGGAAACCTTGTGGAACGCGGCCCTTGGCGCCTACGATGTGCGTGACACCGCCAGTGGGGCCTGGGCGCAGGCGGTCAGCAACGCGGCCTTCCTGTGCTGGTACGCATGCGTCGATCCCAAGGACAGCCTGGCGACCTACGCACGCGTGCAGGCCCCGGTGCGCTTCGGCGTGGCCAGCCACGATCCCGAAAGCCCAGCCTTCGAGCCCAAGCGATACTGGCGCGGGCCGAGCTGGGCGATGATGAACATGCTGATCGCCATGGGGTTCGACGAGGCGGGCCTGCCCGAAGGCGCCGCCTTGCGCGACAGCACCGCGCGGCTGATCGCCGAGAACGGGTTCGCGGAATATTTCGACCCCCTGACCGGCGCGCCGGCGGGGGGCCGCGACTTCACCTGGACCGCCGCCGTGTGGCTCGCCTGGTGCAGTCCGAATGTGGGGAGGGGACGATGGGCGCGATAACCCTGAGCAAGGTCGAGAAATGGTTCGGCGACGTGCAGGTCATCAAGGGCGTGGACCTGGAGATCCGCGACGGGGAGTTCGTGGTCTTCGTCGGCCCGTCCGGCTGCGGAAAATCCACGCTGTTGCGCATGATCGGCGGGCTGGAGGACACCTCCCGCGGCGCGATGTTGATCGACGGGGTGGATGTGACCGACCATCCGCCCGCCAAGCGGGGGCTGACCATGGTGTTCCAGTCCTATGCGCTTTATCCGCATATGTCGGTGCGCGAGAACATGGGCTTTTCCCTGAAAACCGCAGGCGCCCCCGCCGCCGAGATCGCCGAGAAGGTGGAAGCGGCGGCCGCCGTGCTGAAGCTGGAGCCGTATCTCGACCGCCGGCCCAAGGACCTCAGCGGCGGGCAGCGGCAGCGGGTCGCCATCGGCCGATCCATCGTGCGTGCGCCCACGGCGTTCCTGTTCGACGAGCCGCTCTCGAACCTCGATGCGGCGCTCAGGGTCGAGATGCGCTACGAGATTGCCAAGCTGCATCAGAGCCTCGACACCACCATGATCTACGTCACCCATGACCAGGTGGAGGCGATGACGCTCGCCGACCGGATCGTGGTGCTGGAGTTCGGCAAGATCGCGCAGGTGGGCACCCCGCGGGAGCTTTACGAGACCCCCGCGAACCTGTTCGTGGCGCAGTTCATCGGCAGCCCCAAGATGAACGTCATGCCCTGTACCACCGATGCGGGACGCTACAGGTTGAGTGCGGGGCGCGGCGGGGTGTTCTCCGGGGACCGTCCGGCGGTACAACTGGGCATCCGGCCCGAGCATATCACGCCGGGCGCGCCGGGGACCGGGGCCTGCGACGGGCGGGTGGATGTGGTCGAATACCTCGGGGCTGACACCCTGCTGGTGCTGGATTGCGGGCCCGAGGGGCGGGTGACGGTCCGGGTGATCGGGGACACCGACCTGACACCGGGCGACGCGGTGGGCCTGAGTTTCAATCCCGACCGTCTGTCGTTCTTCGACACCGACGGCCTGGCGATCCGCTGAGCATGCAGGAGGTCGTGCAAGCCGCCCTGTTCAAGCGCCTCTTCGGGCTCGAGGGCAAGCGCGCGCTGATCACCGGCGCGTCCAGCGGGATCGGCGCGCATCTGGCGCTCACCCTGGGCCAGGCGGGGGCGGAGGTGATCCTGGCCGCGCGCCGGGCGGACCGGCTGGAGGCCGTTGCCGAGACGTTGCGCGCCGAGGGGATCGTGGCGCAGACCGCGGCGCTGGATGTGACCGATGCGGCGTCGGTGGCCGCGGCAGTCACCACCGTTGGACCACTCGATATTCTGATCAACAATTCCGGGGTTTCGGGTCAGGACATGGTGATCGACACCACCGAGGCGGATTGGGACCGTGTGCTGGACACGAACCTCAAGGGGGCCTGGCGTGTCTCGCGGGCCTTCGCGCCGGGGCTGATCGCGCGGCAGGGCACGATCCTGAACGTGGCGTCGATCCTGGGCATCGGGGTGCTCAAGACCGTGGGGCCTTATGCGGCGTCGAAGGCCGGGCTGATCCAGCTGACGCGCGCCATGGCGCTGGAGCTGGCGCGCGACGGGGTGCGCGTGAATGCGCTGGCGCCGGGCTATATCGAGACGCCGATCAACACCGAGTTCTTCGCCAGCGAGGCGGGGCAGAAGATGCTGCGCGGCGTGCCCCAGCGCCGTCTGGGCCAGCCCGGGGATCTCGATGCGGCGGTGCTGATGCTGCTGGGGCCGGGGGCGGGCTTTGTGACGGGCGCGACCGTGGTGGTCGATGGCGGACATACACTCGCGCTCAGCTGAGCGCCTGCGTTAACTTGTTGCACCCGAGCGAAAGGCGCTTCGCAAACGCAGCCGACCGGCGCTAGCATTGCGGGTGGGAAAATGCCCGGCCCCGCCGGGCTGCAGGGAGCGATCCGAACCAGCGCCGTGACGCGGCCGCGGAGATGCTATGAGCTTTGACTTCCTGTCCCACCCGGACCGCCCCTTTCATGATGGCCTGGCCGCGGGGCGCTTCATGATCCAGACTTGCCTTGATTGCGGAAAAAGCTGGTCGCCGGCCACCGGTCGCTGCGGGGCTTGTGGCGAAACCCAGTTGCAATGGCGCGCGGCCAGCGGGATAGGCACCCTGCAACGGACTATCCCCCTGGGTGACGAGTCGGCCTTCGGCGATGATCCGGACGCCACGCGGGCCATTGGGGCGGTGCGCCTGGCCGAAGGCCCGACCGTCAGCGTCCGGATTGCGGGCCCCGTGCCGGATGTTGGCGCCCTTGTCGCGATCGAGGTCCTGGGCGGCGCCCTGATCGCCCGTGCGCCCTCAGGGGTGTGAGATCCGGCGCAGCTGCCGGTTCCGTTCCAGCACGTCGAGGCCCTGCATCTTCAGGTAATGCAGCAGGTCGATGAACACCCAGTTCTCGGCCAGCTTGTCGCCCGCGCGGCGATAGATATCGACCACCCGCATGTCGGCAGGTGTGCCGGACCCGGGCAGGCCCAGAAACCCGCCCTTGGAGGTATTGGTGAGGTTCGGCCAGCCGAAGAACGCGCCGTAATTTCCCTCGGCCAGCCGTGCGACATGGCCGTTGAAGGTCTTGTCCCCCAGGCTCAGCCGGAAGGGGAATGTGTGTTGGTCCTGGTATCGCGGCAAGGTGTGGGTGGCCCCGATGCCGAAGGGGCCGTACCAGGTCATGTCGTCATGCCAGGACGCGCGCAGCATCTCGATCCCGGCGCGGTCGTTGCCGGATCGGTTCAGCGCAGACAGGTCCGCCACCATCCGCTCGACCAGCGCCAGTGTCGCGGCCCCCTCGGCCGGATCATGGGGGCCGGTCAGTAGCCCGTCATGGGTGCGCGGGCCGGGATAGATCGCCATCGCGCCCGTGGCGGGGGGCAGCGGATAGACCCCCGCCTGGTGCATCAGGGCCAAAAGGTCCACGAAGAGTGCGGTCTCGACGATGCGCCCGTCCGAGACCCGGTGAAACTCGGCATGGCGCAGCCAGGTGAGCTTGCCCGTGGCCGGAATATCGAGGAAATCGCGGTCGAAAAGCCCGGTCAGGTGCCCCATGGCGCAAACCCACACCTGCGGCGTGGCCCCCAGCGTGCTCTGGCCCGCGAAAAACACGTCTTCGCGGCGGTGCAGGCTGGTGAAACTCTCGGCCAGGGGGGTCCAGAACGCGCGGGCCACCGCGTCGGGCCCGGTTTGCTCGTGAAACGGGTGCATCCCGCGCCAGTGCCAGTCCGGCGCGACGTGATCGGCCAGCGCCGCCGCCTTGTCAGCGGCCATGGCCCCCTCGAGCGCGGCATTCAGCGCGCGCACCCGAGCCTTGGCCTCTTGCAACTCAGCGGTGGTCTGGTCTGTCATCCTGGGTGCGAGAGTGTCCCCGCGCGCCGCCCGTCGCAAGGCCAAAGCGTGCGCCATTGCCAGGGTCCGATGTTGACGGCATTCTGGCCGCAAAGGGGAGGCGGCCATGACCGATCAGACACCGCTGCGGCGCAACGCGGCCGGGATTGCCACGGCACTCGACGTGCTGCGCCAGAAATTCGGGGCGCGGCTGCAGACCGGGGCCGCCCTGCGCGAACAGCACGGCCACACCACCACATGGCTGCCGAACCAGCCGCCCGATGCGGTGTTTCTCCCGCGTGAGACGGCCGAGGTGCAGGATGTGCTGCGGATCTGCACCGCCTACGGGATGCCGCTGGTCCCGTTCGGCACCGGCACCTCGCTGGAGGGGCATGTGAATGCGCCGCTCGGGGGGCTGTCGCTGGATTTCGCCGAGATGAACCAGGTGCTCGCCATCCACCCCGAGGACATGGATTGTGTGGTCCAGCCGGGTATCACCCGCAAGGCGCTGAACGAAGAGTTGCGCGCGACGGGCCTGTTCTTCCCGGTCGATCCGGGGGCGGATGCGTCGCTGGGCGGGATGGCCGCGACCCGGGCCTCGGGCACCAATGCGGTACGCTACGGCACCATGCGCGACGTGGTGCTGGCGCTGGAGGCGGTGACCGCCGATGGCCGCGTGATCCGCACGGCGAAGCGAGCGCGCAAGACCTCCGCCGGATACGACCTGACGCGGTTGCTGGTGGGCTCCGAAGGCACGCTGGGCGTGATCACCGAACTGACCCTGAAGCTCAGCGGTATTCCCGAGGCGGTTGCGGGGGCGACCTGCAGCTTTGCATCGGTGGAGGCGGCCTGTGCCGCGGTGATCGCGACCATCCAGTACGGTGTGCCCGTGGCCCGGATCGAGTTTCTTGACGCGCTGTCGGTGCGCAGCATCAACGCCTATTCCAAGCTGTCCCTGCCCGAAGCGCCGCTCTTGTTGCTGGAGTTCCACGGCTCGGAAGCGGGCGTGGCCGAGCAATCCGAAACCTTCGGCGAGATTGCGGCGGATCATGGAGCGCTGGCCTTCGATTGGACATCCGATGCCGAGGCGCGCGCGAAGATGTGGCAGGCCCGGCACGACGCCTATTGGGCCATGCGCGCCCTGCGCCCGGGCTTCGATGCCTTCGTGACCGATGTCTGCGTGCCGGTCTCGCGTCTGGCCGAAGCCGTCAGCGCCGCCGCCGAACGGGCCGAGGCGGACGGGATCATCGCGCCGACCCTGGGCCATGTGGGTGACGGGAACTTCCATGTCGCGCTGCTGATCGATCCGGACGATCCCGGCGGGCGAGCGCGGGCCGAAAGCTATATCGGGTGGCTTAACGATCTGGCGATATCGCTCGACGGAACCTGCACGGGCGAGCACGGCATCGGGCAGGGCAAGGTGAAATACCTCGCCCGCGAGCTGGGTGCGAACACGGTCGATGTGATGGCCGCGCTGAAATCCGCCATGGACCCGGACAATATCCTGAACCCGGGAAAGCTGTTTCAGGGCTGAGCCTTGCGCAAAGGACGCTGAAAACCTGTGGAATGTGCACGGATTTGTGGCAGAATTCCGCGAAAGGGGCCAAATTGGGTCCGTGCAAAATTTACCAGTTGATAAAATTACGGTCCTGTGTAGCGTTTCATGGGACGGAACATCGAGATGGAGACTGCAATGTCTACCTCCCAGCATACGCCAGGAGTGGTCCCGGGAAGGTTATCCGAGACAGAGCTTGAGACCAATTTTTCGGACCTGCATGCGCCTTATGACGCCCATGAGGCCCTGGTCGCGGCCGACAGGTGCTATTTCTGTCACGACGCGCCCTGCATCACGGCCTGCCCAACGGCGATCGACATCCCGCTCTTCATTCGGCAGATCGCGACCGGCACGCCCGAGGCGGCGGCCAAAACGATCTTCGACCAGAACATCCTCGGGGGCATGTGCGCCCGGGTCTGCCCGACAGAGACCCTGTGCGAGCAAGCCTGCGTGCGCGAAGTGGCCGAGGGCAAGCCGGTGGAGATCGGGCGCCTGCAACGCTACGCCACCGACACGGTGATGGCTGCCGGGGTGCACCCCTATGCGCGTGCACCGGAGACGGGCAAGAAGATCGCCGTGGTGGGCGCGGGGCCGGCGGGCCTGGCCTGCGCGCACAGGCTGGCGATGAAGGGGCACGGCGTCGATCTGTTCGACGCGAAACCCAAGCCGGGCGGCCTGAACGAGTACGGTATTGCCACTTACAAGACCGTCGACGACTTTGCCCAGGCAGAGGTCGACTGGTTGATGAAGATCGGCGGTATCACCCTGCAGTCCGGAAAGGCGCTGGGGCGCGACCTGACGCTCGGCGAGTTGTCGGAAGATTACGACGCGGTTTTCCTGTCCATCGGGCTGGCGGGCGTGAATGCACTCGGTGTCGCGGGCTCTGAGATGAAAAACGTCATGGATGCCGTTGATTTCATTTCTAATCTGCGCCAAGCCAAGGATAAGCGCGAGGTCCCCGTGGGCCGCCGCGTCGTCGTTATCGGGGGCGGCATGACTGCGGTCGATGCGGCGGTGCAATCGCGGCTTCTGGGGGCCGAGGACGTGACCATTGCCTATCGCCGCGACAAGGCCGCCATGAGTGCGAGCGAGTTCGAGCAGAAGCTCGCCACCGCCAAGGGGGTGCGCATTCTCTACAACGCGCAACCCCAGCGCATTGTCGGCAACGGGGCGTGCGAGGCCGTGGAATTCGCCTATACCGAGACCACGCCGGACGGGCTGCGCACCACCGGCGAGACGCGGACCCTGCCGGCCGATCAGGTGCTCACCGCCATTGGCCAGACCTTGACCGGGACACCGGATGGCCTCGCGCTGGAGCATGGCAAGATCGCCGTGACCGGCGCGGGGCGGACCAGCTTGCCGGGTGTGTGGGCCGGAGGCGACTGCGCCCTGGGCGGCGAGGACCTGACCGTGACCGCCGTGGCCGAGGGACGTGATGCGGCCGAAGACATTCATGCAAGCCTGATGGGCGTCTAGGGGGTTCCCCCGGAAAGGAGCAAGAACATGGCAGACCTGCGTTCGGACTTCGTCGGTGTGAAATCCCCCAACCCTTTCTGGCTGGCCTCCGCGCCGCCGACGGACAAGGAGTACAACGTGCGCCGCGCCTTCGAGGCCGGGTGGGGCGGGGTGGTATGGAAAACCCTCGGCTTCGACCCCCACGTGGTCAACGTGAACGGCCCGCGTTATGGCGCGGTCTGGGGCGCGGACCGGCGGCTTCTGGGCCTGAACAATATCGAGCTGATCACCGACCGGCCGCTGGAGGTGAACCTGCGCGAGATAAAGCAGGTCAAGCGCGACTATCCGGACCGGGCCATGGTCGTGTCGCTCATGGTGCCTTGCGAGGAGGATCCCTGGAAGAAGATCCTGCCCCTGGTCGAAGAGACCGGCGCCGACGCGGTGGAGCTGAACTTCGGCTGCCCCCACGGGATGAGCGAGCGGGGCATGGGATCGGCCGTGGGCCAGGTGCCCGAATACATCGAAATGGTCGCGCGCTGGTGCAAGCAGCACACGCGCATGCCGGTCATCGTGAAGCTGACCCCGAACATCACCGATATCCGCTACCCGGCGCGGGCGGCCCATGCGGGCGGCGCGGACGCGGTCAGCCTGATCAACACGATCAGCTCGATCACCTCGGTCAACCTCGACAGTTTCAGCCCCGAGCCGAGCATCGATGGCAAGGGTTCCCACGGGGGCTATTGCGGGCCCGCGGTCAAGCCGATCGCGCTGAACATGGTGGCCGAGATCGCGCGGGATGCGGAAACCGCCGGGATGCCGATCTCGGGGATCGGCGGAGTGACGACCTGGCGCGACGCGGCGGAATTCCTGGCCCTCGGGGCAGGCAACGTGCAGGTCTGCACCGCTGCGATGACCTATGGCTTCAAGGTGGTACAGGAGATGATTTCGGGCCTGTCCCAGTATCTCGACGAGAAGGACATGACCCTCGACGACCTGATCGGACGGGCGACCCCGAACGTCACCGACTGGCAGTATCTGAACCTGAACTACGTCACCAAGGCCCGCATCGACCAGGACAGCTGCATCAAGTGCGGGCGCTGCTATGCCGCCTGCGAGGATACCTCGCACCAGGCGATTTCCATGAGTGCGGACCGTGTCTTCGAGGTGATCGATGCGGAATGCGTGGCCTGCAACCTGTGTGTGAATGTCTGCCCGGTGGAGGACTGCATCACCATGGTCGAAATGCAGCCGGGCGAGGTCGATCCGCGCACCGGCAAGGTGGTCGAGAAGGACTACGCGAACTGGACCACGCATCCGAACAATCCGGCGTCGCAAGCCGCCGAGTGATGCGGGAGGAGGGCTATTCGCCCTCCACCATGCCCTGGGGCAGGACCCTTGGGACCACGGCCTTGTCCGGTTCCGAGTTCATCAGCGCCGTCGCCAGTGCCTCGGCATTCAATCGGGGCAGGGTCGGTTCCTTGTAGGTCGGATCACCCGGAGAAGCCTCTTTCGCCGTCGCCTCGCCTTGGTCGGCGGTGGCCTTGGCCTCCCGATCTGCCTTCTGCTTGGCTTCCGTGATCGGCGCGGCCTCGCCCGCCTGTCTGGCGTGGGAGGGCGGCGCGCCGCTGGTCTTTGCAACTTTCGCCACGGTATCTGGCACACGTTGAGAGGACGGCGGCGGAGACTGCTGTGGACCCATGGGCGCAACCCCGGGGCCGGTATCGAAATATGGTCTGTGCCCTTCGATCTTCATGACACACCTCGTTGTTATGCCACCCACCGTTCGGAACATAACATGAAAGTCTTACCCGCATCTTAATGCGGACCTGTTCAGGTGTCGGGGTTCAGCATCCGTGTGAACATGTGGTCGAGAAAGTGCTGGGCGTCCGGGAATGGGTCTTCGCCCGTGCCCAGAACGAGGTCGATCTGGGTGCGGAAATCGGCGTAATGCTGCGTGGTCGCCCAGATCATGAAGATCAGGTGCTTGGGGTGCACATCGGCGATCTTGCCCTCGGCGGCCCAGCCCGCGATCACTTGACCGTTCTTCTCCACCAGATCGCGCAACGCGCCGCTCAGAAGGGACTTTATCTGTGGCGCACCTTGCAGGATTTCCGTTGCAAACAAACGACTTTCGCGTGGATATTCACGTGCCATCTCAAGTTTGCGGCGCACATATCCCCGTATTTCCTCCAGTGGCTCCCCGGCCGGGTCCATGTTCAACATCGGGTCCAGCCAGGTTTCCAGGATCTGGGCAAGAACCTGGGTGTAAATCGCCTCCTTGCCCTCGAAATAGTAAAGCACGTTCGGTTTGGACAGGCCGGCGCCCGCCGCGATCATGTCCAGCGTCGCGCCGCGGAACCCGTGCTGCGAGAAGACGTCGAGCGCAGCATCGAAAATTGCTTCGCGCTTGGCCTTCTGAATACGAGTCTGCGGGGCTGGACGGGCGCTGGTACTGGAACGGGCCATGGTGCATGCCTTTTGCAAATTGCACTTCGGAAATCGGGAACTTGCGATACACTCACTACACGTCACTTGTGCATGAATCACAAGCACAACGCGCGCAGCGGGCTGATTTCTCGGCAGGAGCCGAGTGTTGCGCGTGGCTGTGCTTGACGCAGACCTGCACTTTGGTACCGTCACTTGACCGTTTGATAAAAAACGGCTGCCGCAGAGAGGGAAACGACCATGGCACTGGATGCGAAGTCCCGTCCGAATGACCTGAGTGCATTCTGGATGCCGTTCACCGCCAATCGGCAGTTCAAGTCAAATCCCCGGATGTTCGTCGCCGCCGACGGCATGTATTACACGACCGCCGAAGGGCGACAGGTGCTCGACGGCACGGCGGGGCTGTGGTGCTGCAATGCGGGCCACAAGCGGCCCAGGATCGTCGAGGCGATCCAGGCCCAGGCGGCGGAGCTTGACTATGCGCCGGCCTTCCAGATGGGGCACCCCAGAGCGTTCGAGCTGGCCAATCGCCTTGTCGAGATCGCGCCTGACGGAATGGACCATGTTTTCTACACGAATTCCGGATCCGAGGCGGTTGAATCGGCTTTGAAAATTGCCCTTGCCTATCATCGCGCGCGGGGTGAGGCGGGGCGCACGCGCCTGATCGGACGCGAGCGTGGGTATCACGGCGTCAATTTCGGCGGCATTTCTGTCGGCGGCATCGTCAACAATCGCAAGCATTTCGGCACCTTGCTGACCGGGGTGGATCACCTGCCGCACACCCATATCCCGGAGAACCAGTGGTCCAGGGGGATGCCGGAGCTTGGGGCGCACCTGGCCGATGACCTCGAACGGATCATCGCGCTGCATGGGGCCGAGACCATCGCCGCCGTGATCGTGGAGCCGATGGCGGGTTCGACGGGGGTTCTGCTGCCGCCCAAGGGATACTTACAGAGGTTGAGGAAGATCACGCAAGATCACGGAATCGTTCTGATATTCGACGAGGTAATCACCGGGTTCGGCCGGGTCGGTGCGGCGTTCGGTGCGCAGCGCTTCGGCGTCACGCCGGACATGATCACCTGCGCCAAGGGGCTGACCAACGGGGTCATTCCCATGGGCGCGGTGCTCTGCGGCAGCCATATCCATGACGCTTTCATGCAAGGGCCCGAGAACCTGATCGAGCTTTTCCACGGCTACACCTATTCCGGCAACCCGATCGCCTCCGCCGCCGGTCTCGCCACGCTGGAAACCTACCGCGAAGACGATCTTTTCGCCCGTGCGCTGGACCTGGAGCCCTATTGGCAAGAGGCGCTGCATTCTCTCAAGGGCGCGCGCCATGTGATCGACATCCGCAATCTCGGCCTGATCGGCGCGATCGAGCTGGAGCCGATTTCGGGGCACCCGACCAAGCGCGCTTTCCAGGCTTTCCTGGATGCCTATGACAAGGGCGTGTTGATCCGCACCACCGGGGACATCATCGCGCTCTCGCCTCCGCTGATCATCGAGACAGCGCAGATCGACCGGATCGTCGAGACGCTGGGCGAGGTGCTCGCCGCGCTCGATTGATCACAGGCCAGCCGAAACTACCAAGGAGACCTTGATGCCAGCCGACACCGTTACCGCCCCGAATGCGCCGGGAGAAAACCTGAAGATCAATGGCGACCGTCTGTGGGACAGCCTGATGGAGATGGCGCGGATCGGGCCGGGCGTGGCGGGCGGCAACAATCGCCAGACCCTGACCGATGCCGATGCCGAGGGGCGCGCGCTCTTCCGGCGCTGGTGCGAAGAGGCGGGCTGCACCATGGGGCTCGACACCATGGGCAACATGTTCGCCCGGCGCGAGGGCACCGACCCGGATGCCCTGCCGGTCTATGTCGGCTCGCACCTCGACACCCAGCCCACGGGGGGCAAGTATGACGGTGTGCTCGGCGTGCTCGGCGGGCTGGAGATCATCCGCTCGCTCAACGATCTCGGGATCAAGACAAAGCATCCCATCGTCGTGACCAACTGGACCAACGAGGAGGGCACCCGGTTCGCGCCGGCCATGCTGGCCTCGGGCGTCTTTGCGGGCAAGCACAGCCAGGATTGGGCTTACGCCCGCGTCGATGCGGAGGGCAAGCGGTTCGGCGATGAGCTCAAGCGGATCGGCTATGTGGGCGACGAGCCCGTGGGGGACCGCAAGATGCACGCGTTCTTCGAGTTGCATATCGAGCAGGGCCCGATCCTGGAAGCCGAAGGCAAGGAGATCGGGGTCGTCACCCATGGCCAGGGCCTGCGCTGGATCGAGTGCACGGTGACCGGCAAGGAAAGCCACACCGGCTCCACCCCGATGAACATGCGCAGGAACGCCGGCCGCGGGCTCGCACGGATTACTGAACTTGTCCACGAGATTGCCATGAAGAACCAGCCCAACGCCGTAGGTGCCATTGGGCATATCGACGTCTATCCGAACTCGCGCAACATCATCCCCGGCAAGGTGGTCTTCACGGTTGATATGCGGACGCATCTGCTGGACAAACTCAACGCTATGGTTGCCGAGTTCGACGAGAAAGCGCCGAAGCTCTGTGAAGAGATCGGGGTGGAATTCTCGTCCGAGATCGTGGGCCAGTTCGACCCGCCCGCCTTCGACGAGGGCTGTGTGGGGGCCGTGCGCAGCGCGGCGCAACGGTTGGGGTATTCGCACATGGATATCGTGTCGGGCGCGGGGCATGACGCCTGCTGGATCAACGACCTCTATCCCACGGCGATGGTGATGTGCCCCTGCGTGGATGGGCTGAGCCATAACGAGGCTGAAGAAATCAGCCCCGAATGGGCGGCGGCGGGTGCGAATGTGCTGTTTCACGCCGTTGTGGAAACCTCGGAAATCGTGCGCTAGGGATCGGACCGGGCAGGGGGCGTTGCCCCCATGCGCGATGCGCGCCCCCCGGAGTATTTTGACACAGATGAAGAAGAGCAGGCCGTGATGAAGAGATTTCTGGTGGTGGGTTTGGTTTTGGCGGGGTGTGAGCCGCTGACCGACGAGGCGGGCGTGCCGCTTTTGGAGGATATCTCGCCGCGGGCCCTGGCGGCCTTGCCCGAAGGCGTGCCGCCCTCGCTGCTGATCCGGGATGGCAACGGCTGTTACGGGATCGCCATCGAGGCGACGGAGCCGCAAACCGGTGCGCCGCTGATGGATGAGAACCAGCAGCTGATTTGCGACCCTTGAGAGTTCGGAGCACAAGATGAACACACAGTCCCGGATCGAAGAGACCCAGATCCGCATCGACCTCGCGGCGGCGCTGCGCCTATCCTGCCGCGAAGGCTGGCACGAGGGGGTGGCGAACCATTTCTCGGCCGCCGTGTCGGCGGATGGGCGGCGGTTCGTGGTCAACCCGCGCTGGATGCATTGGAGCCGGGTGCGGGCCTCGGACCTGGTGCTGTGCGATGCGGATGATCCGACCACCATGGACCGCCCGGACGCGCCGGACCCCTCGGCCTGGTCGATCCACTCGGCCCTGCACCGGGAATTGCCCCAAGCCCGGGTCGCGCTGCACCTGCATCCGCCCCATGCCACGGCCCTGGCGGCCTTGAAGGACCCCACCATCCACCCGATCGACCAGGTCACCGCGCGCTGGTACAAGCGTCTGGCCTATGATCTGTCCTTCGGCGGCATCGCCACAGAAGAGGCCGAAGGCGCGCGCATCGCGGCCTCGGTCGGGGACAAGCCCGCGGTGATGATGCAGAACCACGGCGTGACCACCTTCGGCGCCACCGTGGCCGAAGCCTGGGACGCGATGTATCACCTGGAACGCGCCGCACGGACCATGGTTCTGGCCTATTCCACGGGCCAGCCGCTCGCCATCATGCCCGACGCGCTGGCCGAGGACACCGCCGCCGAATGGCAGACCTACAAGCAGGCCGAGTTCGCCCATTTCGCGGAAATGAAGCGCCTGCTCGACCGCGAGGCACCGGATTACAAGGACTAGCCCACCCAAAGAAGGGCCAAAACCAGAACAAGACGGGGAGACCATCATGTCGACAGTCATCAAGAACGGAACCGTGGTCACCGCCGACCTGACCTACGAAGCGGAAGTGCGCGTCGAGGGGGGCAAGATCACCGAGATCGGGCAGGGCCTGTCCGGGGACACGGTGCTGGACGCGACGGGCTGCTACGTGATGCCCGGCGGGATCGACCCGCACACCCATCTGGAGATGCCCTTCATGGGCACGTACTCGTCGGACGATTTCGAGAGTGGCACGCGCGCGGCGCTCTCGGGGGGTACCACGATGGTCGTGGATTTCGCCCTGCCGAGCCCGGGGCAGGGGCTGCTCGATGCGATCCAGATGTGGGACAACAAGTCGACCCGGGCCAATTGCGACTACTCGTTCCACATGGCGATCACCTGGTGGGGGGAACAGGTCTTCAACGAGATGGAGGCGGTCACGAAGCGCGGCATCAACACGTTCAAGCATTTCATGGCCTACAAGGGCGCCCTGATGGTTAACGATGACGAGATGTTCGCCTCGTTCCGGCGCTGCGCCGAGTTGGGGGCGCTGCCGCTGGTGCATGCGGAGAACGGCGATGTGGTCGCGGATCTGCAGCAGAAATTTTTGGCCGAGGGCAATACCGGGCCCGAAGCGCACGCCTATTCCCGCCCCCCGGCGGTGGAGGGCGAGGCGACCAACCGGGCCATCATGATCGCCGACATGGCAGGCGTGCCGGTCTATATCGTGCACACCTCCTGCGAAGAGGCGCACGAGGCGATCCGGCGGGCGCGGATGCAGGGCAAGCGGGTCTATGGCGAGCCGCTGATCCAGCACCTGACCCTGGACGAGAGCGAATATGCCCATCCCGACTGGGACCATGCGGCCCGCCGGGTGATGTCGCCCCCCTTCCGCAACAAGCAGCACCAGGACTCCTTATGGAACGGTCTGGCCTCCGGCTCGCTGTCGGTGGTGGCGACGGATCACTGCGCCTTCACCACCGCGCAGAAACGCACGGGCGTTGGCGATTTCACCCAGATCCCCAATGGCACCGGCGGGCTTGAGGATCGGATGCCGATGCTCTGGACCCACGGGGTGAATACCGGGCGGCTGACCCCGAACGAGTTCGTGGCCGTCACCTCGACCAACATCGCCAAGATCCTCAACTGCTATCCGACCAAGGGGGCGATCCTTGTCGGCGCGGATGCCGATATCGTGGTCTGGGATCCGGAGAAGGAGAAGACCATCTCTGCAGACAGCCAGCAATCCGCCATTGATTACAACGTCTTCGAGGGCAAGCATGTGAAGGGCCTGCCGCGCTACACGCTGACCCGGGGCCATGTGGCGGTGATGGATGGCGAGATTCGGACCCAGGAGGGCCACGGCAAGTTCGTCGAACGCCCGCCGGTCACCCCGGTGTCCAAGGCGCTCAGCACCTGGAAGGAGCTGACCGCCCCGCGCAAGGTGGAGCGGACCGGCATCCCCGCGAGCGGAGTGTAATCGGCGCCGATGCTCAGTCGCGAAGAAATCGACGGGTTCGACCACAGCCCAGAGCCACCGAAACCCGCGCCCGCACGCGCGCCGAAGGTCACCCCGTCGCAGCCCCTTGCGGGGGAGGCGGACCTGGCCAGCCGCAAGGGCAATTGGCGCTACCTCGCGCCGGAGGCCGCGGCGCCCCAGGCCGACGCCGAGGCACCGGCCGCGGCGCCCGAGCCGACGCGCGCGACGGATGCGCCTGCGACCGTGATCTCGGCGCGGGATCTGGACCTGGTGTTCCAGACCAACGATGGTCCGGTTCATGCGCTGTCGGGCGTCAATCTTGAGATCGGCAAGGGCGAGTTCGTCAGCTTTATCGGCCCCTCGGGCTGCGGCAAGACCACCTTCCTGCGCGCGGTCGCAGGGCTGGAGCATCCCACGGGCGGCTCGCTCACGGTCAATGGCATGACCCCGGACGAGGCCCGGCAGGCCCGCGCCTATGGCTACGTCTTCCAGGCGGCGGGGCTTTATCCGTGGCGCACCATCGCCAAGAATATCTCCCTGCCGCTTCAGATCATGGGCTATTCCAAGGCCGATCAGGAGGCGCGCGTTGCCCGCGTGCTGGAGTTGGTGGAGTTGTCGGGCTTTGCCAAGAAATACCCCTGGCAGCTGTCGGGGGGCATGCAGCAACGCGCGTCCATCGCGCGGGCGCTGTCCTTCGATGCCGATATCCTGCTGATGGACGAACCCTTCGGAGCGTTGGACGAGATCGTGCGCGACCACCTCAACGAGCAGTTGCTCGCCCTGTGGAAGCGCACCGAGAAGACCATCGGCTTCGTCACCCATTCGATCCCCGAGGCGGTCTATCTCAGCACCAAGATCGTGGTGATGTCCCCGCGCCCGGGCCGGATCACGGATGTGATCGACAGCCCGCTCCCCCTCGACCGCCCGCTCGACATCCGCGACACGCCGGAATTCATCGAGATTGCCCACCGCGTCCGCGAGGGCCTTCGGGCGGGGCATCTGGATGAGTAGGAGCAACCAGCAATGCGCCTGATCCTGCCGGTCCTGACGGTGGTCGCGGCCCTCGTGGCGCTCTGGTATATCGCGGCGGTGCCGATGAACATCAAGGGCGTGCTGGTGGAGGCCGAGCGTGCCGGGGCCGAGGTCACGCCCCCGGGCGCGGCAGAGCGGCGGGACATGAGGAGCTTTGCCCTCGTGGCGCAAAACGGGTTTGCCATCCCGGCCACCTGGGCGCAGGAGCGGCCCCGTCTGCCTGCGCCGCACCAGGTCGCGGTCGAGCTTTGGGAGACCACGGTCGAGAAGCGCATCACCTCGAAACGCAGCCTGATCTATCACGCCTGGATCACGCTCAGCGCCACGCTGCTGGGCTTTGCCATCGGCTCGGCGGCGGGCGTGCTGCTGGCGGTGGGGATCCTCTACAACCGGGCGATGGACATGAGCGTCATGCCCTGGGCCATCGCCTCCCAGACCATCCCGATTCTCGCCATCGCGCCCATGATCATCGTGGTTCTGAATTCCGTCGGGGTGCAGGGGCTGCTGCCCAAGGCGATGATCTCGGCCTATCTCAGTTTCTTCCCGGTGGTCGTCGGCATGGTCAAGGGGCTGCGCAGCCCCGATGCGATGCAGCTGGACCTGCTGCGGACCTATAATGCCAGCCCGTCACAGGGCTTCTGGCTGCTGCGGCTGCCGGCCTCGATGCCCTATTTCTTCACCTCGCTGAAGATCGCCGCGGCCGCGAGCCTGGTGGGGGCCATCGTGGGCGAGCTGCCCACGGGGGCGGTGGCGGGTCTGGGCGCACGGTTGCTGGCGGGGAGCTATTACGGCCAGACCATCCAGATCTGGTCGGCCCTCTTCGGGGCGGCGATTCTCGCGGCGGTTCTGGTCGGGATCATCGGCCTGATCCAGCGCATCACCCTCAAGCGGATGGGGCTGTCGCAATGACGGCGCTTCTGTCGCCGAAGGCCGGTCTCTGGCCGTTTGTCGCGGTGCCGTTGATCGCGGCGGTGCTGGACTGGCGGCTGGGGGTGATCCTTGCCATCTGGGCCGCGGCCTGGGCACTGAACATCCGCCTGTCGCAATCGGCCAGCCCGACGGCAAGGACGCTGGTGCCGGTGATCTTCGGGGTCACGATCCTGGTGCTGTGGGAGGTGACCGTGCGGCTCTATGCGGTGCCCGGTGTCATCCTGCCGCCGCCCTCGGTGATCGGGGTGCGCATCGCGAACAGCCTGCCGATCCTGTGGGAGGATTTCGTGCAGACCTTCGTGAAGGGGGCGCTGTCGGGGTATGCGATGGGCGCGGTCGCGGCCTTTGCGGTCGCCATTCTGGTGGACCGCTACGATTTCCTGCGCCGGGGGCTGCTGCCGGTGGGGAATTTCATGGCGGCGCTGCCGATCATCGGCACCGCACCCATCCTGGTGATGTGGTTCGGCTTCGATTGGGAATCCAAGGCGGCGGTGGTCGTGGTGATGGTGTTCTTCCCGATCCTGGTGAACACGGTCGAGGGTCTGCGCAGCGCCGACCGGATGCAGCGCGACCTGATGGAGACCTATGCCGCGACCAACTGGCAAAGCCTGCTCTATCTGCGCCTGCCTGCGGCCATGCCGTTCATCTTCAACGGGTTGAAGATCGCCACGACACTTGCGCTGATCGGCGCCATCGTGGCGGAGTTCTTCGGCTCCCCGATCCGGGGCATGGGGTTCCGGATCTCGACCTCCGTGGGACAATTGGCGCTCGATATGGTCTGGGCGCAGATCACCGTAGCCGCCCTCGCCGGGTCCGCCTTTTACGGGGCGGTGGCCCTCATCGAACGGCGCGTGACCTTCTGGCACCCGTCCGTGCGCGGGCGCTGAAGCGCAACGCCGAAGGCCCCCGACACAGACGCGCAGCCGGGGAGACCCGCAGCCTGTGCGCGCCTGTCCGGGGCTGGGCAGGAGGCGCGCGCTCGACGGATGCAAAAGTCGCGCTCGGTGCGGTCAATCCATGCCCACCCCAGGCGCGATTATCGAATTTTCATCCGATCGCGTGCGGCTCTGCTGGCCTTTCTTGTCCCCATGGTCAGAATATCCCCGGAGCCCGCAGCATAGCGGGACGGGAAACCACGAATCACAACGGGAGTTACCAGTATGAAATCGACGATGATCGGATTGGGGATCGCCGCCCTTGTGGGGGCAGGCGCCGCGCAAGCCGCGGACGAGGTGAAGCTGCAACTGAAATGGGTCACCCAGGCCCAGTTCGCAGGCTATTACGTGGCGCTCGACAAGGGGTTCTACGAGGAGGAGAACCTCGACGTGACGATCCTGCCGGGCGGGCCGGACATCGCGCCGACACAGGTGCTCGCCGGGGGCGGCGCGGATGTCACCGTCGAGTGGATGCCTGCCGCGCTCGCCGCCCGGGAAAAGGGCCTGCCGCTGGTCAATATCGCCCAGCCGTTCAAATCGTCGGGCATGATGCTGACCTGCTGGAAGGATGCCGGGATCGAGACGCCCGCCGACCTGTCCAACCGGACCCTGGGCGTGTGGTTCTTTGGCAACGAGTTTCCGTTCATGTCCTGGATGAGCCAGCTCGGCATCTCCACCGAGGGCAAGTCCGAAACCGGGGTCGAGGTGCTCAAGCAGGGCTTCAATGTCGACCCGCTCCTGCAACGGCAGGCGGACTGTATCTCCACCATGACCTATAACGAATACTGGCAGGTGATCGATGCGGGCGTGGACCCGGACGAACTGGTCACCTTCAAGTACGAGGACCAGGGCGTCGCGACGCTGGAAGACGGGCTCTACGTGCTGGAAGAGAATCTCTCCGACCCGGCCTTCGAGGACAAGATGGTGCGCTTCGTGCGGGCCTCTATGCGCGGCTGGAAATACGCCGAGGAGAACCCCGAGGAAGCCGCCGAGATCGTGCTCGACAACGACGCGACAGGGGCGCAGACCGAAAGCCATCAGAAGCGCATGATGGGCGAGGTCGCGAAGCTGACCGCGGGCTCCAACGGGGCGCTGGATCCGGCCGATTACGAACGCACCGTTGCGACGCTGCTGGCGGGCGGATCGGACCCGGTGATCACCAGGCAGCCCGAAGGGGCCTGGACCCACGCGATCACGGATGCGGCGCTGAACTGATCCGACGGTCCTGAGCTAGCCCCGCGCGCCGGATCGGCGCGCGGGGTTTTTCGTGTCCGCCGGCCATATGGCGGACGGATACTCCTAATAGATGCCGACGCGGCGCCCTCTACAATTAGCGGTGCCTCCCCCGCGGGTCCACCACACCGGCCCCGCATGGAAAAAATTCCGCGAAAGGCGAAAAATTCTCTTGCTCCGACTCGGGTTTGGTCTCATATCGCGCCGCAGTGACGCCAACGCACGCGCCTCTGCCGGGGCGGACCGCAAAAGGTCCAAGCAGGTTATGTAGCGACGGTAACGTCTTCTTTGGTACTGGTCGGGACCTCTGGGGCCCGGGTCTGATGGAGATGACCATGAACGCTTACGTAACCGGGCTCGCCCGTTCCCGTCCCCTTGCACCCATCGAAACCGTGGAATCGCGTCTGCGCGGCTTCATCGACGGCCGGATCTTCGACCGTCCGACGCTGGTGCTCGACTGCGATGCGGTGGTGGCGAAATACCACGCGCTGGCGCATGGCCTGGGGCAGGGGACGCTGATCCATTACGCGATGAAGGCCAACCCGGCGCCCGAGATCCTGCGCGCGCTGGCGGCCGAGGGGTGCGGCTTCGACGCGGCCTCCCGCGGCGAGATCGAACTGGCCCTGGCCGCCGGGGCCACCGCGGCGCGGATCTCCTTTGGCAACACGATCAAGCGTCCTTCGGACATCGCCTTCGCCCATGCCCACGGGATCGACCTCTTTGCGGCCGATGCCGAGGCCGAGCTGGACAAGATCGCCGCCCATGCGCCGGGCGCGCGGGTCTTCCTGCGTGTGCTGGTGGGGGCGACCGGGGCCGACTGGCCGCTGTCGCGCAAGTTCGGCTGCGCGCCCGACACCGCCCTGCGCCTGATGGACCGCGCGGCGTTTCTCGGCCTGCGCCCGGTGGGCCTGAGCTTCCACGTGGGCTCCCAGACCCGCGATCCCGGCATGTGGTCCGACACGCTCGACCAGATGGCCGAGATCTGGCACGCGGGCCGCGCCCGGGGCCATGACCTCAACCTGATCAATATCGGCGGCGGCTTCCCGGCATTCTACGGCGATCCGATCCTGGAGGCCGAGACCTATGCCGGGCGCGTCGGCGCGCTGGTGCGGGCGCGGTTCGGCGATGCCACCGTGATGGCGGAGCCGGGCCGGGGTCTGGTGGCCGAAGCGGGCATGATCGTGGCCGAAGTGCTGCTGGTGTCGCGCAAATCCGAGGACGATCTGTGTCGCTGGGTGTACCTGGATATCGGCAAGTTCTCGGGTCTGGCCGAAACCATGGAAGAGGCGATCCGCTACCAGTTCGTCACCCCCCATGACGGCGGCGAAACCGGCCCCTGCATCATGGCCGGTCCCTCCTGCGACAGCGCCGATGTGCTCTACGAGCAGCGGCCCGTGCACCTGCCCATGGCGCTGCAATCGGGCGACCGCATCCTGATCAAGGCCACCGGAGCCTACACCACCACCTATTCCAGCGTGGGCTTCAACGGCTTCCCGCCGCTCGATCTGATCGTGATCTGAGCCGCGGGCACCGAGGCGGCGCCTGCTTCGGCAGAAGGGCGTGGCGCCGCCTCGTGTCAGAGATCAGGGTAGGTTGGCGCGATCCCGTCCAGGGGCAGGTCGCGCAGCTTCCTGAGCAGGTCGATCATGCCCCCCACCTGATGGGCACAGGTCGCCTCCCCCTTGGCGGCGGTGGCGGCACTGGCATCGCCCACGGTGCCGGCGGCGTTCAGGTCCGACGACACCCAGCCCAGGCTCACCGGCCCGATGGGCGAGATCGGGGCGCCCTGGGCAGTCGAGGCGAAATTCCGCGCCTGCGCCATGTCCACGGTATGGGGCTGGAAATGCAGCATCAGCGAGGTTTCCACATCCCCGCCATGGATGCCGAAGGCGCGCTCGGTGTCGGAATACATCCCCTCCGGCGTGCCGAAGCTCATCCACTGGGTCTTCACCGCCAACATCCCGGCCCGCACGCGAAGCTCGCGGCTGAGGATCGACACCAGGTCCAGGTTGCCGCCATGGGAGTTGACGCAGACGATCTTGCGCAGCCCCGCGCGCGCGACCGACAGACCGGTTTCCCGCCAGGCACCAAGGGCGGTCTCCGCCTCCAGGGTCAGGGTGCCGGGGGCGTGGATATGCTCGTTCGACTTGCCCACCGCCTGGATCGGCAAAATGCGGATGTTCAGGTCCTCGGGCAAAGCGGCGCAGAGCGCGTCCAGCATCCCGGCCATGATCATCGTATCGGTGCCCGTGGGCAGGTGCGGTCCGTGCTGCTCGATCGCGGCCGTGGGCAGGATCGCGATAACACGTTCCGGGTCCAGACCGTCAAACTCCGTCGTGCGGTACTCCGCCCACCAATGCCGTCGCTCAGCCATAGGTCGCCTCCAGACGGCTGCGCAGGTAATCCGCACCCGTGGTCTCGGGGTATTTCGGCGCACCGGTGCCGGGCAGGGCGGAGATCACCGCATCGGGATTGGGGTCGAGGAAGAAGGCCAGCGACCGGCGCGGGCGCGGCGGCGGCAACACCCGGTGCGGGGTCGAGACATAGGTGTCGTTCGACCAGCGCATCAGGCAGTCACCGATATTGACGATATAGGCCCCGGGCACATCGGGCACGTCCGTCCAGGCGTCCGAGCCGCGCACCCGCAGCTGCAACCCGGGAACACCGTCGGTGCGCAAGAAGGTCAGCGCCCCGTAATCCGTATGCGCGCCCGCGCCGATACCGGCGGCCGGATCGCCCGCAGGATACCGCAACAGCCGCAGCGTCGCCATGGGCGCATCGAAATCGCGGTCGAAATGGTCCGGCGCAAGGCCCAGGTCGCGCGCCACCAGCCTCATCACCTGCACGCCCAAGGCCTGAACTGCCTCGAAATAGCGGCGCAGCGTCGGCGCAAAACCCGGCAGCTTCGGCCAGCGATTGGCCGCCCGAAACGGCTCCCCCGCCAGGACGCGCGGGTCGTCCGCCGCCAGGTCGAGCCCCATGTTGAACGCTTCCTTGCGGTCCACAGCCCCGCCTTCGGGATCCAGCCGCTCGGTGCCCTCCGCGGCCCAGCCCCGGTTGGTGGCATCGATCGCCACGCGCGCCTTCTCGGCGCTCGGCAGGTCGAAGAACCGGTCCCCCTCGGCAAAGACCGCCGTGATCAGGGCCTCGGGGATACCGTGCTCGGTCAGCAGGAAGAACCCGGGCCCGCGCGCCGCGGCCCCAAGCTCCGCAGCCAGCCCCTGCGGGTCGCGCGTCAGCTTCGCGCCGTCGAGAACCGGAACCTCCATCACGCCACCGCCGTCTTGTTGCCCCTGCGGGAGGGTGCCTTACCGATCAGCTTGTCCATGGCCTTGCCCACCTTCACGAGATGCGCCGCCCGGCTTTCCGGGGTCGAGCTGTCCATCAGGTAATGGGCTGCAAAATGCACCTTGCACCCCTTGGCGCAGATCAGCCGCACGCCGCGCGTGAGCGTCCGCCGTCCGGGTGCGCCCACCAGCGAGGTCAACCACCGGCTCGCCCCGCAGGTGGTGAAAACCCCCATGGAGGTGATGTTGGTCAGACCGGGCCGGATATCCTTGTTCTCCGCATCGGGCATCAGGAAGGCGACATCGGGCAGAAGCACCCGGTCGAGCCAGCCTTTCAGCATCGCGGGCAGCCCGTACCACCAGGTCGGATAGACGAAGATCAGCGTATCGGCCCAGCGCAGGTCCGCCACGTCGCGGGCGACAGGCGCCACATTCGCCGGGCAGTCGAGATAGGCATCGAACTCGCAGGCCGGCAGGATCGGATCGAACTGACGTTGATAGAGATCGATCAGCCGCACCTCCGCCCCCCGGCGCTGCAGCTTGTCCAGAACCGTGTCCCGCACGGCGGCGTTGAAACTTCCCTCTTTGGGATGGCAATACACGACCAAGGCGCGCATCAGAAAGCCTCCATCTCCCGGGTCACCTTCGACAGGAAAGCGGCCCTCTTGGCATCGCTCGCGCGGTTCATGTCATAAAGCGCGAGGTACCGCATCTTGAACGGGCGACAAACGTGCCAGACAGCCCGCTTGACGCAATGACGGGGCGGGTCCCCTGCGAGCAACGCACGGGTACGCGTACCCCCGTAAGTTGTCACAGCCGCCAGCCGTTTGATATGCGTCAGATTGGGCCGGACCTTGCCATCCACCAGTTTGAAGGACACGTCCGGCAGGAAGACCCGGTCGAGAAAGCCTTTCAGAATGGCGGGATAGCCGAAATTCCACACCGGGAACACCATCACCAACGCATCCGCCGCCCGCACCCGCGCGACGTAGTCGGCGACCGGGGCGATGTTGTCGGGGGAAGTGTGATAGCCGCGCCGCTCCGCCTCCGACAGGACCGGATCGAACCCTTCGGCATAAAGATCGCAATCGTCCACCTCCCAGCCACGCGCGCGCAATGTCTCCACCACCGTCCGGTGCAAGGCCTGCGAAAAACTCTCCGCACAAGGGTGCGCGGCCAGCACCAGAACCCGCCCGAGGCTCATGTCCAGCGCCACTCAAGTCCGAAAATATCCTGGGGGGAGGCTGCGGCGCAGCCGGGGGGCAAAGCCCCCCAGACGCGTGTATTGCCCTGGGCGCAGCCCACATTTTGAAAACCGCGGGTCACTCCGCCGCCGTCATCTTCGGATAGGCGTACATTTCCGAAAAATCGAAATCGGGATCGTCCCAGGCGATCATCTTGCCCGGGTTGAGCAATCCCTTGGGGTCCGCCTCGCGCTTGAAGGCCAGCTGTCGGTCATCCACGGTCTGCCTCCCGCCTTCCTCCAGGGTGTAGCGATGCGGGTTGAAGATCATGGCACCTGCCTCCTCGTGGATGCGCACGATCTCGTCCAGCCGCGCCTCGGTGGTGAATTTCACCAGGCTCAGCCCCGCGAACATCACCTTGCCATTCTCGCGCAGCACTTCGAGATGCTGCAACACCTCCGGGCTGAACTCGTCGCGCATCTTCTCAACCAGGTTCAGATGCTCGGGGAAGCCATAGCGCACCTGCAGATAGGTGATGCTCGGGTCGACCTTGAGCGCGCGCAGGGTCGTGTGGTTCCAGCCATATTCGAACACCGGCCCGGGCCCGCGCGCCCAGTCATTGTCGTCGGAGCGATAGATCACCCGCGCCTGCGGCCGCCGCCCGAGGAAGGTCTCGAACCCGTCCATGGAGTGCGGGGCAACCATCAGGCCGATGACCGTGTCCTTGTCGGTCACATGCCCCTTCAGCCGCTGGAAATAGTCGAAGGGCGCGGGGGCTTCGTAAACGCTGGCGAGCTTGATCAGGATGCCGTCCTCATTGGCCAGTTCCTCGGCAAACCGCGCGGCGTCCATGAAATCCTCGCAGGCCACGAACATCTCGACCCAGTCATAGGCCGGGGCCAGCGGCATCTCGATCTCGGTGATGATCCCGTTGGTGCCGTAGGCGTGGGACACGCGCGCCAGTTCTTCGCCGCGGAATTCCAGCACCCGCGGCTCTTCCTCCATGGTCACGACGCGCAACCGGATGATGTTGCCGAGATCGCGCAGGGATCCCCAGGTGCAGGAGCCGACCCCGCCGGAACCCCCGGCGATGAACCCGCCGATGGTGGCCGTGGCCCAGGTGGAGGAAAACATGCGGATTTCCTGACCCGAGTCCGCCTTGCAGGCGGCATCGAGATCCTTCAGCAGAATCCCCGGCTCGCAGATCACGCGACCCGGCGCGATTTCCTTGACGCCCGTCATATGCCGCAGATGCATGACGCAGCCGCCGCGCATGGGCATGGCCTGGCCGTAATTCCCGGTGCCCGCACCGCGCGTGGTGACCGGCACGTCATGGGCATAGCAGATCCGCAGCACCTCGATCACCTCGGCCTCATTGCGCGGGCTGACCACGAAGTCGGCGACCAGGTGATCCATCCGCGCCTTCAACACCGGCGAGTACCAGAAGAAATCTCGGCTCTTGGATTTAATCGCGTTCTCGTTCTGCTCGATATCGAGATGGGCGAGGGCGGCCTTCGCGGCGGCCACGTTGTCGGGCATGGTCATTGGGGCGTCTCCATCAGGTCGTCCAGTTCTGCGTAATCGGGCAGGGTGCGGTCGATGGGCTCGCCACCGCGCAGCACGATCCGGTCGCTTTGCGGGCGGGAGAAGAACTCGTTCCAGCTCCGCGCGCGGGTGATCACCAGGTCCGCAGGCGCGCCGGGCGCAAGGCTCGGCGCGTCGAAGCCGCAGATCGCCGCCGGGGTCGCGGTGAAGGCCCGCACCCAGTCGAAGCGCCCGTGATCGAGATGCCCGATCCGCGTCGCCTCCCGCATCACCTCGACCATGTCCATGTCGCCATAGGCGTAGAACGGATCGCGGGTGTTGTCCGAGGCAAAGGCCACGGGAATGTCCCGCGCCATCATCTCGTGCACGAGCGTGATGCCGCGCCCGCGCGGGGTCCGGCCCGCATGACGGTCCTGCAAGTAGAGGTTGCACAAGGGCAGCGACACCACGTTGATCCCCACCTGCGCGACCAGGTCCAGCGTGTCCAGCGCCCGGGCCTCGTCTTGCGTGCCGAGCGAGCAGCAATGGCCAACGGTGATCGGCGCGTCGAACCCCACCTCATGGGCGGTCTCGGCAATCGCGCGCAGGGTCTCGGACGACGGATCCATGGTTTCGTCCACGTGGAAATCGGCGGCAAGGCCCCGCTCGGCGGCCATGGCGAAGAAGCCGCGCAGCCGGTCGATCAGGTCCGGCACCGGGTAGGTCACCATGCCCAGAACCCCGCCGGGGGTCTCGGCCACCCGATCGGCGGTGGCCTTGAACGGCCCGTCGGTCGAGAAGTGATCGCAGCCGATCAGGCAGACCGCCTGCAACTCGATCCGGCCGGCCCACTCGGCCTGCATGTCGCGAAAGAGCGGAAAGGAGATCCCGTCCTGCGGCGGAATGCTGTCGAGATGCGTGCGGATCGCCCGCGTCCCGTGGGCATAGGCGCAGCGCAGGGCAAAGCTCATCCGGCGCCGCACATCCTCAGCCGACCAGCGCGCCGCGCGGTCTTCGGCCACGGTGCTGAGCGCGCCCATGAACGTACCGTCGGGGTTCGGACTGCGCCCCCAGATATGGCCCTTGTCCAGATGGGTGTGCATGTCGGTGAAGCACGGCAGCACGAGCGCGCCTTCCATGTCCACCGCGATGGGCTGCGGCTCCGACAGGTCGCCTTGGGCATCGATGGAAATCTCGGTCCTGACCAGGTCCCCGTCCTGCCCCAAAAGGCAGGCGGGCACATGCACGTTCGTCATCGTAAAGGCGCCGCTGGGCAATGCGCGGTAGTCCATCATCCCTCCCGTGTCAGGGCACTCTCATGCCATTTGTGCAACAGCATATGACTGAGAACCGACAGGGCTGCAAAGATGAAAACCCCCATGGCCGCGACCAGGCTGAGCGCCGCGAACATCCGCGCGATATTCAGGCGGTAGCCTGCCTCCTGGATCCGCGCGGCCAGCCCCGCGCCGACCCCGCCCGTGCCCGCGACCAGCTCGGCCACCACCGCCCCGATCAGAGACAGACCGCCCGCGATCTTCAGCCCGCCGAGGAAATAGGGCAGCGCCGAAGGCAGCTGCAACATCCAAAGCTTTTGCCACCGGGTCGCGCCATAGATGCGAAACAGATCGCGCAGGTTGTGATCGACCGAGTTCAGGCCCAGCGTGGTGGAGCTGAGCACCGGAAAGAACGCCACGATCCACGCACAGAGCAGCATTCCGGCGGTCTTGCTGTCGACATAGATGAAGATCAGCGGCGCGATGGATACCACGGGGGTCACCTGCAGGATCACCGCATAGGGGTAGAAGCTCATCTCAACCATTTTCGACTGGTTGAACAGGATCGCGAGGCCTGCGCCCCCGATCACGGCGAGAAGCAGTGCCAGAATGGTCGTCCGGGCGGTCAGTAGCGACGCCTCGTAAAGGATCCCCCAATCGGCGATCAGCGTGTCCAGAACCCGCCCCGGGCCCGGCAGGATGTAATGGGGGATCTCGTTCCAGACCACGATCCGGTCCCACAGGAAGATCCCCAGGGCCATGACGATCACCGGCAGGGACCATTTGCCGATCCTCTCGATCCGGCGGGCGCGCAGGCGCGCCTGCTCGTCGGCGTCGGGCGTGTCCACGAGGGGGCTCGGGTCCGCAAGGCTCATGCTGCTGCTCCAATCGCTTCTTGCAGGGCATCGGAGGCCGCCCGGCAATGGGCGGCGTATTCGGGGCTGGTGCGGAAGGTCTCGGTGCGCGGGTAGGGCGCGTCGACCTGCACCTCGCGCAGCACCCGCCCGGGCCGCGCCGCCATGACCACGATCCGGTCCGACAGGAACACGCTTTCGAACACCGAATGGGTCACGAAGATCACCGTGCAGCCGATCTTTTCCTTCAGGGCCAGAAGGTCGTTGTTCAGTTTGAACCTTGTGATCTCGTCCAGGGCCGCGAAGGGCTCGTCCATCAGGATCAGCCGGGGCCGCGTGACCATGGCCCGCGCAATGGACACCCGCATCTTCATGCCCCCCGACAGCTCCCTTGGATAGGCATTCTGGAATTTCTCCAGACCGACGAGTTTCAACGCCTCCAGCACCTCGTCCTTGACCGCGTTGTAGGGTTTGCCGCGCAGCCGGTAGGGCAGGTAGGTGTTCTGCGCCACCGTGGCCCAGGGCATCAGGGTCGGTTCCTGGAACACCACGCCCAGATCGCCCGTGTCATGCTGCCCGGTCCAGTCCACCGATCCGCGCGTCGGATGCAACAGGTCGGCGATGATCCGCAGCGCCGTGGACTTGCCACAGCCCGAGGGGCCCAGCAGGGACATGAAATCCCCCTGGTTGATCGTCAGGCTCAGGTCGCGCAGGGCCACCACGTCGCCGTTGAAAATCTTGTCCACCCCGGACAGCGTCAGGACCGGGGGACGGGCATCGAGCGGCGCAAGCGGTGCAGCAGTGGCGAGGGTCATTGCGTCTTTCATACGAACTTCACAGGATCGCGCGCCCCGTATCCCGGGCCGCGCGACAGGTCTCGACAGGCTGGTCTCAGCCGCCGGGCTTGAGATCCATGCCCAAACCCTGGTTCACGAACTGTGTGGTATAGCTCGCCGCGATGTCGAGCCCGTCCTCGATCACCCCGGCCTTGACCATCTTGGCGTAGAAATCGGCCACCACGTCCGGGTTGATCGCGCCGATGCCCATCTCCAGTGCGTCGCCGCTGTCCACGATGCCCTCGTCCTTCATCATGTTGCGCGCAAAGGCGAGCTTGTCATCGGTCATGTCCGGGTTCGCCGCCTTGATCAGTTCGTTGGCCGCGGACGGATCGCCGTAGAGATAATTGTACCAGCCCTTGATCGATCCCTCGACGAAGCACTTCACCTGCTCGGGCTTCTCGTCGATCGTGGCCTGCATGGTCTCGACCATGGTGGCGTAGCTGGAAAAGCCCGCATCGGCGATCAGGAACACGTTGGGCTTGAACCCGGCCTCCTTTTCGACCGCGAAGGGTTCGGAGCTGAGATAGCCCTGCATGCCCACGCGCTTGTCCGCGATGAAGGGCGCGGGATTGAACGTATAGGGCTGGCGCTGCTCCACGGTGAATCCGTGCTCGGCGATCATCCACTGGTAGTAGGACGTGAAGCCATTATCCCCGATCAACAGGGTGAGATCCTTCAGCTCTTCCCAACTGTCGGCCTCGCCCGGGTGGGCAAGGATCACCTGCGGATGCTTCTGGAAGGTCGCGGCGACCATGACGACGGGAATGTCCTCCTTCACCGCGTTGAACGCCTGCAGCATGTCTCCGCCCATGTGATAGTCGATCCGGCCCGCCAGCATCAGGGCCCGGTTGTTGACCTGCGGGCCGCCCGAGATGATCTCGACATCCAGACCACAAGCGGCATAGGTGCCGTCGGCCACGGACTGGTAGAACCCGCCATGCTCGGCCTGGGCCAGCCAGTTGGTGCCGAAGACGACCTTGGCGTTCTCGGCAGAGGCAGCGGAGGCGCCGCATACGAGCGCGATCGCCAGAAGCGAAGTGGTTGTACGTGTCATGGGATCTCCTGTCGGGTGTATTTGCTTTTTTTTGAAAATAGAGCATGCGCGCAGTTTGGCATCAAATCATGCGCGATACTCAATGATTCTGCCTAATTAGGCGGCGCAAACGCTCCCATTTCGGGCGGGAGGGTCAAAAACTGGGCGCTTCCGGGGTGATGCATGACGGGTCCGGACTGGTCATCGCGCCTCTGCTCTGACAGCGTCACGTCATGGTTCCGTTCTTAGGAGGCCCGCCATGCTGCGCCCGCTCAGTCCCGATACGATCCGTCCGCCCTTTGCGCGCTATGCCCACGGGGTCGAGGTGCCCGCGGGGGCGCGGCTCGTGGTCTGTTCGGGGCAGTTGGGGATCGGACCCGATGACGTGGCCCCCGACAGTGCCGAGGCCCAGGCCGCCCTGTGTTTCGCCAATCTCGACGCGGTGCTGGCGGAAGGCGGGATGGGGCGGGCGGACGTGGTGCGGATCAACGCCTATGTCACCGACCGCACCCACATGACCGGCTACATGGCCGCGCGGGACGCCTGGCTCTCGGCGGTGCCCGATCACCTGCCGGCCTCGACCCTGATGATCGTGTCGGGCTTCACCCGCCCGGAGTTCAAGGTCGAGATCGAGCTGATCGCCGCACAGATGCCCTGAGCGTCAGAGCAGCTCCTGCACCAGCTTGCGCAGATCCTTTTGCAACTCA
Source organism: Dinoroseobacter shibae DFL 12 = DSM 16493 (assembly GCF_000018145.1). Classification (NCBI taxonomy): domain Bacteria; kingdom Pseudomonadati; phylum Pseudomonadota; class Alphaproteobacteria; order Rhodobacterales; family Roseobacteraceae; genus Dinoroseobacter; species Dinoroseobacter shibae. Next base: position 1,439,042 of record NC_009952.1, read on the forward strand.
GGGTCGAGCCGAGGCGGCGCGGGCTTGCCCGCAAGCGAGACCAGCCGCCGGTAGACGGTATTGTGGCGATGGGCGCGGGCCAGGATCTCGCGGGTGAACGGTCCGGCCTGGGGGTCGCCCGCGCAGACCGCCTCCAGCCGCGCGGTCATCAGGTCGATCATCTCGCCCTTCTCCACCCAGTAGGAGATCATCCCGTCGAACAGCGCGCCGCCCTTGCCCCAACGCGCCTTGGGCGGCCAGGGGCGCGGGATGTCGTAAATCTTGCGCTCCGTCTCGGTCAGTTTCAGGGTGTTGGCCAGCAGGCTTCCGGCGATGCCCATGGCCCGCTGGGCCTGGCTCGCCCCGTGATCGGCGAAGCTGTCGCAGACCGACACCAGCCAGCGCAGCTTCATCTCTTGCGCAAGCTTCGACGCATAAGCATCTGTGATTTGACTGAAAAGCGCATGCGCCTCGCGGCAATCCGGCACCCGGCGCATCACCACGATCACGGCGCCCAGCAGATGCGCCAACCGGGACTGGTCGGCAAACTCGGGCTGCAATTTTCGGAAATGCCGGATCAGGTTCGCCTCCCGCCCGGCCCAGGTCTTGCCGCGACGCCCGCCGGTCAGGCTGCTGGCGAAGGGGGCGAGCGGCACGCCCGGCATCGGCAGGGCCGCCGCGGCCGCGTCCGCGCGCAGGTCGCGCTGCTCGAAGAAGGCAGGCCACAGGTCCCAGACCTGCGCACCCGGCGCCTCCGGCATGGAAGCGGGCTGCACCGGCCGATCCGCATCGGGACGGTAGCCGAGGATCTCGAAGTCGCGCTTGTAGAAGCGCAGGGCGCGCGCCTGCACTTCGGGTGACATCTCGGGCAGCGGCGCATGGGCCACGATGCGCGCGGGCATGGGCAGGGCGCAAGCCTCCGCCGCGCGGGCGTAGTCCTGGGCGAAACATTCGGCGCGGATCAGGTGATCGGCCTCGTGCAACCGCCGGATCGGGTGGGTCTGCGGCGCAAGGCACGCCTTGAGCTGGGCCTGCGGATAGGACCGGCTGTGATCACAGGGCGTGCGCGGGTTCTCCAGGATCTCCAGCGCGCCCTCCCATGTCAGGCCGGGCAGGCGCGGCTTGGCACCGGGGCTCTCGCCATCGCGAAACTGCGCGATGATCCGCGCCATCCGCACCAGCGGGTGCCGCACGGCAGCGATCCGGGGCACCCCCGGCGCGTCGAATCCGGTGCTCAGCCGCGTCTCCACCGCCGCGCCGAAGCTGTCCCGCAAGGCCTGCGCCCCCGTGCCCGGGATATCTAGCAGGATCACATCGGGGCTGGCATAGCGGTGGCTGGTCACGCAGGTGGTCCTCGGTTGATCGATCGCCCTTCTGCACCGTGGCATCGCGGCAAAAGGAGGGCAAGACCGCGCCCTTCGTAGGGCAAGTGCCTGTCTTCGAACGGACAATGCGCGGATGAAAAACGCCGCCCTCCTGCGAGGGCGGCGTCCGGTGATTGGTCGAGGAACCGCCCCAAAGGCGGGCCCGGATCAGCCCACGGTGGCGGGCTCTTCCTTGCGCTCGGCATAGATCAGCAGCGGCTGCGCATCGCCCGAGACGACCTCTTCGTTGACCACCACCTCGTCCACGTTGTCCAGACCCGGCAGGTCGAACATCGTGTTCAGCAGGATGTCCTCGAGGATCGAGCGCAGGCCGCGTGCCCCGGTCTTGCGTTCGATCGCGCGCCCGGCGATGGCGTTCAGCGCATCCTCGGTGAAGGTCAGCTGCGCATCCTCCAACTCGAAGAGCCGCTGGTACTGCTTGACCAGCGCGTTCTTCGGCTGGGTCAGGATCGTGACCAGCGCGTCCTCGTCGAGATCCGTGAGGGTCGCGATCACCGGCAGGCGGCCTACGAATTCCGGGATCAGCCCGAATTTCAGCAGATCCTCCGGCTCCAGCTCGCCGAACATCTCCCCCACGCCGCGGGTGTCGTTCTCCTTCACATCGGCACCGAAGCCGATGGCAGAGCCCTTGCCGCGCTGCGCGATGATCTTCTCGAGACCCGCGAACGCACCGCCGCAGATGAACAGGATGTTGGTCGTGTCCACCTGCAGGAACTCCTGCTGCGGATGTTTGCGCCCGCCCTGGGGCGGCACCGAGGCGACCGTGCCTTCCATGATCTTCAGAAGCGCCTGCTGCACCCCTTCGCCCGAGACATCCCGCGTGATCGAGGGATTGTCGGACTTGCGGGTGATCTTGTCGACCTCGTCGATATAGACGATGCCGCGCTGCGCGCGCTCCACATTGTATTCCGACGCCTGTAGCAGCTTGAGGATGATATTCTCCACATCCTCGCCCACATAACCGGCTTCGGTCAGGGTCGTCGCATCCGCCATGGTGAAAGGCACATCGAGGATCCGCGCCAGCGTCTGAGCCAGCAACGTCTTGCCGCAGCCCGTGGGCCCGATCAGCAGGATGTTGGACTTGGCCAGTTCGATATCCGTCTTGCCCGCATGGTTCAGACGTTTGTAGTGGTTATGGACCGCCACCGAGAGCACGCGCTTGGCGTGGCTCTGGCCGATCACGTAATCATCGAGGACATCGCAAATCTCCTGCGGCGTCGGAACGCCTTCGGACGATTTCAGACCGGATGATTTCGTCTCTTCGCGGATGATGTCCATGCACAGCTCGACGCATTCATCGCAGATGAACACGGTGGGCCCTGCAATCAGCTTGCGCACTTCATGCTGACTCTTGCCGCAGAAGGAGCAGTAGAGCGTATTCTTGCTGTCGCCGGAGTTGTTCGCCATCGGGTACCTCGTCGGTTGCCCCCCGGATCGATCCGGTCAAATCGAGCCATCCTGGCCGCGAGGGGGGCGCGTTTCGGGCCATGCTAGGGCAGGGCTCTGGGCTTCACAATGCCAAAAATTGGCGCGCCCCGGCCTCTGGGACTTCACAATTTTTTGGGGCCGGGGCAAGGGCAGGGCAGCCGGGGCCGCCCCACCGGAAGGGGTGCGTTACTTGCTGGTGTCCTCGTTGGCGCGGCTCTCGACGATCTCGTCGATCAGGCCCCATTCCTTGGCCTGCTCCGCATCCATGAAATTGTCGCGCTCCAGGGCATCGACCACCTTTTTCAGGGGCTGGCCCGTGTGCTTGACGTAGATCTGGTTCAGCCGATCCTTGAGCTTCTGGGTCTCCTGGGCGTGAATCATGATGTCCGTCGCCTGACCCTGGTAGCCGCCCGAGGGCTGGTGAACCATGATCCGGCTGTTGGGCAGCGAAAAGCGCATGCCTTTCTCCCCCGCGGTCAGCAGAAGCGACCCCATGGACGCCGCCTGTCCCACCACCAGGGTGGAGACCTTCGGCTTGATGTATTGCATGGTGTCATAGATCGACAGGCCCGAGGTCACCACGCCACCGGGGCTGTTGATATACATCGAGATTTCCTTGGACGGGTTCTCCGCCTCCAGGTGCAGCAGCTGTGCCACCACCAGCTGGCTCATCCCGTCATGGACGGGACCGTTCACGAACACGATCCGCTCCTTGAGCAGTCGTGAGAAGATGTCATAGGCCCGTTCGCCGCGGCTGGTCTGTTCGACCACCATGGGAACGAGGTTCATGTAGGTATCTACGGGATCATGCATGCCGGTGCCTCAAGTCTGTATGGGGGGTTCTAAGGTTTATGTGTCAACAAGATGTTATGTGCCCGTCCGGGGAGGTACAAGAGCATCCGACCGCTTCTGCCGCGGACGTGTTCCGGCCCCAAGTCGGGCTTGTGAAAACACCCCGTTGCGCACGGTGCGGTGCAAAAAGACGCGCCTCGCGACCATGGGTCACGGCGCGCCTTGATCCCGGGCGGGGGCGCGATAGCTCCTGACCCATGACACCGGACACAGCCTTCCCCCCGACCCGTGACGCAGGGCTTGCGCGCCTGCGGGATTTCCTGCCCAAGGCGGCAGGCGACTACACCCGTGGGCGCAACTACGACCTGCCCGAGCAGGGGCACCCCCATGTCTCGCAACTCTCGCCCTATCTGCGCCACCGGCTGGTGACCGAGGGCGAGGTGCTCGATGCCGTGCTGGGCCGCTTCAGCCTCAAGTCGGCCGAGAAATTCGTGCAGGAAGTCTACTGGCGCACCTACTGGAAAGGCTGGCTCGAACGCCGCCCGTCGGTCTGGATGGCCTACAAGGGCGGGCTGTCCCAGGCGCTCGATCGGCTGCATGTGGAATCCGGGTTTCGGGCCGAATGGGAGGCCGCCTGCAAGGGCGAGACGGGCATCGACGGGTTCGACGCCTGGGCGCGGGAACTGGTCTCGACCGGCTACATGCACAATCACGCGCGGATGTGGTTCGCCTCCATCTGGATCTTCACCCTGCGCCTGCCTTGGGAGCTGGGCGCCGATTTCTTCCTGCGCCATCTGCTCGACGGGGATGCGGCCTCCAACACGCTGAGCTGGCGCTGGGTCGCGGGGTTGCAGACCCAGGGCAAGAATTACGCCGCGCGCGCGTCCAACATCTCGAAATACACCGAAGGGCGGCACCGCCCGGTCCACCAGCTGGCCTCCGATCCCGCCCCCCTGATGGGCCCGCCCCATCCGCCGGCCGATGACGCACCTGTCACCCCGACCTTCGACCGCAGCGCGTCCTGGGTGCTGGTGCTGACCGAGGATGACCTGTCGCCGGGTTTCGTGCTCGACCAGATGGCCAACCCGCCCCTGGCCACCGCGATCCTCGATGGCGCCGCCGCGCGCTCGCCGCTGACCGTGGCGCCCCATGTTACGGACTGGACCTCTGCCGCCCTCGACAGCACCTGCGCGCGCTACGCAGACCGGCTGGGTCCGGTGACGCCCGCGCCCGAAGATCTGGGCGCCTGGGCGCGCGGGGCAGGGGCGGCGCAGATCGTCATGCCCTACACCCCCGAAGGCCCCGCCCGCGATCTGCTGCGCGCGCGCCTTGCCGATAGTGATTTGCCGCTGGTGCCGGTCCTGCGCGACCACGATGCCGCCGCCTGGCCCCATGCCAAGGCCGGGTTCTTCAAGTTCAAGGAAAAGATCCCCGCCCTGATCGCCCGCCGACAGGGCCTCTCGCTGGCCTCTTGAACCCGCTCGGCACCGGTCCCCCGCGTCCGCATGTCGCTGGACGCCCGCCCCGCAATCGTCCATATCTGGGCCAACCCGACCGGAGGCATCATGAAGTTCCTGTTGCAACTCATCACCTGGTGGAACGCCGAGACCCTGGGCATGCGCCTGTGGAGCAAGCGCAACGGCGAGAAGGTGGGCGAGGACGAAGCCGGCAATAGCTTCTTCCAGACCAAGGACGGCAAGCGTCGCTGGGTCATCTATAACGGCGAGGTCGAGGCGAGCCGCGTCTCCCCCGACTGGCACGGCTGGCTGCATTTCACCTGGAAAGAACCGCCCACCGCCAAGCCGCTGGCGCGCAAGTCCTGGGAAAAGCCCCATGAGGAAAACCTCACCGGCACGCCGCTGGCCTACGCCCCCGCGGGCTCCCTGCGCCGTCCCAAGCCGGTGGAGCGCGCGGATTATGAGGCATGGCAGCCGGAATGAAGCTGCGCTAGACTGGCGCCAACCAGTCAACAGGGCACCGAACGGGCATGTCACACAGTAAAACCGAAGTCGTCGTCGGCGGCGCCGTTCTGGCCGCCGCGGTCGGGTTCCTCCTTTTCGTCTCCAATGCCACGGGCTTTTCCGGCGGGGGCAGCGGCTATCCGCTGACCGCCAGTTTCCGCTCCGCCGACGGGATCACCATCGGCACCGATGTCCGCCTCGCGGGCGTCAAGATCGGCACCGTCACGGGCATCGCGCTCAATCCCGAAACCTTCCGCGCCGACACCACGATCTCGGTCTCCGAGAACATCGAGATCCCCGATGACAGCGCGATCTCCGTGTCCTCCGAGGGCCTTCTGGGCGGCAATTTCATCGAAATCCTGCCCGGCGGCTCTCCCTTCGCCATGGAAACCGGGGGCGAGTTCATCGACACCCAGGGCTCGGTCAGCCTCGTGTCGCTGCTGATGAAATTCGTCGGCGGGGACGGCTCGTGATCCGCACCACGCTGGCGGTTGCCCTGCTCTGGGTCGGATGCGCGGCCGCGGCCCAGCAGGAGGCGATCATCATCTCGCCCCTCGATGAGCTCGAAGAACGCGCCGAGGGCGAAGAGGACGGCTTCGGTGGGGAGTTGCGCCTGCGCGACGAGGAGTTCCAGACCTTCGAGCAGGAGCTGCGCGTCTCCGCGGCCGAAGCCGGCCTGATCCGCGTGCTCGACAAGACCACCGGCCGCGTCGAGACCCTGGAAATCCCCGCCGGTGAGGCCCGGCAGAGCGGTCGGCTCAGCATCACTTTGATCGAATGCCGCTTTCCTGAGGAAAACCCCGCCTCTGACGCCTTCGTGCACCTGCAGATCACCGAGCGGGACACGCCGCTCTATGACGGCTGGATGATCGCGTCCTCGCCCGCGCTCGCCGCCCTTGATCATCACCGCTACGACGTCTGGGCCCTGCGCTGTGCCACCCCGGGGGAGGAAGAAGCCACCCCCGAAGTTGCCGCCGGTCTGCAATCCCCGCGACCGACCGCGCGGCCCTGAACACAAGGCCTAAAACGGCCTGCGATACCCGAGCATCAGGGCATTCGAACCGCCATTGGGCTTCAACGTCCCGTAGCCATTCGACCGGTGGTGCAAGCGCCAGAACACCGTGTCACCGGTCGACAACTCGGCAAACTCCGCCTCCAGGTACCAATAGATCAGGGTCCGCCGCGATTGCCCGTCGTAATTGGCCCTCTCCAACTGGGACACTTCGGTGTAATGGGACAGGCCGAGACCGAAGGCGAAACTGTCGAAGGCATCCCACCAGCTGTCTCGCGGGTGATAGCGCAGGGCGACGGGCAGCGCGAATTCCACGAAATCCTGGTCTCCGAAATGGGCATTGGCCTGCAATTCCGCACCGACCGAGAACCGGCTCGTGCCGATCTGCCGGTCATAGCCCAACACACCGCCCAGCACGAATTGGCGCTCCAACTCTGTCCGGGTCGGGGTCAGGGCTTCGGCTGCGCGGTCGTCGGTCATCACACCGCCCTGGACCGCCCAGGACCATCCGCCCCCCGGGGCTGGGTCGGCCGCGGCCTGCACGGCCCACAGGGCCAGAGCCCCGGCCCAGAGAAGTCTGCTCGAAATACGCGTCACGTCACGGCCTCCCGGTCTTGGTCTGGTTCCAGTTTCGGGGCCGTCTGGCGGCGCGCGTCACGATGCCATGCGTCCGGCGCGCCCCACTCACAGCACAACCTAGTGGAAAGCCGACACGCCCCGCAAGAGCGCACGAAGCGCCCGGAATACGCGGGCCGGCGCCGGGCTCAGGAGCGGGGTTGTCCGGGGCCGGGCGCGCGGATCTGCGCGGGCGTTCGGGGCAGGGGGCGCGCCGTGAGGTCGGCCTTGGCCGACAGGGCCGCCCGCAGCTGCGCGCGGTAGCTGTCGCGCGAGATTTCCACCGCGCCCATGGTCGCCAGATGCGGGGTGACGAACTGCGTGTCGAACAGGGTATAGCCGCAGCGTCGCAAATGCGCGCACAGCGCCACCAGCGCCACCTTCGAGCCGTTCGGGCGCCGCGAGAACATGCTCTCGCCGAAAAACGCCGTCCCGATCGCCACGCCGTAGACCCCGCCGATCAGCGCGCCGTCCTCGCGGACCTCCAGCGCATGGGCGAAGCCCATGGCATGCAGGGCCGTGTAGGCGTCGAAGATCTGATCGTTGATCCAGGTCTCGTCCCGGTCGGCGCAGCCGGCCACGACCCCGGCGAAGTCCTGGTTCAGGCTCAGCGTCCATTCCGTGCGCGCCAGGAACCGGCGCAGCTTGCGCGACACATGCACCCCGTCCAGCGGCAGCACCCCGCGCTGGCGCGGATCCACCCAGAACACCGCGTCGTCATCGCGCGCTTCGGCCATGGGGAAGATGCCCGCCATATACCCACGCAGCAGCAGGTCGGGCGTCAGCCGCGGCGGAGAATTAGGGTACATGTCATGGGCCATCGTGCCCACAACCTAGAGGCGCACCCGCGCCCGGTCCAGAAGAACCGCGCGCGCCCGCGTCAGATCTGCGCCGTCTCCAGCCACTCTTCGAGCCAGTGGATCGTGTAGTCTCCGGTCTGGATGGCCTCCTCGGCCAGCAGCGCATGGAACAGCGGCACGGTCGTGTCGATCCCGTCCACGATCAACTCGCCAAGCGCCCGGTTCAGCCGCGCCAGCGCCGCGGGCCGGTCCTGGGCCAGAACGATCAGCTTGCCGATCAGGCTGTCGTAATAGGGCGGGATAGAATAGCCGCCATACAGCGCCGAATCCATCCGCACGCCCAGGCCGCCCGGGGTGTGGAAGGTCGTGACCATGCCGGGGCAGGGGGTGAAGGCGGGCACTTTCTCGGCATTGATCCGCACCTCGATCGCATGGCCCCGCACCTGCAGGTTCTCCTGCTTGAAGGTCATCGGATAGCCCGCAGCTACGCGGATCTGCTCTTTCACCAGGTCCACGCCGAAGATCGCCTCGGTCACCGGATGCTCCACCTGGAGCCGCGTGTTCATCTCGATGAAATAGAACTCGCCGTTCTCGTAGAGAAATTCGATCGTGCCCGCACCGGCATAGTCGATCCGGGCCACGGCCTCGGCACAGGTCTTGCCGATCCGCGCGCGGGTCTCGGCGTCGATCACCGGGCTCGGGGCCTCCTCGAACACCTTCTGGTGCCGACGCTGGAGCGAGCAATCCCGCTCTCCCAGATGCACGGCGCCGCCCTTGCCGTCCCCGAAGACCTGCACCTCGATATGGCGCGGGGTGCTGAGGTATTTCTCCAGATAGACGTCCGGGTTGCCGAAGGCGGCCTTGCCCTCGGACCGGGCGGTCTGGAACGCCTCGTCCAGGTCCTCGGCGGTCTTGGCCAGCTTCATGCCACGTCCGCCGCCGCCGGCGGTGGCCTTCACGATCACCGGATAGCCGATCTCGCCCGCCACCCGGCGCGCGGTTTCCAGGTCCGGCACGCCCCCGTCGGAGCCCGGCACGCAAGGCACACCGAGGTTCTTCATCGTTTCCTTGGCGGTGATCTTGTCGCCCATCACCCGGATATGCTCCGCGGTGGGGCCGATGAAGGTCAGGCCGTGATCCTGCACGATCTGCACGAAATTCGCGTTCTCCGACAGAAACCCGTAGCCCGGATGGATCGCCTCCGCCCCGGTGATCTCGCAGGCCGAAATGATCGCGGGGATCGACAGATAGCTCTGCGGGCTGGGCGGCGGGCCGATGCAGACCGCCTCGTCGGCCATGCGCACATGCATCGCGTCGGTGTCGGCGGTGGAATGCACAGCCACCGACTGGATGCCCAACTCGCGACAGGCGCGGATCACGCGCAGGGCGATCTCGCCGCGATTGGCAATCAGGATCTTGGAGAACATCGGCCCGCCTTACTCGATGATCATCAGGGGCGCGCCGTATTCGACGGGCGAGCCGTCCTCGACGAAGATCCGCGTGACCTTGCCCGCGCGGGGGGCCGCGATCTGGTTCATGGTCTTCATCGCCTCGATGATCAGGACGGTCTGGCCCTCCTTGACCGTGTCGCCGGTCGACACGAAGGACGCCGCGCCCGGTTCGGGCTGCAGATAGGCCGTGCCCACCATGGGCGAGGTCAGGGCATTGGGGTCCTGGGCCGGGTCGCCCCCTTCGAGGGGCGCGGGGGCCGCCGCGCCTGGCGCGACCGGGGCGGCCATCGGTGCCGGGGCCGCCACCGGCATGGCCGCCGCGACCGGGGCCGCCGTCATCTGCCGGGAGACCCGCACATTCAGACTGTCATCCTCGCCATACTCACGCTTGACCTGCAATTCGCTCAGGTCATTCGCGCGCAGAAGTTCCGCAAGAGCCTTGATAAAGGCTACGTCGTCATCATGGGACTTGTTCGTCATGCCGTCCTCAATCGGGTGGTCTGAAAGCCGCATACAAGAGCCCCGAGACCCCATGCGCGTTCTTGTGGTTTTGATCCCCTATACGGCACCGTACCGGGCGAGAAAAGGGGCGCACGCCGGTTTTCCACCATGCCGCAACCCGGGCGCGGGGGCAGCGTGACCCTACGTGACCCGTCCGTGAAAAAGTTTGCAACATCGCCCGCCCCGGGCGAAACTTGACGCCACGACCGGGAAAACCCGGCACAGCCCACCAACAGAGGACACCCAGCTGATGAGTTTCGCGTTTTCCACCAAGGTATTTTTCGGCGACAGCCTGACAGATGACGGCACCCTTTTTTCCCTGACCAGCGATGTCGCCAGCGTCGCGGTTCCGCTGGAAGCGGCCGGCTACAATCAGCGCTTCACCAACGGCCTGGTCTTCGCCGAATATTCCAGTGACCTGCTCGGAGCGAGCGAGACCCTGAATTTCGGCATCGGCGCCGCCCGCATGCTGGGGGAGCTGACCCTGCGCGACCTGGCGGAAAACGCAGGCGTGACCGAGTTTCTGACCGTCCCGCTGGAGGATCCGCGGCTCGATCTCGACATCAACCTCTCTGCGCAGCTGGACCGGTATCTCGCCGATACCGCGGGGCAGGACCGGGCCGACAGCAGTGCGACCCTCTTCATCGGCGCCAATGACTACCTCAACTTCGCCCCGTCCTCGCCCGACCGGATCGTGATCGAGGGCCTGGCGCTCATGGTCCAGATCACCGATGCGACCCTCGACGCCGCCCAGCGTCTTGCGGATGAAGGCGTCGGCCAGATCGTGATCAACAGCCTGCCGTCTGGCGATTTCTTCCCGGGCGTGCGGGCCGATCCGCTGCTGGCGCCGGTGGCCGACATCGTGCTGTCGCTGCATAACACCCGTCTCGAACGCGGGGTCGAGGCCCTGCAGGAGGCCGGCATCAACGCGGTCTACGTGGATATCGAGGCGATCACCTCGACCATCGTGGACGATCCGCTGAACTTCGGGATCACCGCGCCCTATGACGAGGTCAAGGTGCTGGATGACGACCCGACCGATCCGGTGATCAATCCGGCGCTGGACGGTGTGCCGCTGGACCAGGTGGCGTTCTTCGACCCGGTGCATCCCACCGATACCGTGCACGGCGTGCTGGGCAGTTTCCATGCCGCCGCACTGACCGGCACCGTCACCATCGGCAATGATCGCAGCAGCATCCGCACGCTGCGCAGCGAAGAGGACGATCTGGTGCTCGCAGGCGGCGGGCGCGATGTGCTCGGGCTGCTGGACGGCGATGACATCGCCTTCGGTGAGGGCGATGACGACTTCATCTTCGGTGCGCTCGGGCGTGACATCATCTCGGGCGGCGCCGATGACGACGTGCTGTTCGGTGGTGCCGACGATGACGTGCTGGTCGGCGGCACCGGCGACGATGTCACCCGCGGGGGCCTTGGCGATGACGTGCTGATCGACGGGCTGGGGTCCGACTTCGCCGTGGGCGGGGGCGGCAATGACCTCTTCATCTTCCGCGAAGCCTCCCTGATCGGTGGCGATGGAACCTTCGACGAGAATACCTTCCGTGGCGGCGCCGGGTTCGACACCCTGGCCATGGTGCTCACCGAGGAAACCGCAGAGGCCTTCGCGCTGACCTCGGCCACCGAGGGGCAGGCGCAGGCGCTGAGCGCGCTCGGCATCACGGCCGAACGGATCGAGGACGTGCGGGTGTTCACCGACCTGGCCGAACTCAACCAGTTCAACGACCTCGCCCGGCTCGGCGAGGCCGATCTCTGGGCGCTGGTCTGACACGCTGCCCATGCTCCGGGCCTTGCGGGGCCCGGGGTGCAGCAGCCGGCTGAAAACGGCTTTGCGATCCGTCCTCTCCATGCCAAGCTCAAGGCCCGGCAAAGACCGGGCACCGTTGGGAGGAGACTGAAATGACCAGAATTCTGGGGCTGATTTCGGCGATGCTGCTTATCGTCATGGGCAGCGCCGCGATTGGCTCGGGCGACCGCTATGCGTCGCAGAAAGTCGTCTATCACATCAACTACACTGGCGGCGAGGGTGACCGTGCCTATCTCGGCGCCATGGGTAATATCCAGAACCATATCAATGCCGTCGGGGCCGAGAACATGGACATCAAGGTCGTGCTGCATGGCGACGGCGTCGGTCTGCTGGCCAGTGCCAAGACGAACGCGGCGTTGCAGTCGCGCGTGCTGAACCTGCGCGGCCAGAATGCGCAGTTCACCGTGTGCAACAACACGCTGGTGGGGCGCGATATCAGCTACGAGGACGATCTCTTCGAAGTTTTCGAGGACGATATCGTCCCCTCGGGCGTCGCCGAGCTGAGCCATCTGCAGATGCAGGGCTACACCTATATCAAGCCCTGACGCACCGGGGGGAAACCGGGGGGAAAAGGAAAGGGCCGGCAGACCGGCCCTTTTTCATGTCGGATCAGGGGCCCGCGCCCTCATCCTTTCTTGTTCATTCTGTTTTCGATGAGGTCTTCGACGACGGAGGGGTCTGCGAGGGTTGAGGTGTCGCCCAAGGCTCCGAAGTCGTCTTCGGCGATCTTGCGCAGGATGCGGCGCATGATCTTGCCCGACCGGGTTTTCGGCAGGCCGGGGGCCCACTGGATCAGGTCCGGGGCGGCGATGGGGCCGATCTCGGTGCGCACCCAGGTGCGCAGCTCCTTGCGCAGCTCCTCGGAGGGCTCCTCGCCATTCATCAGGGTGACGTAGCAATAGATGCCCTGGCCCTTGATGTCGTGCGGATAGCCCACGACCGCGGCCTCGGCGACCTTGGCATGGGCCACGAGCGCCGATTCCACCTCCGCCGTGCCCATCCGGTGGCCCGACACGTTGATCACGTCATCGACCCGGCCGGTGATCCAGTAATACCCGTCCGCGTCCCGGCGGCAGCCATCGCCCGAGAAGTAATACCCCTTGTAGTCCGAGAAATAGGTCTTCACGAACCGCTCGTGGTCGCCGTAGACCGTGCGCATCTGGCCCGGCCAGCTGTCCTTGAGGCACAGCACCCCCTCGCATTCGGTCTCGGTGATCTCGGCGCCCGAATGGGGGTCGAGCACCACCGGCTGCACCCCGAAGAACGGCAGGGTCGCCGAGCCCGGCTTGGTCGCGATCGCGCCGGGCAGCGGCGTCAGCAGGTGCCCGCCGGTCTCGGTCTGCCACCAGGTGTCGACGATCGGGCAGCGGCCCTTGCCGACCAGGTCGTTGTACCAGTTCCAGGCCTCGGGGTTGATCGGCTCGCCCACGGTGCCGAGGACGCGCAGGCTGCTCAGGTCGCATGTCTCGACGAATTCCGGCCCCTTGGCCATCAGCGCCCGGATCGCGGTGGGGGCGGTGTAGAACTGGGTGACCTTGTGCTTGTCGCAGACCTGCCAGAAGCGGGAGGCATCGGGGTAGGTCGGCACGCCCTCGAACATCACCGTGGTGCCGCCATTGGCCAGCGGCCCGTAGACGATATAGCTGTGCCCCGTCACCCAGCCCACATCCGCCGTGCACCAGTAGACATCGCCCTCATGCACGTCGAAGACGTATTTCTGGGTCATCGCCGCATAGAGCAGGTAGCCCCCCGAGGAATGCACCACCCCCTTGGGCTGGCCCGTGGAGCCCGAGGTATAGAGGATGAAGAGCGGATGCTCGGCCTCCACCTCGACCGGGTGCTGGACCTCGTCGGCCTCCAGCATCAGCTCGTGATAGTCGAAATCGCGCCCGTCCACCCAGGTGGTCTGCCCGCCGGTGCGCTTGACCACCAGCATCTTGACGTCGTCGCGGGTGTGCAAGAGCGCCGCGTCGGCGTTGGATTTCAGCGGCGTCTGGCGCCCGCCCCGGGGGGCATAGTCCGCGGTGATCAGCAGCCTGGCATCGGCCCCGTTGATCCGCGCCGAGAGGGCATCGGGCGAAAAGCCCGCGAAAACAATGGAATGGATCGCGCCGATCCGGGCACAGGCCAGCATCGCATAGGCCGCCTCGGGGATCATCGGCATGTAAAGGATCACCCGGTCGCCCTTGCGCACGCCGAGATCCTCCAGCACGTTGGACAGCTTGCAGACCTGCCGGTGCAACTCGCGATAGGTGATGTGCTGGGCAGGCTCGGCGGGATCGTCCGGCTCGAAAATGATCGCGGTCTGATCGCCCCGGGTCGCCAGATGCCGGTCGATGCAATTGGCCGCCACGTTCAGCGTGCCATCCTCGAACCAGCGCACATGCACGTCGTCATGGGCGAACGAGGTGTCCTTCACCTTCGTGTAGGGCTTGATCCAGTCCAAAGACCGCCCATGCTCCCCCCAAAACCCCTCAGGATCCGAAACCGACGCCGCATACATCTCAGAATACTTCGATGAATCGATATGGGCGTTCTTCACGAAATCGGCGCTCGGCGTGTAGACGCCGTCTTTGTTGTCCAGCATTGGGATCCCCCCTTTCAGTCCATTGTGCGAAGTTTGCACCCGGGGGCGGCGACCGGGCAAGCCTGCGGGGTGACGCAGCGGGGCGTTCTTTGGTCGTAAGGGCCCGAAAAATGCGCCCCCGAAACGGCCGCCCGACCGCGTCGGATCGCCGTCGGGCAGGTGTCGGACATCTGTCGGGCAAGTGTCGGGCACCTTCGTGCGCCCGCAACGGGGCGCGCGCAACGCCCCGCGGCGGCCCGCGCGATCAGATCGCGAGATACTCGGCGCGCAGCTCGGCATTCTCCAGCACCTCGGCGGCGGCCCCGTCGAACACGATGGAGCCGGTATCGAGGATCACCGCCCGGTCCGCCAGCTCCAGCGCACGCACGGCGTTCTGCTCGACGATCACGGTGGTCATGCCCTGTTCCTTGATCACGCGGAGGGTCTTTTCGATCTCGTCCACGATCACCGGGGCCAGCCCCTCATAAGGCTCGTCCAGCAACAGCACCTTGAGATCGCGCGCGAGCGCCCGGGCGATGGACAGCATCTGCTGCTCGCCGCCCGAAAGCGTCACGCCCTCTTGCTTGCGGCGCTCGCCCAGGCGCGGAAAGAGGTCGTAGAGCCGGTCAAGCGACCAGCCCTTCGGCTCCACGATCTGGGCCAGTTGCAGGTTCTCCTCGACCGTCAGGCCGGGGATGATGCGCCGGTCCTCGGGCACGAGGCCGAGCCCCGCCACGGCGGCCTCGTGGCTTTCCATCTCGTGCAGGCGGGCGTGGTCGAGCCAGATCTCGCCATGCCGCACCTGCGGATCGCCGAGCCGGGCGATGGCGCGCAGGGTCGTGGTCTTGCCCGCGCCGTTGCGGCCCAGAAGCGCGAGGATCTCGCCCTCGTGGACATTGAAGCTGATGCCCTGGACGATGTAGCTCTCGCCGTAATAGGCGTGCAGGTCCCAGACCGACAGGAAGGCCGGTGCGGTTTCCGCGTGGCTGATGCCCTTGGAGAAGTCCGGTTTGACGTTCATGGTGTGACCTCTTAGTGCGCCGTCTCGCCGAGATACGCTTCGCGCACCTTGGGATGGCCCTTGATGTTTTCGGGGCTGTCCTCGACCAGGGGGGTGCCCTGGGCCAGCACGGTGATCCGGTCGGCGAGCGAGAACACCACGTGCATGTCATGCTCGATGATCGCGATGGTGATGTCGCGGGTGTCGCGAATCTCCTTGAGCAGGTCGATGGTGTTGTTGGTGTCGGCCCGCGCCATGCCCGCCGTCGGCTCGTCCAGCAGCAGCATGCGGGGCTGCTGCACCAGGCACATGGCCATCTCCAGCCGCCGCTTGTCCCCGCGCGAGAGCGACGCGGCATGCATGGCGTGCTTGTCGAGCATGTTGACGTCCCGCAGGATGGTTTCGGCCATGTCGCGCATGTCCGATTGCGAGCGCACCGAGGTGATCGCGTTCAGCTCGAACGAGCCGTCGCGCTTGGCGAAACACGCGATCAGCACGTTTTCCATCACCGTCAGGTCGCCGAAGATCTCGGGCGTCTGGAAGACGCGGGAGATGCCCATCTGGCAGATCTCGTGCGGGGAGCGGCCCAGCACGGATTGCCCGTCGAACATCACCGAGCCGGTATCGGGTATCAGCTTGCCCACCAGGCAGTTGAGCAGGGTGGATTTGCCCGCCCCGTTGGGGCCGATGATGGCATGGACGGAGTTTTCCTTGATCGAGAGGTTCACGTCCCCCAGGGCCTGAAGGCCGCCGAACCGCTTGCCCACACCTTTGACTTCGAGAATTCCCATGGGTCTGTCTCCTTATTCGGCCGGTGTGGTTTCGGCGGATTTCTTGTCGCCTTCAGCGTCGGCTTTCTTGCCGCGCCCGAACAGGCGCGCGATGCGCTGGCCGCCTTCGACGAGGCCGCCGGGCAGGAAGATCACCACCAGCATGAAGATGATGCCGAGGGTCAGGTGCCAGCCCTTGCCGATGAAGGGATAGACCATGGCGACGAGCGCGTCCTCCATCCCGTCGGGCAGGAAGGCGAACCACTGGTGCAGGATGGTCTCGTTGATCTTGGAGATGATGTTCTCCATGTACTTGATCATGCCCGCGCCCAGGACCGGGCCGATCAGGGTTCCCGCGCCGCCGAGGATGGTCATCAGCACCACCTCTCCGGAGGCGGTCCAGAACATCCGCTCGGGCCCCACTTGCGTGTCCATCGCCACCATCAGGCCACCGGCGAGCCCGGCATACATGCCCGAGATCACGAAGGCCGCCAGCGTGTAGGGTTTGGAGTTCAGGCCGGTGTAGTTCATCCGCTGCTGGTTGGATTTGACCGCGCGCAGCATCATCCCGAAGGGCGAGCGGAAGATGCGGATCGCCACATAGAAGCTGATCAGCATGATCACGGCCGCCAGGTAGTAGCCCGCGTTGAACGTGAAGAGCCAGCCGCCGACATTGAGCTCGTAACTCGATTTCATCGTCAGCCCGAAGAGGTTGGCGGACGGCGTCGCGCCCTCGGCCAGGGCCGGGTCGAGCAGGCGGGGGTCGTTGACCTTGGGCTGCAGCCCGGTCTCGCCCCCGGTGATCGGGGTCAGGACCGAGTAGGCCAGGGCATAGGACATCTGCGCGAAGGCCAGCGTGAGGATCGAGAAGTAGATCCCCGAGCGGCGCAGCGAAATCCACCCCACCAGCAGCGAGAACAGCCCCGCCAGCACGATCGCCATGATGATCGCCGGGATCACGTTCATGGTCAGCAGCTTCATCATCCAGATCGCCGCGTAAGAGCCCACGCCGAGGAAGGCCGCGTGGCCGAAGCTGAGATAGCCCGTCAGCCCGAACAGGATGTTGAAGCCGATGGCGAAGATCCCGAAGATCACGAAGCGCTGCATCAGGTCGGGGTAGCCCGCGTTGAACTGCGCCATGCCGGAGCCTTCGGGGAAGGGGTTGAGCAGGAAGGGGGCGAGCATGGTCAGCCCGGCCACGATCAGCAGAAGGACGGTGTCTTTTTTCTCTAGTCCGAACATGGGCTCAGTCCTCCATCACGCCCTTGCGGCCCATGAGGCCACGGGGCCGGGTCAGCAAGATGATGATTGCGACAAGGTAGATGATGATCTGGTTGATGCCGGGCACCAGGTTGATGGCCCAGGACATGGACGCGAAGCTCTCCAGGATGCCCAGCAGGAACCCCGCGGCCACGGCGCCGGGCAGCGAGCCCATGCCGCCGACCACGACCACCACGAAGCTGAGCACCAGGAAGTCCATGCCCATGTGGTAGTTCGGAGAGTTGATCGGGGCGTACATCACCCCGGCGACCCCGGCCACGCAGGCGGCGATGGCGAACATGATGGTGAAGCGCTTGTCGATATTGATGCCCAGAAGGCCCACGGTTTCGCGGTCGGCCATGCCCGCGCGCACCACCATGCCGAAGGTGGTGAATTGCAGGAAGGCGAAGACCGCGGCGATGATCGTCATGGCGAAGAGGAAATAGACCAGGCGCCAGTAGGGATAGATGATCGAGCCCGGATCGAAGCCCAGCATCGCGCCGAAGTCGAACGAGCCGATGAAGGCGTCCGGGGCGGGGGTCGGGATCGGGTTGGCGCCGTAGAAATACTTGATGATTTCCTGCAGCACGATGGCGAGGCCGAAGGTGACGAGGATCTGGTCCGCATGGGGGCGCTTGTAGAAGTGCTTGATCAGGCCGCGCTCCATGGCGATGCCGATCCCGGCCATGATCGGGATGGCAAAGAGGATGCCCAGCGGCACCGCCCAGTCGATGATCGTGTCGCCCGCGGCCTGGCCGAAGATGTCGTAGACATAGGGCACGTCGACCTTGAGCGGGTTGCCGAGAAAATCGGTGCGGGTGTCGTCGATCACCTCGTGGCTGAGGGTGAGGATCTGGCTGAGCGTGACGGCGCAGAACGCCCCCAGCATGAACAGGGCCCCATGGGCGAAGTTGACGACACCGAGGGTGCCGAAGATCAAGGTCAGGCCCAGGGCGATCAGCGCATAGGCCGAGCCCTTGTCCAGTCCGTTGAGAATTTGAAGGATGATGGCGTCCATGGCTCCCACCTCGGCTATAGCGTCACGCGCCCCGCCGGCCTATGTGGCGCAGGGGCAAGGTCGGGACGGGCGCGTGCGCACCCGTCCCGGGATCTTGTCGGGGTCGGTGTCAGGCGCCCGGGTTGCAGGTCCCGAGGGTCGCCTCGGCGCCGCCGAACTGGGGGTGGTCCGGGGCATAGGTCACCTGCTCGACGGGGGTCACCTCGACGATCTCCAGCAGGTCGAACTCGGAGGTCGGGTTTTCCTTCCCGCGCACCACGAGCACGTCCTTGAAGCACTGGTGGTCGGCGGCGCGGTAGAGGGTCGGGCCGTTGCCCATCCCGTCGAATTCGAAATCCGACAGGGCCTCGTCCACGGCACAGGGGTTGAAGGAGCCCGCGCGCTCCACCGCGTCCGCGTAGAGCAGCGCCTGCACGTAGCAGGTATGGGCGGCCTGGGACGGCGGGAAGCCGTACTTGGTGCCGAAGGAGCGCACGAAGGCCTGGGAGCCTGCGTCCTGCAGCGACCAGTGCCAGTTGGTGGAGCCGAAGATGCCCTTGACGTTGGCACCGGCGCCCTTGGCCATCAGGCGCGAGTAGAGCGGCACGACGATCTCGAAGTTCTTGCCGTTCACCACCCGGTCGCGCAGGCCGAACTGCACCGCGTTGGTCAGCGAGTTCACCATGTTGCCGCCGTAGTGGTTGAGCACCAGCACATCCGCGTCCGACTGCAGCACGGGCGTGATATAGGCCGAGAAGTCGGTCTGGGTGAGCGGCGTCAGAACGGTGTTCACCGTCTCCCAGCCCATGGCTTCGGTGGAGGAGCGCACGGCTTCTTCGGTGGTGTAGCCCCAGTTGTAATCGGCGGTCAGGTGATAGGCCTTGCGGTCGGTGCCGTAGTTCTTGGCCAGGATCGGGGCGAGTGCCGCGCCGGACATGTAGGAGTTGAAGAAATGCCGGAAGCCGTTGGCCTTGCGGTCCTTGCCGGTGGTGTCGTTGGAATGGGTGAGGCCCGCCATGAAGATGATGCCCGCCTCCTGGCAGAGCGCCTGGACGGCCACGGCCACGCCGGAGGACGACCCGCCGGTAATCATCACCGCGCCGTCCTTTTCGATCATCGAGCGGGCCGAGGCGCGGGCGGCGTCGGACTTGGTCTGGGTGTCGCCGGTGACATACTCGACCTTCTTGCCGAGGATCCCGTTGCCCTGCAGCGCCTTGGAGCTGAAGGTGCTCATCATGCCGCCATCGCCGCCCCCGTTGAGGTGCTCGACCGCCAGCTCGTAGGCGCGCAGCTCGTCGGCGCCCTCGTCGGCATAGGGGCCGGACTGGGGCACGTTGAAGCCCAGGGTGACGGTGCTGCCGGTGGGCTCGTTGGTGAAGCCCGCCGACCAGGCGGCGCCGGTGAAGATGGTGGGCAGTGCCAGGCCTGCGCCGGTGGCAGCGCCTGTCTTCAGCACGCGACGGCGGCTGATTTCCGAATTAGACATTGAAGTCCTCCCGTTTAAAACTTTCGAGCCGCTAAACCTCTCCCGCGTCTCGACGGACCCGCACGAACAGTACAGGCACCTGTCAATGAAATTACAAACTGCCCCAATGGCGCAACAAGTGCTTTGATTTACAGGGTTTATTTGTAAACGATTGGACAATGCGCCCGCAGTATGTGTAAAGTTATTGTCACGCACCCGCAGAAAGTGCGTGATAACACTCAGGTTTCACCATGCCCCAGAGCGCCCTGACCGGCAGTCGCATTCGCGAAAGACGCCAGTCTCTTCGCATCAAACAGGCCGATCTCGCCCGGCAGGTCGGAATCTCCGCCTCCTATCTCAATTTGATCGAACACAATCGTCGCAGAATCGGCGGCAAGGTACTGGTCAAACTCGCCCAGGCCTTGCGGGTCGATATCACCATCCTGACCCAGGGCGCGGAGGAGACCCTGCTGGAAGGGCTGCGCGAGGCGGTGGTTTCGGCCCGGCGCAGCACGGCCGAGATCGACCGGATCGAGGAATTCGTGGCCCGTTTTCCCGGCTGGGCGCAGCTGATCGCGGCGCAGCGGCGGCGCATGGTCACCCAGGAGCGCACCATCGAGGCGCTGAACGACCGGCTGACCCATGACCCGTTCCTGGCCGAGGCGATGCATGACCTGCTGTCGAACGTCACGGCGATCCGGGCGACCGCCTCGATCCTCGCCCAGACCCCGGAGATCGAAGAGGCCTGGCGCGACCGGTTCCATCGCAACATGCTGGAGGAAAGCGACAGGCTGGCCGAGGGCAGCCAGGCGCTGGTGTCCTATTTCGACCGGCAGGTGGGGGCGGAGACCGCGTTCTCGACCCCGCAGGAGGCGCTGGAATCGGTGCTGCTGGAGCATGATTACCACCTGCCCATGCTGGAGACCGGGGGCATGGAGGCCGCCGCGGCCCTGCTCGACAAGGCGCCGCAACTGGCGATGCCCCAGGCCCGGGCCCTGGCGCTGGCTTATTTCCGCACCTATGTGCGCGACGCCGAGGCGTTGCCCATGCGCCCCTTGCAGGCGGCCTTCGCCGAGGTTCGCGACCCGGCGCAGCTGGCGCGGCGGTTCGATGTGGCCCTGCCGGTGGTGATGCATCGGCTGGCCTGTCTGCCCAAGGCCAAGGACGCGCCGGATGTGGGGCTGGTGGTGGCGGACACCTCGGGCAGCCTGCTGTTTCGCAAGGGGATCGACGGTTTTCCGATCCCGCGTTTCGGGGCGGCCTGTTCGCTCTGGTCGGTCTACCAGGCGCTGACCCAGCCGGTGCAGCCGATCCGGGTGGCGGTGGAGACGCCGCCGGGGCGGCGTTTCGTGACCTATGCGGTATCCGAGTTGACCTCGGCCGTGGATTTCGATGCGCCGCAGGTCTTTCGGTCCTGGATGCTGGTGCTGGACGCCGGCAACGCCCCGATGCCGGAGGAACGCGCGCGGCCCATCGGCACGACCTGCCGGATCTGCCCGCGGGACGCCTGCGCGGCCCGGCGCGAGCCGTCGATCCTGGCGGACTAGAGGCGGGCTTGACCAAGCGGCAGGTGGGAACGGCTTTGACACTCGGGGGAAAGCGGGCAATTCTGCGCGCCTGTAGTGTCGCCAGGGCGGAGGAGGAACCGATCATGGCGAAAACCGTTCTGGTGATCGAAGACGAGCCGAATATCATCGAGGCGATCAGTTTCATCCTGTCGCGCGAGGGATGGCACGTGCGCACCCATTCCGACGGGGCCACGGCGCTGGAGGCGATCCTGCGCGAGGTGCCGCATCTGGTCATGCTCGACGTGATGCTGCCCAATCGCAGCGGGTTCGATATCCTGCGCGATCTGCGCGCCCATCCGGAGACTTCCGCCCTGCCGGTGCTGATGCTGACCGCCAAGGGGCAGAGCAAGGATCGCGAACTGGCCGAGAGCTACGGGGTGTCCCATTTCATGACCAAGCCCTTCTCGAATGCCGAGATCCTGGACCGCGTGCGGGAGCTGGGAGGCTGAGATGGCGCGGGGACGGCCGCCCTTGTTCCTGCAACCCGAGCCCTATCGCAAGCGGCGGCTGATCGATGCCGCGCGGCTGTTGCCGGTGTTCGGGACATTCCTGTTCGTGGTGCCGATGTTGCTCCTGCCGCGGGACGAGCCGGGGACCACGGGCGAGGCGCTGATCTATCTGTTCGTGTTGTGGACGCTGCTGATCGTGTTCAGCGCGCTGATCAACCGCTACATCCGGCGGGCGGAGCGCGCGAACCTTCCCGCGCCCGGGTTCACCGTGTCGCGTCGGCAGGGGGACAAGGGGGATGACGACGCCGGGGGCGGGGCCTGATGCTGTCGCTCAACCTGCTTGTCGCGATCTCGCTGGCTTATGTGGCGTTGCTCTTCGGGGTGGCTTTCGTGGCCGAACGGCGCGCGGCGCGGGGCAAGACCGGGTGGCTGCGCGCGCCGATGATCTACACGCTGAGCCTGTCGGTCTATTGCACGGCCTGGACGTTCTATGGCGCGGTGGGCTACGCGGCGCGGTCGGGGCTGGAATTCGTGACGATCTATCTCGGTCCGACGCTGGTCTTCATCGGCTGGTGGTGGCTGCTGCGCAAGCTGGTGCGGATCGGCCGGGCGCAGCGGGTCACGTCGATCGCGGACCTGATCTCGTCGCGCTATGGCAAGTCCAACGGGCTGGCGGTGCTGGTCACCGGGATGGCGGTGATCGCCTCGGCGCCGTATATCGCGCTGCAATTGCAGTCGGTCTCGCTGTCGCTGGCGGTGTTCGATGCGGAAAGCGCGGAGGTCATGGCCAATCCCACCGGGGCGGTGATGGACGGGTTGTGGGTGGCCATCGGGCTTGCGATCTTCACGGTGCTGTTCGGGACGCGCAACCTCGATGCCAACGAGCGGCACCATGGGGTGGTCATGGCCATCGCGGTCGAAGCGGTGATGAAGCTCGTGGCCCTGCTGGCGGTGGGGGTGTTCGTGGTCTGGGGGCTGGCCGACGGGGTCGGGGATATCCTGACGCGGCTCGACGCCTCGCCGGTCTCGGCCTGGCAGGTCGAGGGCGGGCGCTGGGTCGGGTTGATCTTCGTCTCGGCGGCGGCGGTGATCTGCCTGCCGCGGATGTTCCAGGTGATGGTGGTCGAGAATGCCGACGAGTCCCACCTGAGCACGGCAAGCTGGGCCTTTCCCGCCTACCTGATGCTGATGAGCCTGTTCGTGATCCCGATCGCGGTGGTGGGGCTGGACCTGATGCCCGCGGGGGCCAACCCGGACCTGTTCGTGCTGACCCTGCCGCTGTCGCAGGATCAGAACATGCTGGCGGCGCTGGCGTTTCTGGGCGGGTTTTCCTCGGCGACCTCCATGGTGATCGTGGCGGCCATCGCGCTGTCGACCATGGTGTCGAACCACATCATCATGCCGGTCTGGCTGAGCCTGCAGGATGGCGGCAAGGCCAGCGTGTCGGGCGATGTGCGGCGCGCGATGCTGTTCTCGCGGCGGATCTCGATCGCGGCGGTGCTGGGCATGGGCTATGCCTATTTCGCCCTGTCCGAAGGCGGCGAGGCGCTGGCGGCGATCGGGTTGATCTCGTTCGTGGGCGCGGCGCAGGTGCTGCCGGCGCTGCTCGGGGGGATTTTCTGGCGCGGGGCGACCCGGCGCGGCGCGGTCGCGGGCCTGATCGCGGGGTTCGCGGTCTGGGCCTACACGTTCTACATGCCCAGCCTCGCGGTGCCGGGATCGGTGCTGGCCGATATCGTGCGGGACGGGCCGCTGGGCATGGGGTTCCTGCGGCCGCACGGGCTGTTCGGGCTGACGGGGCTCGACCCGCTGGTGCATGCGCTGCTGTGGTCGATGGTGCTGAATGCGGGGCTGTTCCTGGGGGTGTCCCTGCTGTCCTTCCCGTCGCCGATGGAGCGGTTGCAGGGCGCGCAGTTCGTCAACGTGTTCGAGCATTCGACCACCCCGCGCAGCTGGGCCGGGGGGCGGGCGGAGGCCGAGGATCTGCTGATCATGGCGCAGCGGATCCTGGGCCCGGACGAGGCCCATAACGTCTTCAGCGCAGCCGCGCGCGCCCAGGGCAAGACCGGGTACCTGCCGGACACGACGCCTGAATTCCTGATGGACCTTGAGCGGGAGCTGGCCGGATCGGTGGGCGCGGCCACGGCCCATGCGATGATCGCGCAGATCAACGGCGGGGCGTCGGTGTCGGTGCGCGAATTGATGGCGGTGGCCGACGAGACCGCGCAGATGATGGAATATTCCAGCCAGCTGGAGGCCAAGTCGCGGGAGCTGGAGGCGACGGCGACCAAGCTGCGCGAGGCCAACGAGAAGCTCACCGAGCTGTCGGTGCAGAAGGACGCCTTCCTGAGCCAGATCAGCCACGAGCTGCGCACGCCGATGACCTCGATCCGGTCGTTTTCCGAGATTCTGATGCAGGGGCGGCTGGAGCCGGAGGTGCGGCGGCGCTATTCCTCGATCATCCATGACGAGAGCCTGCGGCTGACCCGGCTGCTCGACGATCTGCTGGATCTCAGCGTGCTGGAGAACGGGCAGGTGGTGCTGAACCCGCAGCAGGAGCGGCTGGGCGACCTGATCGACCGGGCGATCTCGGCCTCGGCGGTGGGACATGCGCGCAGCCTGAGGGTGCTGCGCGATCCGGGGCAGGAAGATCACGTGATCTACACCGATACCGACCGGCTGGTGCAGGTGTTCATCAACATCATCGCCAACACGATCAAGTATTGCGACGCGACCGATCCGGAACTGCGGATCGAGGTGCGCGCGGGCGAGGGGATGCTGCAGCTCGATTTCATCGACAACGGCTCGGGCATCCCGGCGCGCAGCCATGGCCTGATCTTCGAGAAATTCGCGCGGCTGGACGACCAGACCAAGGCGGGCGGCGCGGGGCTGGGTCTGGCGATCTGCCGCGAGGTGATGAGCAAGCTGGGCGGATCGATCGATTACCTGCGCGGGCAGTCGGGCGCGGCGTTCCGGGTCAGCCTGCCGATGGAGATTTCCCGCGCCGTGGCCTGAGCCGGTTACCTCGCCTTAACCCGAGTGCGCGACAAGGGGGTGTTCCGATTGCAGAATGCGAGTCGCCCCATGTCCGTGCCAGACCAGTCCGCGCTTTTGCGGCGCAAGATGGAAAGCAGCCCCGCGGCCCAGGGCGGCAGCGCAGCCCCCGTCTCGCCCGAGATGGCGAGCCTGCGGGCCGTGGCGCGCGCGGGCTTCATCGCCGCCGGGCTGAAGATCGCCGCACCGTCGGTCCAGGTGGTGGACACCGACGGGGTGGCCGGGCTTGCCGAACAGATGGCCGATGTCGCGCTGCTGATCCCCTGCAATGCCCCCGACGGGGCGGAGGGGTTCGCGGCCCTGTCCTCGGGGGGTATGACCGGGTTGGTGGAAAAGACCACCACGGGGCGGATCTCGCCGGGCGAGCCCGAGCCGCGGGACGCCAGCAGCATCGACCAGCTTCTGTGCCGGGGCTTCATCGAGCGGTTCTTCGAGGCCTGGGGTGAGTTGCTGGCGGGCACGTCCCATGAGGCGTGGCTGGCGGGCTATGCCCCCACGGACGGGATGATGCAGCCCGATGTGCTGTCGGTGTCGGCGCCCGATATTCCCTACAGGCTCTATCTGATCACCGCGCAGTTCGACGGGCTGCGCGAGGTGGCCTTCAGCGTGGCCCTGCCGGTGAGCCGGCCCCGACCCGCCGATCTGGTCGAGACCGGGGATGCCGCGCGGAGCACGGGCGAATGGGCCAAGGACTGGCGTGCGGCGGTGCTGGAAAGCCCGGCGGAGCTGGACGCGGTGTTGTGCAAGCTGGAGTTGTCCCTGGACGAGGTGCGCCGCTGGGCACCGGGGGACCGGGTGTCGATCCCGGCCTCGGCGCTGTCCTCGGTGTCGCTGGGCCGACGCAACGGGCCGAGCGTGGCCACCGCGCGGCTGGGGCAGGCGCGGGGCGTGCGGGCGCTGCGGCTGAACGAGATCACCACCCAGCGGGTTGGCGGGATCGCGTCGCGTCCGGTGCCACCGGAACCCTTGCCGCCAGGTGCGGGATTTCAGGACGAGGCGGGGATCCCGGCGCAGGTCGCGCCCCCCGAGCCGGAGAGTGGCGCGGCGGCAGGTCCCTGACGGCGGCGGCGCTCAGCCCGCCTGTTGGGCGGCGAGCATGTCGATCTGCCCGCGCAGACCCTCCAGCGCATAACCTGCGCGCTGGGTTGCCTCCAGGATGTCGTCGGTCGGCATTTTTCCGGCCATGGCCAGGGCCCAGACAATCGCCGACCGCGTCCCGGACGCGCAATAGGCCAGCACCTTGCCCTCGGGATTTCCGGCGATGGCGTCGGCCTGGTCGGTGACATCGTCCATCGACAGCGCGCCGCCGATCACCGGGTTGTCGCAGAAACGCAGCCCGGCGGCCTCGACGGCGATGCGCATCACCTCCGCCGACAGCTCCGGCGGGTTTTCCATGTCGGGCCGGTTGCAGATCACGGTGGTAAAGCCCGCCGCCGCGATTTCAGGAATATCCGTCGGCATCAGTTGCGGCGCGACTGCGTAGGTCTCGGAGAGCGGGCGATAGGTCATGGGCCCGTTGTAGAGGCCGCGCCGGGGGAGGTCCAGTGGCCGAAACCCCGCCGGGCGATGTCGCGAACCTGTCATCGTTGACCTGTATCAAGGAAGCGCTTGGCGCTGGACGTTAAGCTCTTGGCAGGATTTCGCGGGGGAGAGGCGAATGGACCTTCTGGAACGCCAGACCGAGTTGCGCGCCGAGCGGCGGGCATTGATCGAAACCCTCAGGCGGGGGCGGCCGGGGGCCGTCACGCGACCGGGGCGGCGGGCCGAGGCCGGATCGCCCGAATTGCGACAGTTGCGGCGCCTGGAGCTCGCGCTCAAACGGATCGAGACCGGGGCCTACGGGCTGTGCATGGCCTGTGGCGGAGAGATTTCGCCAGGGCGGCTGCATGCGTGTCCGGCCACGGCCTTGTGCGCGTCTTGCAAAGGGGAGGGGTAGGCCCGATGTCCAGTCGGGCCCCTTCCAAACCGATGTCTATGGGGAGAAAATCCATGACCACCGATCAGACCTTGACCAAGGTATTCAGCCTTCTGGACCGCGTTCAGGCAGATCCGGCGCGCGGGTTTGCCTGCGAAGCCGAACTGGCGCGGGCGGTTGCGGAGCTTGAGACCATGGAGGTGGCGGTGCCTGCGTCCCTCCATGATTTGTGCGCGCGTCTGCGTGCGGAGCGTCGGGCCTTCGAAGCCCAGGAAGACGCATTCGACAACATGCCGGTCTGATCCGCGCGATCGGCCATGTGTCACCGGCAGGGGCGGCGGCGCCCCTTGTCAGCCCACTCCGCGCGGGGAGGGTTTCACCATGCTTACCGAGACACCCTTGGAAGCTGCTGAGTCGCAGACCGACTCAGATCGCCTCAGAGCGCAGATCCGGGCGCTGCTCGCCTCTCCGGGGCTTGCGTCCGAGGTGGCGCGCGACCTGCACGTGCCGCAACCGCTGGGCCGGGATCCGACGATCGCGATGTGCCGTCCCCCGGTGATGCTGGTGCAACTCGCGCGCCTGGGGCGGGAAATTCCGAAGCCGTCACGGCCGAGGGTTTTGCTCTAGCGCCGCGCGCCGGGCTACACAGCGCGGTTGCAAAGCGGTTTCTCCGCTGTCAGCCTGTTGCCCAACCGGGGAAACCCGGTGCTGGAACAGGAGACAAGAATGAATTTCATCAAAACCGGATTTTTGCCCGCAGCGATTCTGGCCGTGGGGATCGGCGGGGCGTCGGCCTGCGAGCTGGCCGAAGGCTCCGTGCGCATCCTGTCCAACGATTTCCCCGCCCTGCAGGCCGTTACCGGCGCGGCGGCGGCCTGTGCCACGGGCGGGGCGACGGTGACGGCGAACCTGACGACCGAGCACCGCAACATCCAGGTGGCGGCCCTGACCGCGGATCCGGCGGAATATACCTCGGCCGTGGTGTCGAATTCGAGCCTCGTGCCGCTGCTGACCGACGGGCTGGTGCGGCCGCTGGACGATCTGATCGCGGCCCATGGGGCGGGGGTGTCGCCGAACCAGAAGATCATGATCGACGGGCGCACCATGGCGATCGCCTTCATGGCCAATGCGCAGCACCTCTATTATCGGCGCGACATCCTGGAGGCGGCGGGGCTGGAGGTGCCGACGACCTATGAGGAGGTGCTCGCCGCGGCAGAGGCGATCCGCGACCAGGGGCTGATGGAATTTCCCCTCGGCGGGACGTTCAAGGCGGGCTGGAACCTGGCCCAGGAATTCGTGAACATGTATCTCGGCCATGGTGGGGCGTTTTTCGAGCCCGGCTCGGCGGCCCCGGCGATCAACAATGCCCAAGGGGTTGCGGCGCTGGAGATGATGAAGGCGCTGACCGCGTACATGAACCCGGATTTTCTCACCTACGATTCCAATGCCTTGCAGGCCGAATTTGAAGCAGGAAACGTGGCGCTGGCCAATTTCTGGGGCTCGCGGGCCGGCGGCGTGACCGATGCGGAGGGCGCGACCCCCGAGATCGCGGCGGCCATCGGGTTCGCGGCGGCCCCCACGGTGGCGGGGGGCACGACGCCGGCGTCGACCCTGTGGTGGGACGGGTTCACCATCGCCACCAACATCCCGGACGTGGATGCGGAGGCGAGCTTCGTCGCCATGGTCCACGGCGCCTCGACCGAGGTGGCCAATGCCAATCCCAACGCGGCGGTCTGGCTGATCGACGGCTACACCCCGGGCGACGCGGCGGTGGGCGTTCTGGCTACGGCGCAGATGGGCACGTCGCCCTATCCGATGCTGCCCTATATGAGCCTGATGCACACCGCGCTCGGCACCGAGATCGTCGAGTTCCTGCAAGGCAGCGAGACGGCGGAACAGGCCCTGTCGGATGTGGAGGCGTCCTACAGGGCGGCCGCGCGCGAAGCGGGCTTTCTGAACTGAGCCGGGGCGGCGGGGGCGGGCACCAGCCCCCGCCGCGCGGCCAACAGGGGAGCCGCCGGGATGAAGCACAGGACGTTTTTCTGGTTCATGCTGCCCTCGGGCATCGCGATGCTGCTGTTCATCGCGCTGCCCATCGTGTCGGTTTTTGTGCAGTCGCTGTTTGTCGAGAACGAGAAGGTGCTGGTGGAGGTGGTGACCTCCGGGCCTTTCGGGACCACGACACAGGTGGTGGTGGACGAGGCGGCGACCGCGGTGCTGAACGCGGCCAACCCCCTGGGGCAATTCAACGGGTTCGGCACCTATGCCAACCGCAATCACCTGGCTTTTGCCGAGGTGGCGGAATTCTGGCGGTCCTCGGACAGCTTGGGCGCGTTTGCGCGCCAGGTCTACGGGCTGCCGTTCTACAAGGCGCTGACCTTTACCCTGGCCTATACGTTCATCGTGACGCCGCTGATCATCGCCCTGGGGTTCCTGATCGCGGTGGCGGTGAACGCGCTGCCGCGGCTCCTGAAGGGGCCGGTGATCTTCACCTCGCTCTTGCCCATGATCATCACGCCGCTGGTCGGCTCGCTGATCCTGTTCTGGATGATCGACAGCCGGGGGGTGATCGGCAAGACGCTGCAATTCATTTTCGAGGACCCGGACCTGAGCCTTAAGGCGTCGCCGATGCTGACCTGGATCACGCTGATGGTCTATGGGGTGTGGTCGTCGGCGCCCTTTGCCTTCGTGGTGTTCTATGCGGGCCTGCAGACCGTGCCGCAGGACACCCTGGAATCGGCGATGATCGACGGGGCGACGCGGTGGCAACGGATCCGGTTCGTGGTGCTGCCCTACCTGATGCCGCTGGTCACCTTTATCGCGCTCATTCAGTTGATGGACAATTTCCGGGTGTTCGAGCCGATCGTGGGCTTCAACGCCGAGGCGAACGCGACCTCGCTCAGCTGGATCATCTATAACGACCTGCGAGGCAGCGAGGTGGCGCTGTTCGGGTCGGCCGCGGCGACCTCGATGCTGACGATCCTGGGGGTGGCGATCCTGCTGACGCCGGTGTTGATCCGGACTTGGCGCGATTTCTCGGCAAAGGGGCACTGAGCATGGCCGACAACATCGCGACGCGTCGGTCCATGCCCTTGCGGCTGTTCCTGTGGGGGGTTGTCCTGCTGTGGCTGATGCTGGCGGCGTTTCCGTTTTTGTGGACGCTGTGGGGGTCGTTCAAGGTGCAGGGGGATTTCTTCAGCCGGGAGGATTGGACCAATGCCCTGACCGGGGTGCGCACGCTGGCCGAGACGGGGGGCTATTTCACCGGTGGCGGCTATGCGGGCGCCTGGGTGCAGGAGGAGTTCTGGCGCGCGGGCCTGAACACGATGATCGTGACCCTGTCGGTGGTGGCGATCTCGCTGACCTTCGGCACGCTGGGGGGCTATGCGCTCAGCCGGTCGTCGTTCAAATACACGTTCTGGATCCTGATGGCGGCGCTGATCTTTCGGGCGATGCCCCATATCACGCTGGTCTCGGGGTATCTCTTGCCGTTTTTCGAGCTCAATATCTGGGGGATCCTGCCGACGACGATCATCGTGTTGGTGGCGATCAACCAGCCCTTCACCCTGTGGATGCTGCGGTCGTTTTTCATGAACATTCCCAAGGACCTGGACGAGAGTGCCATGGTCGATGGCTGCACCCGGTTTCAGGCGTTTCGGCGGGTGATCATCCCGGTGATGTGGCCCGGCGTGATCACCACGGGGCTGTTTTCCTTCCTGCTGGCCTATAACGATTTCGCGGTGACCGCGACGCTTCTGAGCCAGGACAACCAGACGATGATCCCTAAGATCGCCAGTTTCCTCGGCACCACGCAGCAGGAGGGCAACGTGATGTTTGCCGTGTCGGCGGTGGTGTCGGCCACGGCGCCGTTGTTCATCCTGGTGTTGTTCTTCCAGCGCCAGATCGTGAGTGGGCTGACCGCCGGGGCGGTGAAGGGATGAGCGGGGCAGGGTGGGCGATGATGGGCGAAAGGGGAGGCCGCGATGGCTGAGATCCGGCTGAACCATGTGCAGAAACGCTGGGGCTCCTTCGTCGGGGTGGAGGATTTCCACCTGACGATCCCGGATCGCGAGTTCCTGGTGCTGCTGGGCCCGTCGGGCTGTGGCAAGACCACGACCATGCGCATGATCGCGGGGCTGGAGGAGCCGAGTTCGGGGGAGATCTGGATCGGGGACCGGATGGTCAACGCGCTCGACCCCAAGGACCGGGATGTGGCGATGGTGTTCCAGAGCTACGGGCTCTATCCGAACATGAATGTCTACGAGAACATCCGGTTTCCGCTGAAGGTTCGCAAGGTGCCGGAGGTCGAACACGAGGCGCGGGTGATGCGGGCTTCGGCCATGGTGGAGCTCGACGATTTCCTGCATCGCAAGCCCGCGGCGCTCTCGGGCGGGCAGCGGCAGCGGGTGGCGCTGGCGCGCGCCATCGTGCGCGAGCCGAACGTGTTCCTGATGGACGAGCCCCTGTCGAACCTCGATGCCAAGCTGCGGGTCAGCACGCGCGCGCAGATCAAGAACCTCAGCCACGAATTGCAGGTCACGACGATCTACGTCACCCATGACCAGATCGAGGCGATGACCCTGGCGGACCGGGTGGTGGTGATGTCGGCAGGCGTGGTGCAGCAGGTCGGCACCCCGATGGAGATCTACGACCGGCCCGCAAACACCTTCGTGGCGAGTTTCATCGGCTCGCCGGCGATGAACCTGATGGAGGGGGCGGTGACGGATGGCACCTTCCATGGCGACCGAGTGGCGATCGCGGGGCTGTCGGGGGCTGCGGGGCGGGTGACGCTGGGTTTTCGGGCCGAGGATGCGCAGGTGGTCGACAGCGACGGGCAGATCGCGGCGCCGGTCTATTCCATGGAGTTGTTGGGGGATGCGACCATGGTGACGGTGAAGGCGGGCGGAACGCTGGTGGCCGTGAAGGCGCCCAAGGAGTTTCGGGCAGAGATCGGCGCGCCGGTGCAGATCCGCATTCCGACAGGGATCTGTCACCTGTTTGATGCGCAAACGGGGGTGCACCTGTGAGCGGGGCGCGTCCGGAGCAGGCGGTTCTGAGCCGGGACACGGACATGAGCCGGACCGCCGCGACCCGCGCGGTGATCGAGGGGATGGTCGACGGGCTGAACGATCACAGGATCGCGGATATCGGGGAGTTTTTCGCCGAGGGCTTCGGCTGGCATGGCAACCGGGGGTGCGGGACCAAGCGGGGTCTGCGGGAGTTTCAGGAGAACTGGCAGAAACCGTTCCAGGCGGCGTTTTCCGACAAGGTCTGCATCGACGAGGCGCGGCTCTACATGGGCGAGTGGGCGGCGGCCTTCGGGCGGCAGGAGGCGGTGCATTCGGGCACGTTCATGGGGATCGCGCCCACGGGCAAGCGGGTGGAGATCCGCTACATGGATTTCTGGAAGGTGGTGGACGGCAAGATCGTCGACAACTGGGTCATGGTAGATTTTCCCCATGTGCTGGCGCAGCTGGGCCGGGACGTCTTCGCGGGCGAGGGCTGGGAGGCGTTCGACCGGGGCGAGAAGGTGCCGCCGGCCCCTTAGGCGAGGAACACGCCGAGGATCACCACCATAAGCCCCAGCGCGGAGACCGCGAGCGCGCCGAGGTTCAGCGCCACGGCCTTCTGCAGGCGCGCCTTGAGTTCCGCGTCCGACAGGCCCGCGCGTTTGGCGCGCGCCACCTCGACGATGCAATAGATCAGCCCGATCAGCCCCAGAACCGTGATCATCGCCCCGACGGGCACCAGGTAAGCCATATCCGCGCTCCGCTTGCAGGTGGTTTGCGCGCGGGGTAGCGCGCCCGGGCGGGGGGTGCAAGGTCGGGGGCGGAAACGGTCTTGAAGCGGGCGCGCGCACGCGCTACGCCTGCCGCCTGCAACCGCGAGACAGGGAGATGGGCAGGATGAATGACGCCGTTCTGGAAGAGCACTCGGGCACGCCCGACAGCTACAAGGTGACCGCCGGAGAATTGCGGCAGTTCGTCGAGCGGATCGAACGTCTCGACCAGGAAAAGAAGGACATCGCCGAGCAGCAGAAAGAGGTGATGGCCGAGGCCAAGGCGCGCGGCTACGACACCAAGGTGATGCGCAAGCTCATCGCCTTGCGCAAGCGCGACCCCGACGATATCTCCGAAGAGGAGGCGGTGCTGGAGCTTTACAAGGAAGCGCTCGGCATGCGCTGAGGCCGCGCGGGGCGGATCAGGGCCGGATCACCGTGATATCGGGCAGGGTCATGATGTCTTCGAGATCCTCTTCATAGACCATGTCGAGCGCCTCGATCCGTTCCTGGGTCCAGCCGGGCAGATTGTAATCCACCTCCATCTCCTCGGTGTTGCCGAACCGGTCGAGGAAGGAGATCGCGGCCCAGCGCCGTTGGGCCACGGTGATCTGCGGGTGGTGGTCGAGATAGGCCAGGTAGCGTTTCAGCCCGTCCTCGCTCAGTACCGCGCGCAGGCGGGCATGTTGCCCCTTCAGGTCGGTCTGCGCGGGCATCCCGGCCACCTCGGTCAGGACCTCGGGCCAGATCAGGGGCGTATCCTCGTTGCACCAGGCGGTGATCGGTGCATCCGGCACCGCGAAGCGCAACCGTCGGA
The DNA here is from genome assembly GCF_000018145.1 of Dinoroseobacter shibae DFL 12 = DSM 16493. Classification (NCBI taxonomy): domain Bacteria; kingdom Pseudomonadati; phylum Pseudomonadota; class Alphaproteobacteria; order Rhodobacterales; family Roseobacteraceae; genus Dinoroseobacter; species Dinoroseobacter shibae. The sequence continues at coordinate 1,472,428 of NC_009952.1, forward strand.
TCACGTCGAACCAGCTCAGTTCATCGAGGTTGATGCCGTTCAGGAACGCCGGGAAGTCGCCTTTGCCGCAGCGGTCGAACAGGGCCGGGACGAGGGTCGCGGGGCTGCGCAGGCCGATATGGAACGATACCTCCTGGCTGGGAAAGACATTGCGCAGCCAGGCGGCCTTCTGCTCCATCTTGCCGTAGAAGGCGGCGTCGTCGAAGACCACCTGGGGCACGCAGATGAAATTCTCGCTCGACATCACAAGGCGGCGTCCGTCCATGCCGTTGAGGATCGCCTCCAGCACCGCCTCTTCGCCCGCCGGGTCCGATTGCGCGCCCTGCAGGCGGCGCACGGCCTCGCGCAGGACGGTGCGGTACTGATCGGCCGACGGTGCCAACACGCCGTTCTGCGCCAGAAGGCCCGCGTTCTGCCGCAGGCAGCTCAGAAGAAGGTCGTCATCCGTACTGTGGGCTCCGATGTGAAAAGCGATCTGCATGGGGTATCCAGGGTTTTGTCGGGCAAGTCTTCGCCCATTTTCCTTTCATTGTCATTAACTTCGATGGGGCGTGATCGCGGCCTTGCGAAACGACGCGCGGCGCTGGAAAATTGACCCGGCGGGCAGGCAGGGTCTTGCCATGGCGGGCCAGCGGCGATACTCACTCCGCGGCGCCCCTATAGCTCAGCTGGTAGAGCAACTGATTTGTAATCAGTAGGTCCGCGGTTCGAGTCCGTGTGGGGGCACCATTTTCCCGGATATCTGGGGGATCTGTGCGCGTTCTGCCTTTCGGGCGGGCACCGCGGGCTTGGCTGTGTGCGTCGTCGGGTCGAAAGCCAATGAGAGAGCCTCGGCCAGCTTTCGAGGCGGTCCCGTCGGATGCGGGGGCTATGGCCTGGGTCTGGGGGGCGGCGTGCGCATCAGGGGGCCGCTAGGCGGCGACCCGATCTAAGCGTTGCCAGTTCGCTTCGGCAGAAATCGCGGGTTTCAAGGTCCGCGACATATAGACGTTTCCTATAGCTCTGATAACGCGGCAGAGACTTCCGCCTTTCCCCTGTTCGAACGCATGCTTCGCCCCACTGAGCGATCGTCTTTCGACGGTTGGACCGGTTTGGGGAGGAAATCATGAGAATGCGAATTTTGGCATCTTTGGGGTTGGTGTCGACCTTGATGATAAACACTGCCGCGATGGCAGAGGGCCTCGAAGAGTTGCCGCCGAAGCTTCAGGCCGCCTATCAGGGGGTCGACGAGGGCCAGCCGATCGGGACGTCGGCCTATCGCGACTGGACGCCTCGGTCCGGTCCGCCCTGGACCATCGGCTATGCAAGCTCCTATGCCGGCAACACGTGGCGCGCAGAGGGCTTGAGCCGTCTGACCGAGGATTTGCTGCCGGTTTACAGGCAGGCGGGGCTGGTTGACGAGATCATCGTCACGCAATCGGATCTCAACGACGCGCGCCAGATCCAGCAGATCCGACAGCTTGTGGACCAGGGCGTGGATGCGATCATCGTGTGCTGCTCGAACCCGGTCGCCCTGAACAAGGCCGTCGAATATGCCTACTCCAAGGGTGTCGTGGTGTTTTCCTATTCGGGCTATCTGACGTCGGACAAGGCGCTGAACGCCTCGTCGAACTATACGCTGGGCGGCTATGAAATCGCCAAGGCGATGATCGAGGAAGTGGGCGGCGAGGGGAACTTCCTGCTGGTGTCGGGGATCGCGGGCGCGGCCTCTTCGGAGAGCTTCGACACCGGCGCCATGCGCGCCTTGGAGGAGTTTCCGAACGCCAAGCTGGTTGGCCAGGTCTGGGGCAACTGGACCGACCAAGTCGCCCAGACCGAGGTTCAGAAGTTCCTCGCAACCAACCCCGCGCGGATTGACGGGATCATCGCGCAGGGCTCCCAGGAAACCGGTGTGCTGAAGGCGGTGTTGCAGTCGGGCCGCGAGGTGATGCCGATCTCGCTGGCAGGCTCGGCCGGAGCGGCTTGCTATCTAAAGCAGAACCCCGATTGGATCAGCCATGCGTTCCAGATCTGGCCCCCGGGCGACGAGATGGAACTGGGCTTCAACTCGGTGATCCGCACGCTGCAGAACCAGGGTCCCAAACTGCAATCGATCCTGCGCGGGGTCTACCGGCTGCCCGCGGCGGAATACGTGGCGAGCCTGGGCGATGACTGCTCGGTCGACTCGACCGCGTACATCCAGCCGGGCATCGACGTCTGGTTCCCCGACGACAAGGCCGCCGGCTACTTCCTGCGGCCGGAAAACCCGCTCGATTGGGCCGCCAAGAACGTCAACTGAGGCAGATCGCTCCCGGGGGATGTCCCCGGGGGCGGATCACCAAGAGGCACAGCAGCATGTCAGCGATTTCCCTGTCGGATATCCATATGTCGTTCGGCGAAACGCGTGCGCTGGAGGGGGCTTCGCTGCAAGCCGATCTTGGCGAAATACACGCGATCGTGGGCGAGAACGGCAGCGGCAAGAGCACCCTGGCGAAGATCATGTCCGGGGTCATCCTGCCGGACAGCGGCGAGATCGACATCTTGGGTGTCCGCCCGACCCGACCCTCCGACGCCATCGCGGCAGGCATCTCGACCATCTATCAGGAGATTTTCGTCGCAGAAGACCTGTCGATATGGGAGAACATCTTTGCCGGGGTCGACGGGCTGTGGCGCAAGAGGTGCCGCACGTCTGAAAAGAAGGCTCTGGCGCGCGATGTCCTCAAGCGGCTGGCGGAGGTCGATATCGACCCGGACACACCGGTGTCGGACCTGCCGCTGAACCTCAAGCAGTGGATCGTGATCGCCAGGGCCATCCTGCAAAAGCCGCGGGTTCTGATTTTCGACGAAAGCTCTGCCGCGCTGGACCTCGACGCGACGAACCGGTTGCACCTGGAGATGCTCGCGCTCCGGGAGGCGGGGTCGTGCATCATCCTCGTCACCCATCGGATTGCCGAGCTGGTCAAGATCACGGACAGGGCGACGGTTCTCAGGGATGGCAAGACGGTGGGTCGGCTGGAAAAGGGCGAAGTCACCGAAGACAGGCTTCTGCAGCTGATGTCGGCCGACACGCGGCATAACGCCCTCGGGTCACGGGCGCGGACCGTGGTGCCGGCAGCGCAGAAACCCGCGTTGGAGGCACGCCGGATGCGGCTGCCCGGCGGTGGGGCGCCGATCGATTTCAAGATCCATCCCGGCGAGATCGTGGGGCTTTCCGGTCTCGATGGTGCGGGGCAGTCGGAGTTCCTGCGCAGGCTGGCAGGTATCGATCCCGCGCCTTCCGGGACGGTGCGGGTCTGGGACAAATCGACCGAGTGGCGTTCGATCACCTGCCTGGCCGAGGCAGAGGCGGCGGCTATCACCTATGTGTCCGGGGACCGCAAGAAGGAAGGCATTTTTCCGAACCTGTCGATCTTCGAGAATTTCGCGATGCCGCTTTATGGGCGCCATTCCGGTCGGGGCGGTATGATAGACACGGAGACCTTGCATGCGTGCTTCGCCCAGGAGGAGGCGCGCTTGTCGATCAAGCACGGGGCGCGTCAGGATCGCATCACGACGCTCTCGGGAGGCAACCAGCAGAAGGTGCTGATTGCGCGCGCCTTTGCGCAGAACCCGCGCGTGATCCTGCTCAACGATCCGGCGCGGGGCGTGGATATCGGGACCAAGCAGGATCTCTATACTCATTTGCGCGCTTTCGCCTCCGAGGGTGGAGCGGTCGTCTACCTGTCCACCGAGATCGAGGAATTCTTCGACTTCGCGGATCGTGCGGACGTGTTCTTCGAAGGCAGCCTGTTTGCCAGTTTCGAGCAGGGCGGCATCACGCAAGACAACATTTTGGCCGCGATGTTCGGCAAGTCGCACCCGATCGAATTCGACGAGACCGTCAGAGCGGGAGGGCGGATGTGATGGAAGGCCTTGTCAGCCGCAACCGTCATCTTCTGGTGCCCTTCGGACTGGTGCTTGTCCTTGGCGTCATCGCGGCGGTCCGGGCGCCGCAGACCTTTACCTATGTTGGGCTGGCCGGGGCGTTGCTGGTCGCGGCACCGCTGATCCTCGCCGCCATTGCGATCACGCCTATCGCCATTGCCGGGCGCGGTGGTGTGGATTTGTCCATCGGTCCGCTGATCGGGTTCGTGAACGTCACGATCGTCGTGTGGCTGACCGGGAACGGCATCACCCATCCGGTGCTGGTCTTCGCCTATGCGATCCTTGCCGCGTGTGCCTGGCAGGCGCTGCTTGCTGCACTGATCATTCACGTGCGGATATCTCCGATCATCGCGTCGCTGGCCGGGTTCATGATCTTGTCGGGGGTCAATCTCGTGATCCTGTCGCGTCCGGGCGGTTTCGCCCCGGAATGGCTGGGCAACTGGGGGTGGGGCACGGAACTGCTGAGCCCGGTTCTGTACATCCTGGTCGCGGCCTGCGTGATCTGGGCGCTTTTCTCGCGCACGCCGCTCTTTCAGCATATTCGGTTGATGGGTGCGGATGAGCGCACGGCCTATACCAGTGGCGTCGACATCGTCAAAGCCCGCTACGCCGCCCATCTTCTGGCGGGTGTGTTCGCGGGGTTGGCGGCGCTGTGCCTGACCGGGTTGATCGGATCGGGCGATCCGACCCAGGGCAACACCCTGACCCTGCAGGCGATCACGGCGCTCGTTCTGGGGGGCACGTCGCTGTCCGGTGGCAAGGGTGGTATCACCGGGTCCATTCTGGGCGCGCTTGCCATGTACCTGGTTTTCGTCGTGCTGTCCTCGTTCAACTTCGGCGCGATCTCGGGGTTCATGACGCAGCTTTTCTATGGGCTAATGCTCGTGATCTCGCTCATGCTGGCGCTGGTCACATCGCGCCGTCGGGTCGCGGCGGTGTGATGGACTGGCCTTTTCCCACTGCAGATACAGGAGCGCACGCCATGTCACGCAGACCGAAAAGACTGCGCGCGGAACATCGGGGCCTCGTTCTGGGAAGTCTTCTTCTGGTCGCGCTGTTCACCGCCGCGTCGATCCTGGTGGAGGGCTTTGCCTCGGCAAACAACATCCGGTCGATCCTGCTGCTGGCGGCTTTCCTCGGGCTCGCGGCCCTGGGGCAGACCATGGTGGCCACGGTGGGGGGGCTCGATCTGTCGATCCCCTTCGTGATCGGCGCTTCCAATATTCTTCTGGCCTATCTTTTCGGCACAAGCCTGCCTGCGCCCCTCGCCATTCTCTGCATTCTCGCGATGGGGGCGCTGATCGGGGTTCTGAACGGTGTGATGAGCTACCGGATCCAGGGCCAGGCATTGATCCTGACCCTGGGCGTGGGGTTTGCCGTAGTGGGCGGTGCCCAGATTTTCACGAGCCTGGGGTCGCAGTTCTCGGGCACGGTCTTCAGCCAGGTGCCCGGGTGGTTTTCAAACATCGCCTCGATCAGCGGGACGACCTTCGGGCTGAAACTGCCGCCGGTCATCCTGATCTGGGCCGCGATTGCGGCAAGCCTGATCTTCTGGATCAACCGGACCCGTGCGGGCCGCGCGATCTATGCCATCGGCGGCAATAGGACGGCGGCGGCCCGGCTGCGCATCTCTGAGTTCCGGGTCTGGGTGTCGACGTACACGATTTCGGGCCTGACGGCGGCGGCCACGGGGTGCCTGCTGCTGGGGTTTTCGGGGGGCGGTTTCGTGGGCGTGGGCGACCCGTATCTGTTCACCACCGTCGCCGCGGTCGTGGTGGGGGGCACCTCCCTGCTGGGCGGGACGGGCGGTTACGGCGCCACGGTGATCGGTGTGTTGGTCTTGCAGGTCTTGACCTCTTTCCTCGTCGGCATGGGCTTGGACTACGCCGCGCAACAGACGGTTTTCGGGCTGCTGATCCTGCCGATGGTGGCGCTTTATGCCCGCGCACCACACATCCGCTATCAAATCTAGACCAAAGGGAGACACGGCATGAACGTACAAACAGGTTTCGCACAGGACGTTCGGGTGGATTTCACGGGGCCTTACCGGCACGCCATCAACGGGGCGCTGGTCGACAGTGCCGGGAGCTTCGAGGTGTTCAACCCGGCCACCGACGAGGTGGTGGCACACGCCCCCAACGCGTCACGGGATCAGGTGGAGCAGGCCATCGCCGCGGCAAAGGCTGCGCAACCGGGCTGGGCCGCGCTGAGCCAGGACGAACGCGGGGCTTATATCGCGGCCTATGCGGACGCTCTGGACGCGCACAAGCAGGAGTTGATCACGCTGCTGACGACCGAGCAGGGCAAGCCGCGCCATTCGATGGCGACCACGGAGGTCGAGTACGCCATCTTTTGGGTCCGCGAAGTCGCCAAGCGGCGGCTCGAAGACGAGGTTATCGAGGACACGCCCGAGCATACGGTGAAGGTTGCGCACACGCCCCTGGGCGTGGTGGGCGCGATCACGCCGTGGAATTTTCCCGTGCTGCTGGGCCTGTGGAAGATCGCGCCGTGTCTCGTCACCGGCAACACGATGGTGATGAAACCCTCGCCCTACACTCCCCTCTGCACGCTGCGCTTTGGCGAGATCGCGCAGCAGGTGTTCCCGGCGGGGGTACTCAACGTCGTGGCGGGGGGCAACGAACAGGGGGCCTGGTTGACCGAGCATCCCGATATCGCGAAAATTTCGTTCACCGGGTCGACGGCGACGGGCCGGAAGGTCATGGCGTCTTCGTCGTGCAACCTCAAGCGGATCACGCTGGAGCTTGGCGGCAACGATCCGGCGATCCTTTTGCCCGGCACGGACTACAAGCCGCTGATCCCCACGCTGTTCGACGCGGCCTATGGCAACTCCGGTCAGTGGTGCATCGCGGTCAAGCGCCTCTATGTCCACGAGAGCCTCTATGACGATTTCCTGCGGGATTTCGTCGCCCATGCGGCGGAAAAGACCGTCGGCAACGGCATGGACCCCAACACTGATCTCGGCCCGATCCAGAACAAGATGCAATACGGCAAGCTCAAGGATCTGTTCGCCGATGTGAAGGCGCAGGGTCTGTCGGTGCCGCTGGGGGGTGAGATCCCCGATGGTCCGGGGAATTTCGTGCCGATCACCATTGTGGACAATCCCCCGAAAGACAGCCGTGTCGTGCGCGAAGAACCGTTTGGCCCGATCCTGCCGATCATCAAGTGGTCGGACCTGGACGAGGTCGTGCGCGATGCAAATGACACGGAATTCGGTCTTGCCGCGTCGGTCTGGGGGCCGGATCGCGACACGGCGATCGGGGTTGCAAACAGACTGGAGGCGGGCACTGTCTGGGTGAACGAGATCCACATTCACGGAATCGATATCCCCTTCGGTGGACACAAGCAGTCGGGCATGGGGGTAGAGAACGGGCAGGAAGGTTTGAAGGAGTTCACCAACACCAAGACCTATATGTTCAGGAAGTAGTGCAAGACACGGCTAGGCGGCCCGCCCGTTCGGGCCGCCTGTGAGCCGCCAGGGACCATGATGACGCAAGCCACAGTTCTGAAACCCGATGACATCGTCGAAACCGTACGCGCGGCGCTGCAATACATCGCCGTTTATCATGCCCCCGACTACCTGGCGCATCTGGCCAGCGCCTATGCCCGTGAGCAGAGCCCCGCCGCGAAGGCGGCGATGGGGCAGATCCTGGAAAGTTCGCGCCTGGCTGCACTGGGGCGACGGCCGATTTGCCAGGACACGGGCATGGTGACGGTCTTTGCGCGGTTGGGACAATCGGCGATGATCGCCGGGGACCGGACCTTGTACGAGTTGGTCAACGAGGGCGTGCGCCTGGCCTACCTGGATGCGGGCAATCCCTTGCGGGCCTCGATGGTGGCAGACCCGCTTTTAGAGCGCAGAAACACCGGCGACAACACCCCCGCCGTCACCCATGTGGAGCTCACGCGGGGCAATAAGTTGGAGCTCTTGATTGCGGCCAAGGGCGGTGGGTCCGAGAACAAGGCGCGCTACACGATGCTCAACCCGGCGGCCTCGGTTGAAGACTGGGTTGTCTCGACGATCGAAGGGCTGGGGGCCGGGTGGTGTCCGCCCGGCCTGGTGGGCGTCGGCGTCGGGGGCAGCGCGGAGCAGGCTATGCTGATCGCCAAGCGCGCGGTCATGGAGGAAATCGACATGTCCGACCTGCTGGCCCGCGGCGCGTCCACACCGCTCGAGGAGATGCGCGTGCGGCTCTACCACCGCATAAACGCGCTCGGGATCGGGGCACAGGGTCTTGGCGGCTTGACCACGGTGGTCGATGTGAAACTGGCCACCGCGCCCACGCATGCCGCGTCCAAGCCTGTGGCGCTGGTGCCGCAATGCGCCGCGAACCGACATGCGAAGGTCGTGATGGATGGCAGCGGTCCGGCCTATCTCGATGCGCCCGATCTGGCTGCCTGGCCGCGGATCGAGGGGTCGGAAATGGCGGGTCTGCGCCGGGTGAACGTGGACAGGCTCACGCGTGAGGAGATGGCCGGATGGGCCCCGGGCGAGACGCTGCTGCTGTCGGGCCGGATCCTGACCGGGCGCGACGCGGCCCACAAGCGCATGGCCGACATGCTGGCGCGTGGAGAAGAGTTGCCGGTGTCGTTGCGGGGACGGGTGATCTATTATGTCGGGCCGGTGGACCCGGTGGATGGGGAGGCGGTCGGACCCGCCGGTCCCACTACCGCCACACGCATGGATCCGTTCACCAGCGACATGCTGGGCCAGGGTCTGTTTGCCATGATCGGCAAGGCCGAGCGGGGCGCGGAGACCGTCCGGGACATAGCGCGCCACAAGGCCGCCTACCTGATCGCGGTAGGTGGCGCCGCGGTCCTGGTGGCAAAGGCGATCCGGTCCTCGAAGGTGCTGGCGTTCGAGGATTTGGGCATGGAGGCGATCCGGGAGTTCACGGTCGAGGACATGCCAGTCATGGTGGCGGTCACGACGCAAGGGGCGGCGATCCATCAGACCGGACCTGCGGCTTGGAGAGGTGCCCAGCAGAGCGCTCCGGCGTGACGCCGGAGCGATGAGAGGCGTGAGCGTGACACCACAAGGCTCAATCCTAGACACGGCGCGATGGCCCGCCGGGGCCGCCCCGGTGACAACGCCGCTCGGCTTGCTCCTGCCGGTCGGCAACCCGGCACCGGCCCTGTCCGTGTTGCCGCCGCGCGCCGACGCCGGGGACGGTCGGAAACTGCGCCCGGGTCTGGAGGTCGTGTTCGACGAGCTCGGGATTGCGGATGGCCGGACCCTGTCCTTTCACCATCACTACCGCGACGGCGACCGGGTGGTTGTCGAGGTGATGCGACTTGCGCGGGAACGCGGGTTGAAGGGGCTCACGATCTGCCCGAGTTCGATCTTTCCGACCCATTCCAGCCTGGTTCCGTTGCTCGAAGATGGCACGATCACAAGCATCGTGACCGACTACATGCGGGGTCCCGTAGCCGATTGGATAACGGCGCATCCCGGACGTGTCACGGTCCTGCTGCAGAGCCATGGGGGGCGCGCGCGGGCCATCTCATCGGGCCAGTTGAAGATCGATGTCGCCTTTGTCGGCGCGTCCCTGGCAGACCGCAGGGGGAACCTGACGGGGCGGGCAGGCGCCCTGGCTTGCGGACCGCTTGGCTACCCGGCGGTCGATGCGCAGTATGCAAAGGCCACGGTGGGCATGGCCCATGACGTGACCGACGCCGCGCTGCCCCGCGTGGATATTCCCGCCCGGTTTGTGGATCTCGTCGTGCCGTTCGAGCGCCCCGGAGACGCCAACCGCATCCGGTCCGGGTCGACCGTGCCGAGCGAGACGCCGTTGTCGCGCGGCATCGCAGAGCGGAGTTCGGACATCATCGCGGCGGCGGGGCTGCTGACCGAAGAGTTCGCCCTTCAAAGCGGGGCGGGGGGCTATTCCCTCGCCGCGGTGCCGCATGTGGGATCCTTGTTGGCAGCGCAGGGCATGCGCGGCGCCTTCATGTCGGGCGGGATCACGTCGGCCCATGTGGAGCTTCTGAGGGCCGGTGTCTTTCGCGCGATCCGGGATGTGCAGTGTTTCGACCTCGAAGCCGTACGCTCGGCGATCGAGAACCCCGATCACCAGATGATGACAGCCGCCGAATATGCCAGCCCGCTGCACCCGAACCCCTGCGTGGACGACTTGTCGGTCATGCTGCTGGGCGCGGTCGAGGTGGATTTCGGCTTCAACGTAAATGTGGTCAGCGGCACGGATGGCCGGATCCTCGGTGGGCCGGGCGGGCATCCCGATGCGGCCCGGGGGGCGGATCTGAGCATCGTCTTGACGTCGTTGACGGGCGGCGGGTTTGCCAAGATCGTCCCCGCCGTGCGCTGCGTTTCGACGCCGGGCGTGGATGTGGATGTGGTGGTTACCGAAGCCGGTTTTGCCATCAACCCGGCCCGTGCGGACCTGGTCGCCCGTTTGACGCGGGCGGGACTGAAGCCGGTAGAGATCGAGGATCTCGCGCGCATCGCCGGGGCCCAGGCTGCGCACAGCCCCGCACCCCTTGCCGAGCGTCCGTCCGTCCATATCGAGCGCCGCGATGGCCTGATCCTCGATTGGGTGTAGCGCCGCCGCGCAGTGTTCCTTCGGCCGTTGCAACGAAAAACCCCGCCCGCAGGCGCGGACGGGGTCAGGAGTGGTGGCGTTCGAGTGGTCTGTCTAGGTTGCTTTGGAGATCATGTCACCCGCGCGCCAACCGATCATCATGGTCGGCGCGTTGGTGTTGGAGGTGGTGATCTGCGGCATGACGGACGCATCCGCAACTCGCAGGCCCTCAATGCCTTTCACGCGCAGATCCGGCTCCACCACCTTGCCGATCTGGCATGTGGATGTGGGGTGGAAATAGGTGTTGACCGACGCGGAGAGGAAGTCGCGCCATTCGGCATCCGTCAGCTCCCCGTCCTTCTGCGGCAGGCTCTCGCGCTTGCGGAACTCGGCATAAGCGTCCGAGGCGCCCAACTCGCGGCACAGCTCGGTCGCGGCACGGTAGGACTTCCAATCCTGTTCCTCGGCCAGGTAATTGGTCTCGATGATCGGGGCATCCGCGATGTCGTCAGACGCCAGCTTGACGTAGCCGCGCGATTGCGGCGTCGCGACGCCCGAGAGAATGCAGTAGCCGTGCTCGTAATCCAGCTTGTGACCGGTAGAGGCGAAGGGCACCGAAACATAGAGCGCGATCATGTCGGGTGACCGCAGGCCCGGATCCGATCGTTCCCACATGTAGACTTCGGAGTGGTTGTAATGGCTGACCGGCACGGGGCCCTTGGCTTCGTAGTTCACACCTGCGCCGAGAATGTGGTCCTGGAGCCCGACACCAACCGGCAAGTCGACGACGGCGTCGATCCCGACCTGCCTGAGGTCGGACGCGATGCCGATCCCCGACAGCATCAGCAGCCTGGGGCTGTCGATGGCCCCGGCCGAGAGGATCACCTCGTTCGCCGCCCGGACGCTGACGGGCGCGCCGTTGTGCAGGTAGGTGACCCCGGTGCATTTCGTGCCCTCCAGGGTCAGCTTCTGGACCGGGGCATCGGTCAGCAGCGTGATGTTGCCGTTCTCGATCGCCGGGCGCAGGAATGCGACTGCAGACGACTGACGCCGCTGGTCCTTGATGTTGAAATCGATCCAGGCCTGACCGGACATCCGATCGGAGTTGAAGGACGGCGTTTCTTTGTATCCCAGCCCCGCCGCGGCATCCATGAACGCGACGGCCCCTTCGTGGCGGTGTGGGTCCTGGGGTTGGCTGACAAAGATCGGGCCGCTGGTGCCGCGGTTCTCGCCCCCGGGCTCATAGCTTTCCATCGCCATGAAATGCGGTAGTACGTCTTCATAGCTCCAACCGGTGGCACCCATCGTCTCCCAGACGTCGAAATCGGTCCTGTGCCCGCGCGCATAGACCATCGCGTTCAAGGCAGATGTCCCGCCCAACACATTGCCGCGCGGCCACATGTGATTGCGTCCATCCGTATGGCTGGAGGGCAGGGTTTCGAACCATTTCGTGGCGTCGGTGCCAAGGGACGCAGCCCACAGGCGGCTGTCATGGACCTCTTCGAGGTCGTCGTTGCGCCCGGCTTCGAGCACGAGGATCCGCGCGCCTGTCTGAGCCAGTTGATACACGCAAGCGGCCCCGGCGGAGCCCGTGCCGATCACGATGAAGTCGTATTCCCCGTCGGGCTGCGGCGCGGTGGTCGAAGACTGCGCGATTGCCGTGCCGGACCAGGCTGTCGCGAGCGCACCGGCCATGCCGGCGGTCGCCCCCAGCGCCATTGCACGGCGCAGGAAATCGCGTCGGCTCATGGCGCCCTGGCGGTAGTCAAAGACAGCGCGCTCCAGTGCGCCATGTCCTGCGGATCGAAAATATCCCATGTTGTCCTCCTTAGATCCCGGAGTGCGCCCGGGGTTTTTGATCGCGTGACCGCGATATGCCTCGCGCGCGCGGCGCGTGTGTCAGACCGTCCGCCCGCCATCGACCTCCAGGATGACGCCGGTGATGAAATTCGCTTCGTCAGAGGCCAGGTAGAGCGCCGCATTGGCCATGTCTTCTGGCTCGCACAGGCGCCCCAACGGAATGGTGCCGAGGAACTTCGCGCGGTTCTCCGGCGTGTCCGGCATTCCCATGAAGGTCTCGAGCAAGGGCGTCGCGCCCATGACCGGGGCCAGACCGCAGACCCTTACCCGGTCGGGGGCCAGTTCCACGGCGAGTGTCTTGGTCATCATGTTCACGGCCCCCTTCGAGCTATTGTACCAACTCAGACCCGGGCGCGGTCGGATACCCGCGGTGGAGCCCACATTGATCATCACGCCGCCCCCGATGTCACGCCAATGGGGCACCAGAGCATGGGTGGCATGAAAGATGCTGTCCACATTGACTTCATAAACGCGTTTGAAAGTCTCGAAATCCACATCCAGCGCGGGCTGATTGCGGTGGCTCCAGCCTGCGTTGTTGATGGCGATATCCACGCGCCCGAAAGCGTCGATCGTTTCTTGGACGGCCCGCGAAACATCCGCGCCCTTGGAGACATCGCAGGTGACCGCGATGGCATTCTGCTGCAACGCGTCGGCGACGGCCTTTGCGCCTTCGCCGTTCAGGTCCACGATCGCCACCCGGGCGCCTTCACGCACGAACCGGCGGGCAATCTCGCGACCGAACCCGGAGGCGGCACCCGTCACGATCGCGGTTTTGCCCGACAGGCGTCTCGAAGTGTTCGTTTCCGTCATTGAAAGGCCCGTCCCTCAGCCATGATTCTGTACCACTGTCTTGATCTGTGAGAACTCGTGCAGCGCTGCGAAGCCCTTTTCTCGGCCATGGCCGGACTTGCGCATGCCGCCAAACGGCAACTCGATCCCGCCGCCCGCGCCGTAGCAATTGAGAAAGACCTGTCCGACGCGCAGACGTTTGGCGAGCCGCATCTGGCGACCGCCATCCGCGCTCCAGACACTTGCGACCAGACCGTAGTCGGTGGCGTTGGCAATGCGGATCGCGTCTGCCTCGTCGGTGAACGGAATGCAGGACAGGACCGGGCCGAAGACCTCTTCTCGGGCCAGCACATGGCCCTCGATCACGGGGCCAAACAGGGCTGGGGCCACGAAGCTGCCCGCCTCGGAGGCGCTAGCGGCGATCCTGCCCCGGGCGACCAGAGGCGCGTCCGCACCACCGCCCTCGGCGATGAAGCCTTCGACGCGACGTTTCTGTTTGTGCGAGATCAAGGGGCCGAGATTGCCGTTCTCCTGCCAGGGTGCGGCGGTCAGCGCTTCGAACCCGGCCTTCAGCCTGGCCAGCACCGCATCAAAAATATCGCGCTGGATCAGCGCGCGCGACCCGGCGGAGCATGTCTGCCCGCCATTTTGCACGATCCCGTTCAGCAAAACCGGGATAGCCGCGTCGAGATCGGCATCTGCAAAGACGATCTGCGGCGACTTGCCGCCAAGTTCCAGAGTGCAGCCGATATGATTCCGCGCCGCGGCGGTCTGGATCATGACGCCGACCTCGGGCGAGCCGGTGAACGACAGGAAATCCACGTCGCGGTGGGTGGTGAGCGCCGCCCCCGCCTCCTGGCCATATCCGGTGACGACATTGATCGCGCCCCCCGGAAACCCGACCTCCAGCGCCAGTTCGGCGATGCGCAGGGGCGTCAGGCAAGCATCTTCGGCCGGTTTGAGAACCACCGCGTTGCCCATGGCCAGTGCAGGTGCGCAGGAGCGTCCGAACATCTGCGCGGGATAGTTCCAAGGAATGATATGCCCCGTGACCCCGTAGGGTTCGAAGATCGTCTGAACTTGATAGCCCGACAGGAACGGGATGGTCTCGCCATGCACCTTGTCCGCCGCGGCGCCGTAATACTCGAAATAGCGGGCTGCGGCGACCATATCGGCCCGGGCCTGTGCCAGAGGCTTCCCGGTATCCTTCGCCTCCCATTCGGCAAGCTCCTGCCCATGGGCGGTGATGGCTTCGCCCAGCTTGTGCAGCAGGCGGCCCCGGTCAACGGCCGTGAGCCTGGACCATTCCCCATCCTCGAAGGCTCTGCGGGCTGCGGTCACCGCCCGGTCGACCTCGTCGGGGCCGCATGCCGGGATCTGGGCGATCTTCTCGCCCGTCGCAGGGTTTGTCACGTCGATGCGAGGACGATGGTCTGCGAACTCGGCTGCGCAGCCGATGATACAGGGGAAAGACCTTTTCACTTCGGCCTGCGTGTTCATGCTGCGTCCGCCCAGTTTCGCTGATTGCGAGGCCAAGGATAGGGCCCGGCACCCGGTATCGGCAATTCCGATGGCAACATGGCCCGTATAGGAAACACCTATACCGTGACGCTTTGGGTCTCTTCCACGAGCTTTCCGCGCCACTGCCCGCGCAAGACCAGATCCTTCACCACAGCGATGGTCGCCTTCTCAACCTCTGACGAGGCCCGGGTGCGGGGCTTTTCCGGATTTCGGACGAGATACACGGGTCGACTGATCACGGGATCGATGATCTTCGATGACGCGAGTTCGCCGCGGGCCTCAAAATCGCTGGCCGCGGCAGGCGCCAGGATAGTCGACGCGCTGCCGCGCGCAACCAGCGATTTGATCTGCGTGAGGGAATCCATCTCCACAACCACGTTCAAATCGCGGATTGCGCCCTTGGTCGAGTGGTTGATCAGCATCCGCAGCCCGTGGGATTTCGACGGCAGCACCAGTTCGACGCCGGACAGGTCCTTTATCGCGACCGGCGTGCCCGGCGGCGTCTTCAGCGGCCAGAGGTCCCGGGGTGCATAGAAATGCAGGTTTTCTTCGAGCAGCATCGTGACTTCGACGTTTTTCAAACCACTGGTCTCGTAGAGGATTGCCAGATCAACGGTCTGCTCTTCGAGCCATTCCTTGATGAAGCCGCTCATGGCGTCCACGGCGCGCAGGCGGATCTTGGGGTGTTCATGCCGGATCGTCTCGGCGAGGGGCACGGATAGGACCATGGAGACCGACGACGGAAAGCCGAACACCACCCGGCCCGACGCGTCCTCGCCCGCTTGCCTCACGGCCAGTTTTGCATCCCTCACCGACCGCAACAAACCCTCGGCATGGCTCAGCAGGACTGTGCCCGCATCCGTCAGCATGACACCACGCGGCGAGCGGACGAAGAGCTGTGCGCCCAGACGCTGCTCGAGGTTCTTCAACTGAACCGAAAGCGAGGGTTGGGCGATACCTATAACCTCCGCGGCCGAGGCGAGAGACCCGCAGCGCGCAATGGCCAGGAAATACTCGAGCTGTTTGAATTCCATGCTGCGTTCCCCACCTGTCCCACACGAAGTTACGATAGCTTGATCCTATAGCGCATCAAGAGTTCCCGTGGATGGTCAACGCCGTCCCACGGCTTAAGCTCGCGATTGCAAAAGCCTGAGAGGAAAGAAGATGTCCGATCTGGAGGGACTGCTGGTTGTGTCGGTGGAGCATGCTGTGGCGGCACCCTATGCCTCGTGCAAGCTGGCGGATGCCGGCGCGCGCGTGATCAAGGTCGAGCGGCCCGAAGGCGATTTCGCACGCACATACGATCAGCTCGTCCACGGTGAGAGTGCCTATTTCATATGGATCAACCGCGGCAAGGAATCGGTCTGTCTCGACCTGAAAGAGACGGCAGACCTCGATATTCTGCGCAATATGCTGCGATCTGCGGACGTGTTCATTCAGAACCTCGCGCCGGGCGCCTTCGACCGATTGGGCTTGCCGATCGAAACCATCCGTTCGGACAACCCCGGGCTGATCGTCTGTTCAATCTCCGGTTACGGCACCGAGGGATCGGCGAAGGATCAAAAGGCCTATGACCTGCTGATCCAGGCCGAGACGGGCCTGTCGTCGATCAACGGAACCGAGCATGGGCCTGCGCGCGTGGGCGTGTCGGTCTGCGACATCGCTGCGGGTATGACCGCGTACCAGGCGATCCTTCAGGGGCTGATCGCGCGTGCCCGGACGGGGCAGGGGCGCGAGATCGAGGTGTCGTTGTTTCATGCCATGTCCGACTGGATGAACGTTCCGTATCTGCAGTACAAATACGGCGGCAAGAAGCCCGCGCGCATGGGTCTCAAACACCCCACGATCGCGCCCTACGGGGCGTTTCGGTGCGCCGACGGCAAAGAGATCCTGATCTCGATCCAGAACGAGCGGGAATGGGCGCGCTTGTGCGCAACCCTTCTGAAGGATCCGCAGTTGCCCAGCCGCGAAGGCTGGCGCACCAATTCGGAAAGGGTGGCAAACCGGCAGGCCGTGGACGAAGCCGTCGCGCAAGCCTTTGCACAAGTACCGAGAGACAGGGCGATCGAGATGATGCAGCAGGCCGATATCGCGTTTGGCCGACTGAGCGATCCTGACGATCTGGTTTCACATCCGCAAAACCGGGTTGTTACGGTAGACGTGTCCGGCAACTCGGTCGACCTGCTGGCACCCGGCGCGCTTGTCAAAGGCGAAGACACCCAATTCCGTTCGGTCCCGGAGCTTGGTCGGGATACCCAGCGCATTCGCGAGGAGTTTTCCCCGCGTTTGGGCACGCTTCTGGCCGGTAAGTGACCGCGCAGCGCAAAGCGATGTGCAAGTGCGTATGCACGCCGACTTTTGGTGCAACTGCCTTTGGGCATCAACGCGCAGCTTTACGCCGCTTTCTTCGAGTACGGTAAACCCCCGATCCAGAGCCATTCTCTGATTGCGGCATTGTGCGAAGACAAGACCCACACTCGCGCGCAACAGCTTTTGGAGGCTCCGGGTTGGGGCGGCGATCTCTATGGATGTAGGCAGCGCCAGACTTCGCGATGCGACAGCCGGGACAGGGTCTTCAAAGGCGTGTCCCGGTGGACGGTTCGGGCATGGACAGCTTACAGTTCCGGGGTGTGTCGAGAATTTGGAGGGGGCGCATATTGTTCTGGCCAGTTTTGCGCCTGTCAGAGGCATGGTCTTTTGTCTGACGCTGGTCTTCTTGCCGCTGTCTGCGGCCGCGCAGAGCGGGTCTGCAGGGCTCTTTTTTGGCTGTGTAGGCATTGTATGGAGCGGCTCAGCTCAAACGCAGGCGGAGCGTTCGGACGATTATCAGGTTGCACGCCGATTGCTCGACCTGATCGTGGTGGGCAGACGGACGCAAGCGGCCTTTGCCCGTTTTCTGCGTCTCTTGGGCGCCAAGCATGCCGAGGCCGCGCTGGCAACCGAGGCGGCGCTTGCCTCGATCCGGGGTGTGAGCGATCCGATCTGCACGGCGCGGTGGGTGGTCGCCAACGCGCCGGAGAAACTTGCCGGAAGCTGGGGGTTTCGCGCGAATTGCCAGACACTGTTCCGCAAGGTGCGCAACTGGCCTAGCTGCAACGCTGGTTTACCCCGTTCGAGGCGCTGAAGATGGCGACCTGCGACAATGCCGAGTTGCTGAAGATGTCTGGCGATCTCACACCCTATCCGCTGGGCCCGCTCGGCGTGATCGCGGCGGGGGCTTATGCGGACATGATCCTGGTGGACGGCAATCCTTTGGAGGATCTCGACCTTGTGGCGGACCCTTCGGAGAACTTCGACATGATCATGAAGGATGGCGTGATCTACAAGCTCGCCTTTGACTGAGCTTCTGACGGCGGCCCGCCCGACAAGCCAAGCGGTGCCAGAAACCCCTCCACGAGGGCATTGAAGATCTCGGGGCGTTCCATGTGGACCGCGTGGGCGCAGCCCGGGACCACGGCGAGCTGCGCGCTCGGAATGGTCCGCCAGAGCTGCTCTATCTGGCTCCAGCCATAGGTGCGGTCCCTGTCGCCCCAGAGCACGAGGGTCTCGCACGCGACCCGGGGCAGATGGTCTTCGCCCGACCAGTCGCGCATGGCCGCCAGCCCGGCGAGGATCGCCTCCAGCCCTGCGTTGCGGGCAATGGCGGCGCAGGCGGGATAGTGCGCGGCGTCTTCGCGGTGCAGGAACCAGGTGGCGGAGATCCGGCTCGCCGTGGCGGCCGCCCCTTCGGCACGGGCGCGCGCCATCGAGGTCTCGATCGGCTCGAACCGTCCGGGCAGCACGCCTTGCGCGCCGGTGCCGTAGAGGATCAGCCTTCCCACCCGATCCGGCGCCTGGCGCACCATCTCCTGCACGATCATGCCGCCCATGGAGTGACCCAACAGGTCGAAACGGTCCACGCCGCGGGCGGTGAGCCGTGCCAGCGTCCTGGCGGCGAAATCCGGGATCGCGTCGATCGGCGACAAGTCCGCATTGGCCCCGAAGCCTGGCAGATCGAGCGCGATCACCGCCCGTCCTGCGCCGAGGGGCGCCTGCAACGCCCATTGCGCGGACCCGCCCATGAACCCATGGACGAGAACCAGCGGGGTCACTTGCGCGCGCCCTGCACGATCCGGTCAAGGATCATCGCGCAGAACAGGATCGAGAAGCCTGCGAGAATGCCTTGGCCCACATTGGCGTATTGCAGCGCCTCCAGCACATCCTCGCCCAGACCCTTGGCCCCGATCAGCGAGGCAACGACCACCATCGCCAGCGACAGCATGATCGTCTGGTTGATGCCGGCCCGGATCGACGGGCCCGCCAATGGCAGGTCGACCTTGGTCAGCAGGTACCACTTGTTCGCGCCGAAGCTGATCGCTGCCTCACGGACGCTCTCGGGCACCCCGCGCAGGCCCAGCACGGTCAGGCGTACCACGGGCGTGCCCCCGAAGATCATCGTCACGATCACCGCCGCGGGCTTGCCCACGCCGAAAAACGCGATCACGGGCACCATGAAGACGAAGGCGGGCATGGTCTGCATGAAATCCATGATCGGCTGGATGAAGGCATAGAACCGCGGGCGGCGGGCGGCGAACATGCCCAGCGGGATGCCGATCACGATCGACAGGCACGCCGCCGTGCCCAGGAGCGCCAGCGTGGTCATCGCCGCCTCCCAGAAGCCCAGAAGCCCCATATAGGCGAGAAACGCACTGGAATAGATCGCCGTGCGCAGGCCCGCGGTGAGCCAGGTCAGAAGCACGATCAGGCTGGCGATCACGATCCACGGGGTCTGGACCAGGATCACCTCCAGCGCGTCCAGAAGCGTCCGGATGCCGAAGGTCAGCGCGTCGAAGAAAGCTTCGGTGTTGCGCACGGTCCAGGCGATGAAATCCTCCACCCAGGCGATCCCGGTAAGCCGGATGTCCGGGTCGGTCGGGAAGGTGCTGAGGAGGTCGAACCGCCCCGGGAAGCTGTAATGGACCATGGCCGTGGCCACGATCAGCCCCATGAAGATGGCGCTCAACACGATATGCTGCGGCGGCATGCCGGAGCGGATGCTGCGGTCGCTCAGCCATTCGGAAAACCGGGCCTCCAGCGCGGTGTTGGCGATGACCGCCTGGGCTATCTTGGCCAGGATCAGGAGGACGAGCCCGGTGAGCGCGATGGTGGGGCCCTCGGCGGCCATGGCCTCGGCCTCGGCGCGGATGCCGCCGATATTGGCCTCCAGCGACTCCACCGTGCGCCGGAAGGCGTCCACCCGGTCCGAGCCGCTCTCGATGGCGGCGGCAAGCTGCTGGCGGCGCAGCTCCAGCGTGCCCTCGATCGATGCGATGCGGGCCATCGCGTCGGCCGCGAGATCCCCGAACAGGCCCCGCGCGATCTGTACCAGCGCGAGCGTCTCCAGGATCAGGAAGGCCAGCGCCCAGTTCCACAATCCCCGCGCCCCGAACCAGACCGGCCCGAACAGCCCCGCCATGAGATTGATCGTGGGCACGAATTTTGACGATGCGCCGATCTTGTCGAACATCGCCGCGTAGTAATCCGGGTTGGTGCGCACGAAGGTCGCGATATTGGCGCGCCGGTCGGCGGCATAGGCGAGGGCCGCGGCGCTCTCGGTGTCTTCGAGCGGATTGATGTCGCTGTCTTTCATGAGACTTCCGTTCCCTCGATGACCGTGCGCAACAGGTCCGCACGGGTGATGATACCGACGTCCCGACCCGCGTCCTGCACGAGGATCGGATTCTCGTCATCGATGGCGAGCGTGATCAGGTTGCTCAGGGTTTCGCCCTCGTCGACCTTGGGGACGGCGGCCGGAAGCGGGCCGTGAGTGGCGAGATAGGCCTCCAGCGGCTGCATCACCGCGTGGGCATGAACCACCTTGAGCCGCGAGATCCCGGCCACGAAATCGGCCACGTAGTCATCGGCCGGGTGCATCACGATGTCCTCGGCGGTGCCCATCTGCACCACCTTGCCGTCGCGCATGATGGCGATCCGGTCGCCGATGCGCACCGCCTCGTCGAGGTCATGGGTGATGAATATCGTGGTTTTCTTGAGGATCTTCGACAATCGGATGAATTCGTCCTGCAACTGCCTTCGGATCAGCGGATCGAGTGCCGAGAAGGGCTCGTCCATCAGCAACACGTCCGGATTCGCCGCCAGCGCCCGGGCCAGCCCCACCCGCTGCTGCATCCCGCCCGGCAGTTCATGGGCGAACTTCGCCCCCCAGGCGCCCAGCTCGACGATGTCGAGGATCGCGGCGGCCTGGCGCATGCGCTCGTTCTTGGGGACCTTCCGGATCTCCAGTGGCATCGCCACGTTGTCCAGCACCGAACGGTGCGGCATCAGCGCGAAGTTCTGGAACACCATGCCGATCTGTCGGTTGCGGAAGCGTTGAAGCTCCTGGGTGCCGAGCGCCATGACATCGGTCCCCTCGATCTCGATCCTGCCCGCGGTCGGCTCCAGCAAGCGGTTGAAATGGCGCACCAGCGTGGACTTGCCGCTGCCCGACAGCCCCATGATGCAAAAGATCTCGCCGCGCCGCACCGACAGGCTGACATCGGCCACGCCCACGACCGCGTTGAATTCGGCCAGGATCTCGGCCTTGCTCAGCCCCCGGTCGCGGACCGCCTCAAGGGCTGCCTGGGCGTTGGCGCCGAAAATCTTCCAGACATTCGATATCTCGATGACGGTATCGCCGTGCATGTCGGATCCATCCCTGTCGCGCGTGGAAGGAGGCGGCACCGGGGTCCGGTGCCGCCCATGGGAAGCGAAAGGATCAGAGGCCGAGCCAGCCATCGACGCGGTCGGAGTTGGCGTTCACCCATTCCGCCGCGACCTCGGCCGGATCACGGCCCTGGGCACTGATCTGGTAGGCAAGCTGGCTGACATCCTCGGCATTCAGCTGGAAATTGGCGAAGAACTCCGCAATTGCGGGCGAGCGATCCACGAGGGAGTTCGACCACGCGATCTGCACGTCCTTCAGGGCGTCCTTGGTCGCGACCATGGACTTCTCGTACCAGTCCGCGTCATCGGAGGGCTGCACCATGACGTATTTCGCCGGGTCAAAGGTCGGCTCGGTCAACATCGTGACATCGAACATGAACCACACCGCGTGGGGCTCGTAGCAATAGAACGCATAGCCCTCGCCCTTGGCAATGGAGTCCTTGATGCGCGCGGTTTTCACGGCCTCCTCGGCGCGGATCGGCTCGATGAAGTCCAGCAGGCCGTAGTCGCGGACCTTGACCTCGTTGACATTGGCCGAGGCCCAACCGGGCGCGCCGATCCACATCTCGCCGCGCCCGTTGCCGTCGCTGTCCATCAGGGCGGCCACGTCCGGCCGACCCAGATCGGCGATGTCGGTAATGTCATGGGCTGCGGCGAAATCCTGGGTCACGCAGAAGCCCTGGTTGCCCTGGTAGGGGTTCGACGACAGGGTGACGGTGCCGGCCTCGTCCACATACTTGTTGGTGAAGCTCTCCTGGTTGGGCAGCCAGACATCCGGGTGGACGTCGATATCGCCGCGGCCCTGGTCCATCGCCTGAAAGATCGTGGCGTTGTTGCCGGGCACGTACTCGACCTCGCCGCCGATGCGCGAGGTGACGACCTCGCCCAGCACATGGGCGATGGCCTGCGCGCCGGTCCAGGACGGCACGCCGATGCTGACCTTCTCCGAGGCCAGCGCCGGCAGGGCCAGCACGCTGACCGCGGTGGCCAGTCCGAAGGATTTCAACGTTGTTTTCATGTGAATTGCTCCTCTGTTGGGGGTGCCGTTTTTCGGCGTTATGTCTTTTGGTCAGTCGGCGAGGGCCGTGATCTGGTCCTCGTAGGCAAACAGGGCCGAGGCCCCGCCGGTGTGCAGGAACAGCACGCTGTCGGATGGCTTGAAAAAGCCGCTGCGCACCATGCCGATCAGGCCCGCCATCCCCTTGGCCGAATAGACCGGGTCGAGCAGAAGGCCCTCCTGCCGCGCGGTGAGGCGGATCGCCTCCAAAGTGGACGGGGCAGGGATGCCGTAGCCTTCACCGACATAGCCGTCATCGACGATGATCTTTTTCAGCGGCACGCCGTCATGGCCCAGTTTTTCCAGCGTGGCCTGGGTCAGGGCATGGACCGCCTGCATCTGCCGCTCCCGCGGTTGGCGCACGCTGACGCCCATGACGGGCAACTCGTGGCCCATGGCATGAAACCCTGCCACAAGCCCCGCATGGGTGCCGGTACTGCCAGTGCTCATCACCAGCCAGTCGAAGCTCTGCCCGGTCGCGCGGCTGTGCTCGGCGATCTCGCGGGCGCAGGCCACGTAGCCCAGCGCGCCGGTGGGGTTCGAGCCCCCGCCGGGAATGAAATAGGGCCGATGCCCCTCGGCCTGCAACCGCTCTGTCACGGTGCGGGCCTCGGCATTCATGTCCAGCCCGGCGGGACGAAACTCGTGCGTGGCGCCGAAGAGGTTGTCCAGCAGCACGTTGCCGGTGCTCTCGTAAGAGGCATCGCGCCCGGGCACACGCCGCTCAAGCAGAACGTGGCATTTCATGCCCAGCTTGCAAGCGGCGGCCGCGGTCTGCCGCACGTGGTTAGATTGCACCGCGCCTTGGGTGACCAGCATGTCGGCTTTTTCCTCCATGGCTTCGCCGACCAGAAATTCGAGCTTGCGCGTCTTGTTGCCGCCCATGGCGAGCCCGGTACAATCGTCGCGCTTCACGAACAGCGACGGGCCGCCCAGCGCCGCACTCAGCCGTGGCATTGCCTCGATCGGGGTCGGCTGGTGGCAGAGCGGTGTCCGCGGAAAGCGGTCCAGGTCGATCTGCGCGTGCTGGCGGTCCAGCGTCTCTGTACTGCTCATGGATGTCTCCCCCTCATGTTCGAGGGAAAGTGTGCGGCAGATCAAAATCTCGGTCCAATGCCATGTTGAAATGACATTATGCAAAATTTGCATTATGTTGCAGCCATGGACATCACGCTCTTTCGCGATCTCGACCGGCTGCGGCAAACCGGAAATTTCTCCCAGGCCGCGGCGCTGGTCAATCTCAGCCAACCGGCCTTCAGCCGCCGGATCAAGTCCCTTGAGAAATGGGTGGGCGCGGTTCTGGTCGATCGCTCGCGTCAGCCGGTGGTGCTGACCGAGGCAGGAACCCAGATGCTGGAGGCGGGGATGCAGGCGCTGGCCCGGATCGAGCAGGAGCGCAGCCAGATCCGGGAGGCACAATCCCTGCCGGACAAATACGTGGTGACCTTCGCCACCCAGCATTCCATCGGCTGGCGCTTCTATCCGGCCTGGTTGCAGGCGCTGGAAGAGGCTTACGGGCCCATCTTGTCGCGCCTGCGGGCGGATGATCTGCCCAACTGCCTGAATGACCTCAAACAGGGCGCCGTGGATTTCGTCATCGCCTACGCCAGCGCCGAAATCCGCCCCCAGGCCGGGCAGCCGGGCGTGCGGATCGGGTCGGATGACCTGATCCCGGTCTGCAAGCCCGACGGGGCGGGCGCGCCGATCTACGATTGCGCCGCCGCCGGGGTGCGGATGCCCTTCCTGCGGTTCGGGGATGCCGCGCCGATCGGGATGCATCTGGAGCCGCTCTTTGCCGCTCACGGCCTGCGCAGCCGGTTTCGCACGGTCTACGAGAATTCCATGGCGGGGGCCTTGCGGATCCGGGCGCGGGCGGGCGACGGGGTGGCCTGGCTGCCCCATAGCCTCGTCGCACCGGACTTGGCCGGTGGTCTGCTGGTGCGTACCGGCCCGCCGGATTGGGACATCCCCCTCGAGATCCTGATCTACCGGAACGCCGAGCGGTCCAACCGCGTGACCCGCGCGCTCTGGTCCTTTCTGGAGGTTCGGCAGGCGGTCAGCCTCGTGCCTGCCTGACCCGGTGGCCCGGCAGGCGCAAGCAAGCAAGACCATTGCCGGATCGCGCGATCCAGCTTACGCTTTCGGCATTTGACGATATCCGTTTTTCCAAACGCGTCGGCAGGCGACCTGACCGCACCCCGGCATACGACACGAAGATTTTGAGGAAAACCATTGATGCACAACAAGTTTACCGTGGTGGCCCGCGTTCGGCCCGGCCATCAGGCCGAGATTGTAGAAATGCTCAGGGGCCGGAACTTCGTCTATCCCGGCGCCGATGCCGAATCGTTCGGCTTCCAGGACATTGCCAGCCTGCACTATGCCTCGGTCTGTCTCTATGACGACCCGGAGGATGGCTGGTCGCTGCTGTGCGAGCATAACGTGGATGGTGGGATCGGTGACTACCTGCGCGTGCTGATCGACACGGCCGAGAGGCGCGACGCGGGCCTCTTCCTGCGCACGCTTTACGGTCATTGCGAGGGGTTCGATGGAACCAGCCTCGATGGGTTGCACAACTACCTGCACAGCCGGGTGCACCGCCCGGTGGCCGGGTTCATCTCGGCCGTCAACATGACCCGGGATCAGATCCGGCTGGATGCCGCGGTCCACGACGTTGCGGATCGCGTCCTCGGCGAGGGCGGCGTGCCGATGTCCGCGGCGCAAGCGCAGGCGGCCGTGCTCGCAGCGCTCGATGCAGATGCCGGCACGCAGGGGCGCTGGCACAGCCTTGAAGACCCGGGCGTCGATCTGCCCACGGGCGACAAGCTGAAGATGGGCCTGGCGCTGCTGGGCAATGGCGTGGCGTTTCTCGGACTGGCCCTGTGGAACCTGATCCCTGAACGCGCGGCGCGTACCGATCGCGCGCGCCCGGACCCGGATCTGCGCCGGTCGCTGGAGATCGGCGAGGATTTCGTGCCCACCAACCACATGCTCAGCGTCGTGCATGTCCATACCGATGCCGGACGGTTCCTGGCCAAGCACGCGGCCTTCGGCATGCTGCGGGCCCTCGTGGCGCTGGTGTTCAACAAGAGCTTCCTGGGGGAAATCAACACGATCCATTTCGCACACTGGGCCTTTGCCAACAACAACCGGCGCCTGATCTTCGTCAGCAATTATGACGGCTCCTGGCGCAGCTATCTCGATGACTTCACGCTCAAGGCGTCGAACGGGCTGAACCTGGCCTGGGCCCATTCCCGGTGGTTTCCGAAGACCTGGGCGATGATCTGGGGTGGCGCGTCCAAGGGGCCGCAATTCATCAACTTCGCGCGCCGATCCATGTATCCCACGCTGATGTGGTACAACGCCTATCCCGAGCTGAGCGTCACCAATATCGCCCGCAATCGCGCCCTGCGCGCAGCCCTGAAAGAGGCCCGCAAGGGCAGCGCCGACACATCCTGGCTGGAGCTCGTCTGACCATGATCTATCCCGATCTCAGCAACAGCCCGAACATCCAGGGCATCTTCTTTCGTGGCTACGTCAAGCTCGACCATACCGCCTACGGCATGTTCCGCGTCACGGATCGTCTGGCCTTCCAGGACTGGCTGTCAAAGCTGCTGAAGGCGGACGGCATCACTTCCGCCGCCGAGCGACAGCCCGACGCGGGCGTCGTCAACCGCATGAACATCGCTTTCACTGCCGCCGGGCTCAAGGCCCTGTTGCAGGACGGGTTCATGGGCGAGAGCTACGACCATTCCTTCACCGGCGGCATGGTCGCGCCAGAACGCAGCCGGATCCTCGGCGATGTGGAGGTGAATGCGCCGCAGACCTGGGACTGGGGCTGCCATGACGATATCCACGGGGTGCTGATGTCCTTCGCGCCCTCGCGGGAGGTGGCCGAAACCCGTCTGCGCGATTGCCTGAGTGCCAATAACGGGGCCGAGTGCACCCATGTCACCTTCGGGCGGCTGGAGCATACCCAGCACGAGCCCTTCGGGTTCAAGGACGGGATCTCGCAGCCCGTGCTTGACGGCACCCCGCGCGCGAAAAAGCTCAGGACCGAGCGCCCGGACGAGGCGCGGGTGTCCATCGTCCCGCCGGGCGAATTGATCCTCGGCTATGCGGACTCGACCGGCGCACTGCCCGAAACCCCTGCCACGAGCGCCGGGCTCGACCCGCTTGGGATCCTGCCGCCCCATCCCGAATGGTCCGAGCGGCGGGATTTCGGCAAGGACGGCTCCTACCTTGTGCTCCGGACCCTGAAACAGGACACTGACGCGTTCTGGAACTACTGCAACGACGCCGCCACGGGGGAGGGGGAGGACACCCCGATCGCGCTGGCCGAGAAGATGGTCGGACGCCGGATCAACGGCGATGCCATGGCCCCCAACGCCACACCCGAGGACAATAACAGCTTCGATTTCACCGATGACAGGGACGGCAAACATTGCCCCATCGGCTCCCATGTGCGGCGGTCCAACAACCGCGCCGTGAATATCCAGAGCGCGGATGTCTCCCTCGACGTCACCATGCGTCACCGCATCCTGCGCCGCGCGCGGATCTACGAAGATGCGGGCGAGACGGGTTTGCAGTTCATCTGCTTCAACGCCTCCATCGTGCGGCAATTCGAATTCATGCAGTCGGCCTGGTGCAACAATGCCTTCTTCCAGGGCCTTCAGAAGGAGGTCGACCCGATCATCGGTACCCACCGGCAGGCCGCTTTCGGGCTCGACGCGATCGACCGCTACACGATCCCGCGCAGCCCATATCGCCGGGTGCTGAAGAAGCTGCCGCAATTCGTGACCGTGAAGGGCGGGGCGTATTTCTTCATGCCGAGCCTCGCGGCGCTGCGGTTCGTGGCGCAATCGTGCCGGGCCGAACAGGCACTCAAGACCCCGCTCAACACGCCCGGGACCGCCTGAGGCGCGCGAGCCTGTCCGGGTCCGCGTGGCCGGGCAGGGCAGGGCGACTGGGCAATTCTACCGAAGAATGGGCGCTTGACGCCCCTCGACGAATGCGGGCACGCTTGCTCGGTACCGAACGTATGTTCCAACGGGAGAAAAACATGAGAACCTATCTCACTGGGGCCCTTGTGGCCGCGGCGACCGCGCTCGGCGGTGGCTCTGTCGCAGCTCAGGACACTTTCATCGCGATTGGCACCGGCGGCGTGACCGGCGTGTACTACCCCACCGGTGGCGCGATTTGCCGCCTGGTGAACCGCAACCGCTCCGAGCACGGCATCCGCTGCGGTGTCGAATCCACCGGCGGGTCGGTGTTCAACATCAACGCGATCCGGGGCGGCGAGCTGGAATTCGGCGTGGCCCAGTCCGACTGGCAGTTCCACGCCTTCAACGGCACCTCCCGCTTCGAGGAGCAGGGGCCGTTCGAGGATTTGCGCGCGATCTTCTCGGTTCACCCCGAGCCCTTCACCGTCGTGGCGCGGGCCGATGCGGGCATCGAGACCTTCGAGGATCTCAAGGGCAAGCGCGTCAATGTCGGCAACCCCGGCTCGGGTCAGCGCGGCACCATGGAAGTGCTGATGGAGGCCATGGGCTGGACCATGGACGACTTCGCCGTCGCCTCCGAGCTTCAGGCGGCCGAGCAGTCCCAGGCGCTTTGTGACAACAACATCGACGCGATGATCTACACCGTGGGCCACCCCTCCGGTTCCATCCAGGAGGCGACCACCGCCTGCGACAGCGTGCTCGTGACCGTGGCCAACGACGCGGTCGACCAGCTCGTGGCCGATAACAGCTTCTATCGCACCGCCACCATCCCCGGCGGGATGTATCGCGGCACCGACGAGGACACCATGACCTTCGGCGTCGGCGCGACCTTCGTCAGCTCCATGGCCGTGCCGGAAGAGGTGGTCTACGAGGTGGTCAAGGCCGTGTTCGACAATATCGACCAGTTCAAGGGCCTGCACCCGGCCTTCGCCAATCTCGACGCCAAGGAGATGGCCAATGACGGTCTGTCCGCGCCGCTGCATCCGGGTGCTGAGCGGTATTTCCGCGAAGCCGGCCTGATCGAATAAGGTCCGCGCGCATGACTTTCGCCCGGGGCGTGCATCTGCGCCCCGGGTCCTTTTCAGTATTCAGATTTTTCGGGGGCGCCCCATGACCGATCCCAACCAGCAGCCCGGCGGCAAGGGTGGCGAAGGCCGCCAGTTCACCGACGAGGAACTCCAGGATCTGGTCGCCTCCACCGATAGCGGGGCGCGCAACCCGTCCAGCCGTAGTGTGGCCTTGCTGATTGCCGGTCTCGCCCTGGCGTGGTCGCTCTTCCAGCTCTGGATCGCCCAGCCCCAGCTTTGGTTCGCCGAATATGTGTCGGTTCTCAACTCGTCCCAGACACGTCCCCTGCACCTGACCTTCGCCATCGTGTTGGCGTTTCTGGCCTATCCCGCCTTCAAGAATTCGCCGCGCGACCGCATTCCGCTCTTCGACTGGATGCTGGTGGCCGTGGGCGGGTTTTGTTCCTTCTACATCTTCTGGTTCGCCGACACGCTCGCATTGACCGCGCGCTCCGGCCTGCCGACGCAGACCCAGATCATCATTGGTGCGATTGGACTGCTGTGCCTGCTGGAGGCGTCGCGCCGGGCGCTGGGGCCTGCCCTGACCATCGTCGGATCGCTCTTTCTGCTTTATGCTTATATGGGGCAGGGCTGGCTGATCCCGAACCTGATCGAGCATGAGGGCCTGTCCTTCACCGCCCTGATCAACGCGCAATGGCTCGACACGGCGGGGGTGTTCGGTATCCCGCTGGGGGTGTCGACCGCCTTCGTGTTCCTCTTCGTGCTGTTCGGCTCGCTCTTGGACAAGGCCGGCGCGGGCAACTACTTCATTAAGCTCGCCTTCGCGGGGCTCGGCCATCTGCGCGGTGGGCCGGCCAAGGCGGCGGTGGTCGGCTCGGCCATGACGGGCCTGATCTCGGGGTCGTCGATCGCCAACGTGGTGACCACCGGCACCTTCACCATCCCGCTGATGAAGCGCGTGGGCTTTACCGCCGAACAGGCCGGCTCGGTCGAGGTGGCGTCCTCGGTCAACGGCCAGATCATGCCCCCGGTGATGGGCGCTGCGGCCTTCCTGATGGTGGAGTTCATCGGCATTTCCTATGTCGAGGTGATCAAGCACGCCTTCATCCCGGCGGTGATTTCCTACATCGCGCTGATCTACATCGTGCATCTCGAAGCCCTGAAAAAGGACATGCCCGCGCTCGGCGAGGCCAAGAGCTTCGTCGGCATGATCGTCAAGTTCTTCCTCGGCTTCGCCATTGCGGGCGCCGGGTTCACTGTTCTCATCTACGCCGTGGGCGCGCTGAAAGCCGCGGCCCCCGCGCTGACCGGGCCGGTGATGATGGTCGCCCTTCTGGCGGTTTACGTCTGGCTGGTGGCCATCGCGTCGCGCCGCCCGGACCTGGAGGTCGACGATCCCAACGCCAAGGAAATCGTGCTGCCGCAGGTCAAGGACGTCTATGCCACGGGCCTGCACTACATCCTGCCCATCGTGGTGCTGGTGTGGTTCCTGATGGTCGAACGGCAAAGCCCGGCCAAATCGGCCTTCTATGCAACGTCGCTGATGATCTTCATCATCCTGACCCAGCGCCCGCTCAAGGCGTTCTTCCGCGGCCTTGCCGCGGACGCGGTGGAAGAGTTCAAGGGCGGCTTCAACGACCTGGTCGAGGGGCTGATCGCGGGGGCGCGCAACATGATCGGCATCGGTGTGGCCACGGCCGCCGCCGGCATCATCGTGGCCACGGTCACCAAGACGCCCATCGGCACCGAATTGGCCGGGCTGGTCGAACAGTTGTCCTTCGGCATCCTGTTCCTGATGCTCGTGCTGGTGGGGCTGTTCTCGCTCATCCTCGGGATGGGGTTGCCGACGACCGCCAACTACATCGTTGTCTCGTCGCTCATGGCGTCGGTGGTGGTCTCGCTCGGCGCGCAGGAGGGGCTGATCGTGCCGCTGATCGCGGCGCATCTATTTGTGTTCTATTTCGGGATCATGGCGGATGTGACGCCGCCGGTGGGCCTGGCGAGCTTTGCTGCCGCCGCCGTGTCCGGGGGCGACCCGATCAAGACCGGGTTCACTGCTTTCTTCTATTCCCTGCGCACGGTGGCGCTGCCCTTCCTGTTCATCTTCAACCCGACACTGATCCTCTATGGCGTGGATCTCGGGACATGGCCGGGCATATTCCAGGCCATCGGGGTGTTCATCGTGGCGACCTTTGCCATGCTGCTCTTTGCCGCCGCCACCCAGGGGTATTTCTTCGCCAAGTCACGCCTGCATGAAAGCTTTGCGCTTCTTCTGGTGGCCTTCACGCTCTTTGTGCCGAATGTCTGGCTCAACATGGTGCAGCCGCCCTTCCGCGAAGCCCCGGCCACGGAATTCGAGCAGGTGGTCGAAGCGGCCGAGACCGGCCAGGCTTTGCGCCTGCTGATCCGCGGCCCGGACTTCAACACCGGCGAGGCGGCGGAAACCACGATCCTGATGGAGATCGGCGACGGCGATCTTGCGCAGCGGATCGACGCCTCGGGCCTGCTGCTGCTGCCCGAGGGCGACCAGGTGCGCCTCGACGAGCCCATGTTCGGCACCAAGGTCGCCGAGATCCTGGCGGATTTCGACTTCTACGCGGATGAGCCTGTGCAGATCGCCTCGATCCAGGTGCCGCAGACCCAACTGCCCGAGCAGGTCTTCTACATCCCGGCGCTGCTCTTGCTGGGCGGGGTGATCGCGTTGCAGCGGCGCCGCCAGACCAAGCCCGCTTTCTGAGAGGAACCTCCCATGTTCAAGACCCTGCTTTTGCCCGTGGACCTGTCCAGCCCGCAAAGCTGGGAGAAAGCCCTGCCGGCCGCCTTGCGCCTGCGCGACAGCGAGGACAGCGCCCTGCATATCGTCACCGTGGTGCCCGATTTCGGCCTGTCCGTGGTCGGCTCCTTCTTTGAGGAGGGGTTCGAGAAAAAGGCCCTCCAGGAGGTGTCGGACAAGCTGCGCAACTGGGTGGCGGAGAACGTGCCGGACACGGTGGAGGTGCATCCCCATGTCCTCCACGGCCGGGTCTATGACGAGATCATCCGCGCGGCGGACCGGCTCGATGTGGACGCGATCGTGCTCGGCTCCCACAGGCCGGACCTGGCCGATTACCTGCTCGGTCCGAACGCGGCGCGTGTCGTGCGCCACGCCAGGCAATCGGTGTTCGTGGTGCGTGGAGAGGCCTGATCCATGGCCGGTCATGTCTTCGGACGCAGTGCGGCGCAGATGCCCACGGCCGTGGCCGGAGCGGGCTGCTACATCATTGACGCCGACGGCAAGCGCTATCTCGACGGCTCGGGCGGCGCGGCTGTGTCCTGTCTGGGCCACGACCACCCGGCGGTGCGCGCAGCACTTCATGCCCAGATCGACAAGATTGCCTTCGCCCATACCGGATTCTTCACCTCCGAGCCTGCCGAGGTGCTCTGCGATGCGCTGATCGCGGCGGCGCCGAAGGGGATCGAGAAGGTCTATCTGCTCTCGGGCGGGTCTGAATCCGTGGAGGCCGCGCTCAAGCTCGCGCGGCAGTTCTTCCTGGAGACCGGAGAGCCCCGGCGCCACCGCGTTATCGCCCGGCGCCAAAGCTACCATGGCAACACGCTCGGCGCACTGGCCGCAGGTGGCAACGCCTGGCGCCGCGAGAAATACGCGCCCCTGCTGGTGGAAACTTACCATATAGATCCCTGCTATGCCTACCGGCATCAGGCCGTGGGTGAGAGCGATGCCGCCTACGGGCGGCGCGCGGCGGACGCGTTGCGCACCGAGATCGAGCGCCTCGGCCCCGAGACCGTCATGGCCTTCATCGCCGAGCCCGTGGTGGGGGCCACCGCCGGGGCCGTGCCGCCCGCGCCGGGGTATTTCGAGCGCATCCGCGAGATTTGCGATGAATACGGCGTGCTGCTGATCCTCGACGAGGTGATGTGCGGCATGGGCCGGACCGGCACGCTCTTTGCCTGTGAACAGGACGGGATCAGCCCGGACATCGTGACCATCGCCAAGGGGCTTGGCGCAGGTTATGCGCCCATAGGCGCCATGCTGGCCTCTGGCCGGATCTACGACGCCATCGCCCAAGGCAGCGGCAGTTTCCAGCACGGCCACACCTATCACGGGCACCCGCTCGCCGCCGCGGCGGCCGGGGCCGTGGTCGAAACCCTGCGCGCGCCGGGCACCATGGCGCAGGTCCGTGCCAAGGGCGCGACGCTGCAGTCGCGGCTGGAGGCGGCGCTGGGCCAGCATTCCCATGTGGGCGATATCCGGGGCAGGGGCCTCTTTCGCGGCATCGAACTGGTCGAGGACCGCGACACCAAGCGCCCGCTCGATCCCGCGCGCAAGGTGTCGGCCCGGATCAAGGCCGCCGCCATGGCGCGCGGCCTGATCTGCTACCCGGGCAGCGGTACGATCGACGGCAAACACGGCGACCACATCCTGCTGGCCCCGCCCTTCATCATCGAAGACAAGCAGATCGACGCGCTGGTCCACATGCTCGCCGAGGCCATCGACGACGCAATGGCCGCCACGCAGGCCTGAACGCCGCGCGGGCGCAGTCCGCAGGTCTGAAATCGTTGGGGAAAAGTGGCTAAGGGGACAGGCCTGATATACAATCTTCTCTGCTCCAGAACCGTCGGTTTATAAAGGGTTTTAGAAAATTGAGCTGCCGGCTGCAGCAAGCGAGACTGAGAACCAACTCCTCGAACCTACAAGTAAGCCATGCATTCAACAAAAGCCGACTGCCGGCGCTGCATCAGGATCTCGTATGCGGACTGTGGCTTGAACCGCAGCCACTAGAACCGTGCCGTCTTGCAACCAGTCTTAACGCTGCGTTCGCGCAGCAAGTCCTCGACGTTACGCAGGGACAGCGGGAACCGGACATACATCATGACCGGCAGGCGGGTAATCTTGGGGCCGATCTTGAACCACTTGAACAGGCTGGGTTTGGTCAATACAGAACGTGACCTGCCACGGAACTCTCATCCAGCCGCGACCGGAGCCCGGATGGTGTTTACGCCGATCGGCGCATGTTGAAAGATCGACCGACGCGCGGAGATTTCATCTCGCGCAGTGGGGCGGGCGATTGCGGTGGTCAGGGTCCGGGCGTAGCCGTAGCGACCTTATTGGGATGCAAGCGCGGTGATGTCCGCGGTCAGAACGTCTTCCTGGGGACGCCCGCGTGGAACCTGCCGCTGCGTCGATCGATGCTGGCCGAGGACACGGCAGGCAAGCCGCTCCGACACAGTGCGTCTCGCGGCGCAGGGGCGGCACGTGGGTGACCCCGCATCCTCGGGATGTCTCGTCATGTGTCTAAAAAGCCTCGGATGTCCGTCTTTTGGAGCAGGCCTAAAAGCTATAGCGGGTAGAGATTCAAGCGGATTTCGCACAGGGTCGGCGGTGCTGACGTTGTTTGAGGGCCTTGTGCGAACGGGGTGAAAACCTACATCTTTTGTATCTAGCCAGAGTTCTCACATCCTAGCCATCGGCACACTCGCCACGCGCACCGGCACCAAGGTACAGACGTTCCGCTATTACAAGCAGATCGGGCTGATGCCCTAACCTAGGCGGACCCAAGGTGGACAGAGGCGCTATGGCGAGGCGGATATCAACCGGCTCGCCTCATCCGTTGTGCGCGCAAACTTGGCTTCACGCTCGACGCGATCCGCGAGCTTATGGCGCTGTCGGAAACGCCGAACCGCCCCTGTGCCGAGGTGGACCAAATTGCACATCGCCAACTCCAGGAGGTGGAGGCCCGGATCGCCTGGCTCGAGGTGCCGCGCGCGGAACTCAAGCGCATGCTGCAGGAATGCGGGCGCGACACGGTTGCGGCATGCTGCGTGCTGGAGCTGTTGTGCGACCATTGCGCCTGCCGTGCGCGCAGGGATGCGCGGGACTGACCGATGTTCCGCTCTTGCGGGCCCCTCAGAAAAGGCGCCCGCCAGCTTCCCGCTCAGAATGTTGAACGCAGACCGATATAGAAGGATCGGCCGTCCCCGGGAATGAAGGCGGCCTGATCGTTGCGCGCCTGGTCGACGATCAGTGTTGAGGCCGCATAGCGTTCGTCGGTCGCGTTGCGGATCTCGAAGAACGCTGTGGTGGTTTCGGTCACGGCATAGCGCATATTGAGGTCCAGCGTCGCGAACGGATCCGCGTGGAGCGTATTGAGATTGTCCACCGGGGTCTTGACCGGCCGCCAGTAAAGCCGTCCCCCGAGGTTGAGCCGGTCGGTTGCGGCCCAATCAAGCGCGAGGTCGATCACATGGGGCGTGGCGCCCGCGAGGCGGTTATTGCCCCGCACGGGATCGTCGTCGAAGCGGAAGTCTTGATAGGTGTAGGCGAGCCGGGCAGCGACATCGCCGAACACGGCGGAGACCCCGAGCTCGACCCCTTTGTGGGTGGTCTCTCCGGCATTGACGGCGCCGAGCGAGGCCCCGGTGACGTCGCGGAGCGAGAGCAGCTCGTTTTCGATCGCGGCGTGATAGACCACCGCATCGACATCGAACGCGCCGACCTGGCCGCGCCAGCCGATCTCGACGGTGGTCGCGGTCTGCGCCTCCAGGTCCGGAGTGGCGAAGGCGGAGGCGGGAAAGGCCGGGTTCGGTGGTTGCGGGCGGCCCGCACTGCTGTTCGGGGTGCCGTTGATGGTCGCGAGCAGGTCGTTATGGGTCGGCGGCTCGAAGGACCGGCTGATCGCGCCGAACACGAGGTTGCGGTCGTTCACCTGGTAGCTGAGGGCGAGCGAGGGGCTCCAGCCCTCGTAGGTGCGGGAATAGCTCGTGTCCTCGAAAGGGACGACGCCCGGGGGCAGGGCCATATCGGGCATCGCCGGGTTGAAGGCCAGCGTGGGCCGTGTGGCGGCGCCAAACCGGTCGTCATTGTCCCGTGTCGCATGGGACCACGCGATGCCCGGGGACAGGACCAGCCGGTCCGAAAGGGGGATATTGGCGATGGCCGAGACCGTCAGGGTGTCGGCCGAAAGACGGTTGCGGCCGAACCGTGCGCCCCGCGTGCCCGCCTCGTTGAGGAAATAGTCGCGGTCCGCCGTGCCGGTGATGTAGGAGGCGGTGGCCTCGAAGAGCGGCAGGGCCGCCTCAGGGTCGGGGCGATAGGCATAGCGTGCTACGAAGGTGAAATCGTCCCCGTCCGTTTCGCGGACCCCCGAGGACACAGGGAAGCGGAAGCTGTCTTCGGTGCGGGCATAGCCGAAGGCGAGATCCGCAACGCTCGCGCCGAACTCGCCGGTGATCCGGGCCCCGATGCGCGCCTGGGTCGCTTCGCGCCCCGGGTCGTCCCGCGGCACGTTCGGCCCCGGATTGGCGACGCTCGGCGGCGTCCCCGGCGTGAAGACCGGCCCGGCATGGACGGAGGCGGGGTCCCGGTCCAGTGCCGCGGCGGTGATGGGTCCGGGCACGCCGAAGGAGAGGTCGGTGACGCCCGCGAAGACCCGGGCGGAAATCTGGTCGGTCAGCTCGATCCCGAGGTTTGCGTTGAAGGCCTGCCGCTCGGAGTCGTTGTTGTCGTCCCGAAAGCCGTCGCGGGTCAGGGCCTCGAAGCGCAGATGGGCATCGTACCCGTCGCCCTGCCATCCGGCGATCGCCTCGCCTTCGAGATAGCCGAAACTGCCCCCGGTCAGGCCAAAGCTCAGGCCCGGGGCGGAGGAGCCGGTGGGCGAGACGAAGTTCAGCGCCCCGCCCAGCACCGTCGCCCCGAGCCGGTTCGCGGTGTAGCCGCGATAGACCTCGACGAACTCGGCGGCCCTCGGATTGGACAGGCCCACGATATAGGAGCCATCCGCCTGGTTGAGCGGAAGGCCGTCCTGCAGGAACAGCACACCGCGTTCGACCGGGTTCTGTTGCAGGCCCGATCCGCGGATTTGTACCCGGGGTTGATCGAACCCGCCGAAGAAGTCCTGCACCACCACACCCGGCGCCCCGTCCAGCACATCGGACAGGGTCACGGTCGCGCTGTCGCGATAACTGTCGCCTCGCAGCAGGTCGGTCCCGCCCGGGGTGGCGCGCTGGCGGTCCTCAGCGGTGGCCAGGGCGCCACTGGTGCCGTCGATGACGATCGGTTCCAGTTCGATGGTGGTGCCCGGCGTGGCTGATTGGCCGAGGGCGAGGGTTGGCATCAGGGCGGCGACCGCGGTGGCGGTCAGGGGTCTTGTGAACGGCATTATCCGGTCTTTCGGTTGGTGTGACGGCTGCCGTTACGGTGGCGCGATGAGAAAGGTTATTCGGCAGCGGCGGGGTAGGGCGCCGCGGCGGTCGGTGGGAGGGCGGCCTCGGCGCTGCCGGGCTGAGCGACCGGGGGCGCGATGCGCGACAGGGCGGGCCAATAGGCCGCAAGCCAGAGCAGGAAGCCGCCCCCCCAGGCGGTGGCGGCGAGTGCCATCGTGGGCAGGGGCAGGTTGATGCCGAAATCCGGGGCAACGCGGAGCAGGACCGCCGCCACGAGCGCGCAGGCGCCGAGCCGCGCGGGGCGCGAAAGGCCCAGCGGCTGGCCCGTATGCAGGCATCCCGCGATGCAGTAGACCGCGTAGACGCCCAGCCCGAGCCCCCCCATGAAGGCGATGTGCAGGCCCGTAACGTCCGGCCAGGGCGCCCCGAGGCGCGCCGCCCCGGCAAGCATCAGGCCGAGCCCCGCAAGGGCGCTCGACCCCGCGAGCATGAGGATCTCGGTCCGGGCGGCCTCGCGCCCGATGAAGGCCTCGCCGACCCGGTCCATGAAGGCCGCACCGGCCGCGATCAGCAGCCAGGCGGAGACGGCGGCGCTGACCCCCAGCGCCTCCCCCGCCATCGCCAGAAGGACCAGGCCGGGCGCGAGGTGCAGCCGCCCGGGATGGGGCCGGAAGGGGGAGGTCCGCTCGGTCGGGTCGAGCACCAGGTTGGTGATCGGCGCGGTGATCCGCGACAGGGCCAGCCCCAAGAGGCCGAGGAAGGCGAAACCGGCGAGGTGGAGGCCGAGGGTCGCGCGGGCCAGATCTCCGGTGGCGAAGCCCAGCCGCGCGGTGGCGGTGGTGGCGGCCAGGAGCGCCAGCCAGAAGATGAAGGCAAACAGCCGGTCGGTGCGGCGGCGGACAGACAGGGCGACCAGCCAGGCGATCAGCGCGAGCATCCAGCCCAGATCGGCGAGCGCGCCGAGCAGGCCCGCGGCCTCCCACCCCGGCAGGCCGACCAGCCGGCCAAGGCCCCAGAGCCCCGCCAGCGCCCAGAGCGGACGGCCCCGGGGTGGCGCGGTATCGGTCCATTCCGGCGCGGCGGTGGTGACGAACCCGATCAGCGCGGCGCCGAAGGCCCCGATCAGCATCTCATGGGCGTGCCAGAGCCCGGGCGGCACCGCCTGCGCCAGGGGCAGCGACAGCCCCCAGGCGACAACCCAGAGCAGCGGGAAGAGCGCGGCATAAAGTGCCCCAAGCGCGAAGAACAGCCGGAACCCCTCGTCGCCGAGCGTGGCGCGCCAGCCTCGGGGCAGGGGTCGGTCGTGGCCGGTGGCGGGGCCGCAGCTCATGCGATCTGCCTTTCGTCGACGTCGTGGATGTGGCGGAAGATCGGGTCGCGGCGAGTGGCGGTGCGAACCCAATCGAAGACCGCGCTGTCGCTGCGGTCGCGCGGGTCTCCGGTCAGGGGCCGGTCGCCGAGAATGCCGCGCCCATGGGTGTCGAGCACGGCGATGCGATGGGCGATCCTTGCGGCTTCGGACAGGTCATGGGTGATGAACAGTCCCGACAGGTGGCCCCCGGCGCAGGTCTCGATCACCAGGTCCTGCATG
Organism: Dinoroseobacter shibae DFL 12 = DSM 16493; assembly: GCF_000018145.1. Lineage (NCBI taxonomy): Bacteria > Pseudomonadati > Pseudomonadota > Alphaproteobacteria > Rhodobacterales > Roseobacteraceae > Dinoroseobacter > Dinoroseobacter shibae. Next base: position 1,510,596 of record NC_009952.1, read on the forward strand.
CGGCGTCTGAGGGCCACGTCGAGGGCGGTGAAGGGCTCGTCGAAGAAGATGAAATCGGGTTCCACCGCGAGGGCCCGGGCGATGGCCACGCGCTGGCGCATACCGCCGGAAAGCTCCACCGGGTACTTGCCGAGATCCTCGGGAAGGAGCGCCACCTGGGCCGCGGCCCGGGCGATGCGCGCACGCCGCGCGGCGCGCGACAGTCCCGCGAGGCGCAGCACGTAGTCGATATTGCCCGCCGCCGTGGCCCAGGGCATCAGCGCGGGGTCCTGGAAGATCATCGCGTGGCGGGCGTAGCCATGGGTGACCCGGCCCGCGCGGGCCTCCGTCAGCCGGGCCGCGATATGGGCAAGGGTGGATTTTCCGCAGCCCGAGGGGCCGACCAGGGCGACGATCTCGCCCCGGGCGACGTGCAGGTCGATCCCGTCGAGCACCGTGCGGCCGAGATAGGCGTGCCCGATGCCGGAGAGGGTCAGGGCGCTCATCGCTTCACCCCCCAGGGGCGGGCCGCATGGCGCCAGCGGTCTATCTCGGCCTTCACGGGCTGCACGAGCGTGTACTCCACCGCGATCAGCAACGTGACCGCGATCAGCACCCAGGCGAGCGCCAGTTCGATGTCGAGGTTGATGCGCGCGTCCGCGAGCGCCCCGCCGATGCCGCCCGCGTTGGCCAGAAGCTCTGCCATCACGGCCACCTTGAAGGCGGTGCCCAGGGCCAGGGCGAGGGCGGGAAAGAGCGTGGTTGTCGTTTGCCGCAGCCCCATGGTCAGGAAGCGCCGCAGCGGGCCGGCCCCGAAGGCCTCGGCCAGCCGGTCGAGCCGCCGGTCCCGGGTGGTGATGCCGCGCGCCGCCCCCATGAAGACCACCGGCAGGGCCGAGATGAGGATCACCGTGCGCACGGTGGCGTCGGAGCCGCCGAACCAGATCATCGCAAGGACGATCCACGCGATGGGCGGCACGCCGAGCAGGACCGTGACCAGCGGCGTGACGAGGCGCAGGATCGCCGGGAAGTATCCCGCCGCCACGCCGAGCGCGGTCCCGGCCGCGGCCACGAGGAAGAACCCGCTGAGGGCGCGTTGCAGGGTCAGCGCGGCGATCTCCCAGGCCGCCGGGTCGACTGCAAGAGCGCCGACCGTGCCCATCGTGTCGAGCGGCGCGGAGAGGATGAACGGCCCGTAGGCCTCGTGCCCGGCCTGCCATGCGGCGAAGAGAAGCGCCAGCGCCGCCAGCCCGGCCCAGCCCGACCACAGGAAGGCGCCAATGCGTCCGAGGCGGGCCGCGAGCGATATCAGGAAGGGCTGGATCATCATGGTGCCGATCTTTCGGGCGGAAGGGCAGGGCGGCACGGGGCCGCCCTGCGGTGCGGGTCAGAGGTAGAAGGCGTCGTCGGGCAGGGCGCCGCCGATCCGGGCGAGGTCCGTCCCGCCCATGGCCGTCAGCATCCGTTCGATATCCGCCCGCGCCTCGGTGGCGGGACGGGCGACGAGGTTCGCATGGGGGATCGAGGCCGCCAGAAGCGGCGCTGGCAGGCCGAGGGCCTTCGTTGCATGGGCCGCGGCCGCCTGCGGCTTGGCCAGGACATCGGCGGTCGCCTGCTCCAGCGCGGTCAGAAGCGCAGGCACCGTCTCGCCATGCTCCGCGAGGAAGGTTCCGGTCAGAGCCAGTCCCGCCTGCGGCAGGACGGGGGCGGCCCCGGTCATCTCGCCCCAAGCGTTTTGCAGGTTGATCGCGCGCCGGATCTGCTTGCCCGCCTCGCGCCCCCGCAGCACCGCCGCCGTGGTCGAGGGCTCGGCGGTCAGGGCGGCGTCGACGCGCCCGGCCAGCATCAGCTGCATCGCCTCGGTCGGGGTACCGGCATAGGTGATCTGCAGATCGTCCGGGCCCAGACCGTAATGGGCGAGAAGCTGGCCGAAAATGATCTCGGGCGTGTCGCCGCGGAAGGGCACGGCGATGTGACGGCCCGCAAGATCGGGGATCGCCGCGATCCCGGGATCTTCGGCGAGGACATAGAGCAGGCCGTTGGTCATGGCATTGGCCAGCCGGATCGGGAAGCCGCGGTTGTAGAGGTTCGCCGCCGCCTGGATCGGCACCACCGAGGCGAGGATCTCGCCCGAGGTCAGCCCGGCGCGCAACTCGTCGGGGCTGCGCCAGGCGGTAAAGCGCGTCTCGTCCGCGATGTCGGTCAGCAGTCCGGCGGTGACCGCATGGGCGAGCGTGATCGACGGACCGGCGGGCGGCCCGTAGAGCGCTAGACGCGGGATCGGGGCGGCGACCGTGCGGCGGGGCAGGGCAAGGGCGCCAGTGGCGGCGCCGAGAAGGGCGAGGGTGGATCGGCGGGTAAGGGAGGTCATGTCAAGGGGCTCCTGAAGGGCGGCATGGATGATCGGGGCACGCCGGATGTGGGCGCTGCCGGATCGGGGGGGTCTGATTGGTGAGGCGCCGGGATCAGCGGCGGGAGGCGGGAACGGACCATGCAGAGACTCCAGATGGGCTGGCGCCGGAGGGGCGCGGGGATCTGGCTGGGGCCGTGTCGGCGCCTGGCTCTGAGAGGGTGGGGCGGCCGCTCGGGCGGCTGAGGATATAGGCGCTTGCGCCCAGCAGACAGGTCATCTGGACGGCGAGCACCGGCCCGGACACGCCCGCCACGAGGCTGAGGACCAGTGCGGCCCCCATCATCAGGTGCGCCACGACCCTGACGCGCGGGGCGATGGCCCGATGGGCGCGCCATTCGGCGATCATCGGGCCGAAAATCCCGTGCTGTTCCAGTCTTTGCGCAAGGCGGGGCGCGCCCTTGGCAAAGCAGAACGCGCCGAGAATCATGAAGGGTGTGGTTGGCAGGACGGGCAGGACCGCGCCCACCGACCCGGTCGCAAGCGAGACAACCCCGGCAGCGGCCCAGAGGGGCCGGACGGCGCCTGCGAAGGGGGGTGTCAGCTGTGTCATGATTCGGGGCGCCGATCGTAAAAGGTGTGTTCGAGAGGACAGATAACAGGGCACGGTCCAGGCAAGCCTTGATGTTGATCAATTTTGTCAGGTTTTAGATCGCCGCCCGCGCCATTGGCTGCGCAGCGCGCGCCGGCTGGTGTCTCGGGACTGCGACACCCGGTGGCCGGCCGGGGGCGCCGGGCGCTCCGGTCTAGAGGAGCGCTTCGATGCGGGTGTCAACTGCGTTCCCCGGTCACGGCAAGCTAACCCCAGAACAGGAAGAGCTCAGGATCCTGCGGCGCGAAGTGTCGAAACTGAAGGCGGAGCGGGACATCCTAAAAAAGGCCGCGGTCCACTTCGCCAAGGACCCGCTGTGATGTTTGGGTTTGTGGCGAAACACCGAGGGGTCTGGCCAGTCAGTTGGATGTGTGACGCGTTCGGTGTGTCACGGATCGGCTTCCATGCCTGGCTGACGCGAGCACGCAGCGACCGGTCGATCCGCGACGAAGAGCTGTCGGCGGCGATCCGTGCCAGCTTTCTGCGATCGGACCGGACCTATGGTGCTCCACGGGTCTGGCACGATCTTCTCGAAGAGGGCTATTCCTGTGGGTTGCATTGCGTCGAGCGATTGATGCGGCAAGCGGCCTTCAGAGCTCGTCCAAAGCGTCGGCAACCACCGAAAGACGAGGGCACGAGGTCGATCATAGCTACCAACGTGCTTGAGCAAGAGTTCGATGCAAACGGCCCTAACCAGAAATGGGTGGCCGACTTCACCTATGTCTGGACGGCTGAGGGCTGGCTCTACGTCGCGGCCGTCATTGATCTCTTCTCGCGCCGTGTCGTCGGTTGGTCCATGAGCGATCAGATGACGTCCCAGATGATCACGGACCCCTTGATCATGGCGATCTGGCGCAGAGGCCGAGCAAAGGAGCTGCTGCACCACTCGGACCAAGGCAGCCAATACACCAGCGAGCCGTTCCAAAGGCTAATGGCTGATCACGGCATCACCTGTTCAATGAGCCGATCGGGAAATGTCTGGGAGTTCAAGCTGGTCCGTGCAGCGGATCAAACGATCCGGGGGATCGTTTGAAGGCGCAGAACGCTGAACGAACAGATTGACGCGGTTGCCAAGTTTGGGATGCTCAAGCCCGACATCTCTAACGACATCACCGGCAACCTTGCGCCCCGGATCGAGTTGCGTCCCTATCAGCGCACGGCGCTGGAACGCTGGCTGTTCTACATCGACAAGTACGACGGACGGCCCAAGGCCCCGCACCTGCTGTTCCACATGGCCACGGGCAGCGGCAAGACGGTCCTGATGGCGGCACTGATCCTGGACCTGTACCGGCGCGGCTACCGCAACTTCCTGTTCTTCGTGAACTCGGCCCAGATCATCGAGAAGACCAAGGAAAACTTCCTTAATGCCGCATCGGCCAAGCACCTGTTCGCGCCCACGATCCGCATTGACGACAAGCCCGTGGACATCCGCGCGGTGGACACCTTCGACGCGGTGTCAGGCGATGCGATCAACATCCACTTTACCACCATCCAAGGGCTGCACACGCGGATGCAGGCCCCGAAAGAGAACGCCGTCACCATCGAGGATTTCCGCGACTACAAGGTGGTGATGATCTCGGACGAAGCACACCACCTGAACGCAGAGACCAAGAAGACGCTTACGGAAGGCGAGAAGGCAGAGAAGGCCAGTTGGGAAGGCACGGTATCCGAGATTTTCCGCCAGCACCCCGAGAACATGCTGTTGGAGCTTACGGCAACCGTGGACCTGAGCCACGATGCGATCCGCGCGAAGTACGCCGACAAGATACTCTACGACTATTCCCTGCGCCAGATTCGCGAAGACGGCTATTCCAAGGACATCGAGTTGCGGCAGGCCGATTTACCACCGGCGGAACGGATGATGCAGGCAATGGTTCTGAGCCAGTACCGCCGCAAGGTGGCCGAGGCGCATGGGCTGCATTGCAAGCCGGTGATCCTGATCAAGTCCAAGACGATCAAGGACAGCGCCGATAACGAGGCCGCGTTCACGGCGATGGTGGCCGGGCTGACGGGCGAGGCGCTGGACGCGCTCAGGGCGGCCTCTGAGGGCGATGAGACCCTTTCTCGGGCCTTCACCTTCATCATGGATGAAAGGGCCATGAGCGGTGCGGATTTCGCCCGTGAGCTACAGGGCGATTTTGCCCCCGAGAAGGTGGTGAACGTTAACAACCCCAAGGATTTGGAAAACAGACAGATAGAACTCAATGCCTTGGAGGACCGCGACAACGAGATACGGGTGATCTTTGCCGTCGATAAGCTGAACGAGGGCTGGGACGCGCTGAACCTGTTCGACATCGTGCGGCTGTACGATACGCGCGACGGCAAGGCCAACAAAGTGGGCAAGACCACAATGGCCGAGGCTCAGTTGATCGGACGCGGTGCCCGGTACTTCCCCTTCATGGCTCCGGACCAGCCCGACGCGGCGCGGGAAAAAGCGCAAGTATGACAGCGCGGTGGACATGGGCAGCAAGTTCTTGGCGTGGGGCCTGAAGGGACCGATCTGGCAGGCCGGTATCGTTCAGCGTCTCAACATACGCATCCAGCGAGGCCGCGAAGTAGCTTCGCACAATCTCGCGCATCTCGTCTTGTCTGAGCCTCGCCAATGCCTTGTTATCCCGAACCAATCGCCCGCATGATGCAAGATGGCGGGCCAGATCGCCAGCACGATCTGGGCACTTCGTGCGGAGGGAAATCCGAACGGTTCTGCGACTTTGGCGGTTGAGGGCAGGCAAGGGCCAGTGGTTGTAGTAAATCCCGTGGCGTGATGGAGATAGGTATGTGGACAGTTTCATGGGCGTGGTGGTCCACTTTGTGTCGCACTTGCCTGCCCAACTCTTAAGTCGCTGATCTATATGAAAATGGCGGAGAGACAGGGATTCGAACCCTGGGTGGGCTTGCACCCACAACGGTTTTCGAGACCGCCCCGTTCGACCACTCCGGCACCTCTCCGCGAAGGGTCTGTGGCGGATCGTGTAGCCGCGCCGCGCCGGGGGTGCAAGGGGGAAGCCGCCTCAAGTCTTCACATCCCGGACAAAACCCGCAATCGCCATTGGAAACTGCGCCGCCGTCCCATATTTCTAGTGCAACAACTCTCGGAGGTCCCATGCTGCGTTCCGCTGTCGCGCTTTGCGCCTGTCTTGCCCTTGCGCCCCTGCCTGCGCTCGCTACCCCGCGGATCGACGCGTTGCTCGATGCGGTGGGCATCCAGCGGATGCTGGAGCTGATGCGAGAAGAGGGGCTGGTCTACGGCACGGAGCTGGCCGAGGATTTCCTCGGCGGCAACGGCGGCCGGTCCTGGGATGCGGCGGTGCAGGATGTCTATGATCTCGACAGGATGCGCCTGCGTCTCAAGGAGGGATTCGAGGACAGCATGGACGAGGACCTGCTCGACCCGGTCGAGGCGTTCTACACCTCCGAGACCGGCACCGAGATCGTGTCGCTGGAACTGGCGGCGCGGGAGGCGTTTCTCGACAAGACGCTGGAGGATGCCACCAAGGCGCGGATCCCCGAACTCGAAGCAGAGCACCCCGAGACCTATGCCCAAGTGACCGAATTCATCGAGGTCAACGACCTGGTGGAGCAGAACGTGGTCGGCGCGCTGAACTCGAACTACGCCTTCTACATGGGGCTGATCGATGGCGGCGGCTTTTCCGGGGATCTGAGCGAGACCGCCATCCTCGCCGATGTCTGGGGCCAGGAACCCGAGATCCGCGCCAGCACCACCGAATGGCTCTATGCCTTCCTGCTGACGGCCTACCTGCCGCTGGAGACCGAGGCGATGGAGGACTACCTCGAGATGTCGCGCTCCGAGGCGGGGCAGGCCTTCACCCGAGCGCTCTTTGCCGGGTTCGACGAGATGTTCATCGAAATCTCCCGCAACCTCGGGGCCGCGGCCTCGCGCTTCATGGCCAGCGAAGAGTTGTGAGGCCCAAGCCCCCCGAGGCCCGGACGGGGCTTGACTTGCAAGGGGCTTTTGACAATAAGCCACCGTCCGGACAGGTGATCGCCTGGCGGGCTCTAGAAATGTCGCCCGATGTGGGCGCGCTGTTCGCGGCGGGATGCGCAAGGCAGACCACGAACACCGGCAGGGCCGGGGCCACAGGACGCGGGTAAAAATGAAGGAAGATCATATGTTTGCGGTCCTCAAGACCGGTGGCAAGCAGTACAAGGTTTCCAGCGGGGATATCCTGCGCGTGGAAAAACTGGCCGCCGAAGCGGGTGAAACCGTTCAGTTCAACGAGATTCTCATGGTCGACGGCACCGTCGGCGCCCCCCTGGTGGATGGGGCCGGTGTGCAGGCCGAAGTGATCGAGCAGATCAAGGGCAAGAAGGTCATCCATTTCGTCAAGCGTCGGCGGAAGCATGGCTCCAAGCGCACCAAGGGCCATCGCCAGCAACTGACGCTGCTGCGCGTGACCGACATCCTGGCCTCCGGCGCAGGCGCGACCGGCGTGAAAGCCGCCGTGGGCGCAGGCTCGGTCTCCGGTGCCGCCGTCGAAGCGGCCGCACCTGCGCCGAAGAAAGCCGCGCCCAAGAAGGCGGCCCCGAAAGCCGACGCGCCCAAGGCCGAAGCGCCCGCAGGCGCGGACGACCTCAAGAAGCTGTCGGGCGTGGGCCCGGCGCTCGAGAAGAAACTGCTGGAGGCGGGCGTGACCACCTTCGCACAAATCGCAGCATGGACCGACGAGGACGTGGCTGCTATGGACGAGAAACTGTCGTTCAAGGGCCGGATCGAGCGTGAAGGCTGGATCGCTCAGGCCAAAGAACTGGCAAACGGCTGATAGGAGGCACGACCAATGGCACATAAAAAAGCAGGCGGTTCATCCCGGAACGGGCGCGACTCCGCGGGCCGTCGCCTCGGCGTCAAGAAATTCGGTGGCGAGACCGTCATCCCCGGCAACATCATCCTGCGTCAGCGCGGCACCAAGTGGTGGCCGGGCGACAATGTGGGCATGGGCAAGGACCACACCCTCTTTGCGACCGTGGAAGGCAACGTGTCGTTCAAGAAGGGTTTCAAGGGCCGGACCTTCGTATCCGTGCTCCCGGTCGCCGAGGCCGCCGAGTAAGCCGACCGCACTTCAGGAACACGCGTCCTGACGGACCGGCCCCAAAGGCCGGTCCTTTTCGTTTTGGCCCCGCGGCATATGCAATCGCAGCATTCCGTCCCGCATCGCGCAACCCGAAAGTCCCCCATGAGCGTCGCCATCGGCAGTTTCCTCGTTTTCGCCGCCAGCCAGGTCGGAACCCCCGGCCCGGCGAACATGGCGTTGATGGCCACCGGCGCGCGGTTCGGGCTGCGTCGGGCAGTGCCGTTCCTGGCCGGGGTGATTGCGGGCAAGCAGTTCATCATCTGGCCCATGGGGTTCGGCCTGCTGGCGCTCGGCACGAGGCAGCCATGGATTTTCGAGACCCTGAAATGGGTATCGGCGGCTTATATCTGTTATCTTGCCTGGCGCGTGACCCGGTTGCGTCTCGGCACACCCGAGGCCGAAGGCGCCCCCGCGCCGGGATTTGCCGCCGGGCTGATCGTGCACCCGCTCAACCCCAAGGCCTGGGCGATGATCACCGCGGGCTTCACCAGCTTCACCGCCCCCGGCACGCCTGCGCTGCAGGCCACGCTGACCATCGCGCTCTGCCTTCTGGCCTGCCAGATCGTGCTGCAGCCGATCTGGGCCTGGGGCGGGTCGGCCATGGCGGCCCGGGTCGCGGGCACCGCGGTGGAGCCGATCTTGATGTATGTCCTGGCGGGCCTGACGCTCGCCAGCGTCCTTTATGTGCTGTTCGGAGGAGGACCAGCATGAGTTACGAAACGATCGCACCCGCAGCGGCCATTCCGGCCAAGCGATTCATCCTGCGGCCCCTGCGGGCGTCGGATGCCGGGCTGATGGCGCTCTATACCAGCGACAAGCGCGTGGCGGAGGGCACGACATCGATCCCCCATCCGCTGCCCCCCGGTACGTCGGAGGCCTTCATCGCCCGCGTGATCGCACCGGGCAGCGACGAGATCGTCTGGGCCATCGACGCGTCGGAGTTCGGCGGGGGGGAGCTGCTGGGCGTGATCTCCCTCAAGCGCATGGACCGCGGCCAGTCCGAGATCAGCTACTGGGTGGCGCCCGCCTGCTGGAACGCCGGGTTCGCGAGCGAGGCGGTGCACGCGCTCGTGGATGCCAACCCCTTGGCGAACAAGACGATCTTCGGCGCGGTCTTCCAGGACAACCCGGTCTCGGCGCGGGTGCTGACCAATGCGGGCTTCGACTATCTCGGCGATGCGGAGGCGTTTTCCGTGGCGCGCAACGCCAAGGTGCCGACCTGGACCTACCTCAAGACCGTGGACTGAGCCGATGCAGACGCCGGGCCACGTTCTGACGACGGCCCGGCTCTGCTTGCGCCCGGTCGTCGATGCCGACGCCGCCGCGATCGTCGCGGCGATCCACGATTTCGAGGTGCTGCGCTGGCTTTCCCGTGCGCCCTATCCCTACGGGCTGTCCGATGCCGTGGACTTCATCGCCAAGAACCGCGGCAACGCGGGCGAGGTCTGGATGATCCATGACGCGGGCGGTCTTGTCGGCTGCATCGGGCGGCGTCGGGAATTCGGCTACTGGCTGCGGCGCGCCGCCTGGGGGCAGGGCTATGCCACCGAGGCATCGCGCGCCGTGCTTGCCCATCATTTTGCCGCCCCCGATGCGCCGGGGTTGCTCTCGGGCTACCACGCGGGCAACACGCGGTCGGCCCGGGTGCTGAGCAAGCTGGGCTTCACGCCCTGCGCGGACCGTCGCATCACGCCGCTCTCCACCGGGCAGGAGGTCGTCATCAAGGGGATGTGGCTGGACCAGGAGGATTACGTGCCATGACCGGCCCGCTGCCCGAGCTGCGCACCGCGCGGTTGCACCTGCGCCCGCTCGCGCCCGGCGACGCCGCCGCGCTCGCGCGCATCGCCGGACACCCCAAGGTCGCGCCCAACATCTTCGTGGCCACCATCCCCTGGCCGGAGGTCGAGGCCGCGGCCCTGATCGCGCGCGACACCTGGCGCGGCACCCTGGGCTTCCGGCTGGCGATCTGCCTGCCGGAGGGGCGGATGATCGGCTCCATCGGGGTCAGCCGACAGCCGCATATCTTCTACTTTCTCGACCCCGACAGCTGGGGCCGGGGCTACGCCCGCGAGGCGGTCCGGGCCTTTGCCGACGCGGTGCAGACCCGGTTCGACCTGCCGGTGCTCGGGGCCGAGGTCTTCACCGACAACCCCGCCTCCGGCAAGGTGCTAAAGGCCTGCGGCTTTGCGCGCACGGGGCAGAGCATGGCAACCTCCCGCGCGCGGCTTGAGCCTGCGCCGGTGTTCCTGTACGAGCGACGCCAACCCGAAAAGGCGCTTTCATGAAATTCCTCGATCTGGCCAAAGTCTATATCCGCTCCGGCGGCGGCGGCACCGGGGCGATCAGCTTCCGGCGCGAGAAATACATCGAATACGGTGGCCCCGATGGCGGCGATGGCGGGCGCGGCGGCGATGTCTGGGTCGAGGCGGTCGACGGGCTCAACACCCTGATCGACTTCCGCTACCAACAGCATTTCTTCGCCAAGTCCGGCCAGCACGGCATGGGCAAGCAGCGCACCGGCAAGGACGGGGCCGGCGTGACCCTGCGCGTGCCCGTGGGCACCGAGATTCTCGAAGAGGACGAAGAGACCGTGATCGCCGACATGACCGAGATCGGCCAAAGGGTGCTTCTGGCCAAGGGCGGCAATGGCGGCTTCGGCAACCTGCATTTCAAATCCGCCACCAACCAGGCCCCGCGCCGGGCCAATCCCGGCCAGCCGGGGGTGGAGCGGACGATCTGGCTGCGGCTGAAGCTGATCGCCGATGCGGGGCTTCTGGGCCTGCCCAATGCGGGCAAGTCGACCTTTCTCGCCGCGACCTCCAACGCCCGGCCCAAGATTGCCGATTACCCGTTCACCACCCTGCATCCCAACCTGGGCGTCGTGGGCGTGGACGGGACCGAGTTCGTGATGGCCGACATCCCCGGCCTGATCGAGGGCGCCCATGAGGGCCGCGGCATCGGCGACCGCTTCCTCGGCCATGTGGAACGTTGCGCGGTGCTGTTGCACCTGGTGGACGGCACCGCCGAGGACGTGGTGGCCGACTACCGCACCATCCTCACCGAGTTGCAGGCCTATGGCGGCGCCCTGGCGACCAAGCCGCGGGTCACGGCCCTGAACAAGATCGACGCGCTGGACGAGCAAGAGCGTGCCGAGAAGGCCGCCGCCCTCCAGGCCGCCAGCGGCTTTCCCGTGCTGCAGCTCTCGGGCGTGTCGGGCGAGGGGGTGCAGGATGTCTTGCGCGCCGTGCGCCGACGGATCGACGGCGCGCGCCAGGCCGAGGAGGCCACGGATCGGGAGGATACCTCTTGGCAACCCTGAGTGCCGCGCGCTGCCTCGTGGTCAAGATCGGCTCTGCCCTGCTGGTGGACCAGGCCAGCGGGGCGTTGCGGCAGGACTGGCTGACCGGGCTGGCCCAGGACGTGGCCGAGATCCGCGCGCGCGGGGCGGACGTGATCCTCGTGTCGTCCGGTTCCATCGCGCTCGGGCGCCGGGTGCTGGGCCTCGGCACTGGCGCGCTGCCGCTGGAACAGGCCCAGGCCGCCGCCGCCGTGGGCCAGATCCGGCTCGCCCGCGCCTATGAAGAGGTGCTCGCCCCCCACAAGATCACCACCGCCCAGGTGCTCGTGACGCTGGAGGACAGCACCGACCGCCGCCGCTACCTCAACACCCGCGCCACGCTCGGCACGCTCCTGTCGCTCGGCGTGACCCCCATCGTCAACGAGAACGACACCATCGCCACGGATGAGATCCGCTATGGCGACAACGACCGGCTGGCCGCGCAGGTCGCGGTCATGGCCGGGGCGGACCAGCTGGTGCTGCTGTCGGATGTGGACGGGCTCTATACCGCGAACCCGGCGACCGACCCCACCGCCACGCGCTTCGATCGGGTGGACGAGATCACCCCCGAGATCGAGGCGATGGCGGGCGACGCGGTCTCGGGCCTGTCCAAGGGCGGGATGAAGACCAAGCTGATGGCCGCGCGCACGGCGATGGATGCAGGCTGCGCCATGGCGATCACCGAAGGCGCCCGCCCGCGCCCCCTCAAGGCGCTAATGGACGGCGCGCCCGCCACCTGGTTCGTGCCGCGCACCGACCCGCTGGCCGCGCGCAAGCACTGGATCGCGGCGATGAAACCGCGCGGCGAGATCACCGTGGATGCGGGCGCCTGTGCCGCGCTGAAACGGGGCAAGAGCCTGCTGCCCGCGGGCATCACCGAGGTCTCGGGCGCTTTCGGGCGCGGCGATCCTGTCATCATCCTCGCACCGGACGGCACCGCCCTGGGCCGCGGCCTGACCCGCTACACCGCCGTCGAGGCGCGCGCCATTCGCGGCCACCGCAGCGCCGAGATCGAGGCGGTGCTCGGCTACCCGGGCCGCGCGGTGCTGATCCACCGCGACGACATGGTGCTCTGATCGCCCCCGGCTTGGCTGTCCGAAAATTGCACATTTATTGAACGAATCGGTGAAATATGCCACTTTATTAGCCTTATACGACAAAAGGCTTTTAACCATGAAACTTGTAACCTGCGCGGCCGCAGTCCTTTTTTCCGCGGCCAGCGCCCCCGCCGCCCCCGTCACCTACGACTTCGAAGCGTCATTTTCCTTCCGCTCCAGTGACGTTCCGACAAACTCCGTCGCTGACGCGGCCGAGGACCTTGGAAATCTCTCGGGCAGCTTCACCTTCGACGATGAACTGCTTCGGACAGAGACCGGCGATACTGGTCCCAGTCCGAACTTTACCCGCTCGCTCTATTCGGTGATCGATTTGCGGGTCGATGGCCTCGATCTCTCGGGCGTCGCACTGCCGGACTTGTTTCGGATCGAAGAGAACGACGTCAATGACACCGTGGGACTGGTTTATGAGGTCGACCCGCCTGCGGTGTCCTGGGAACGAGTGAGCCTTTTTCTCATCGACAACACGCGCACGGTTTTCGACTCCATTGATCTGCCGGACACGATCGACCTTGCGGATTTCGACCTCGTTCAACTTTACTTCTTCGGCGCGAACGCGGACGGCGGGTTTGAGCGGACAAATTTCACCATTACATCCCTGTCCAAGGTGGCGCCAATTCCCTTGCCGGCCGGTGGGGCGTTATTGCTGAGCGGCCTGCTCGGGATGGTGCTGATGCGGCGCAGGCGGACCTGAGCTGGCCATCAGATCGAAGCCCCGGTTTCGCGCCGGGGCTTTTTCGTTGTCGGCGGGACAGGAGCGGGGTATTTCCTGCATCCAACAAAGGAGGCGCGAACCATGAAAGACTTCGCCGATATCCCCGCCCTGATGGCCGAGATCGGGACCGCCGCAAAGGCGGCCGCTGCGGAGTTGGCCTTTGCCCCGGCAGACCAGCGCGCGCAGGCGCTGACGGCCGCCGCCGATGCGGTTTGGGCCCGGCGGGACGAGATCATCGCAGCCAATGCGCGCGATCTGGATTATGGTCGCGACAAGGGGCTGAGCCCCGCGATGATGGACCGGCTCGCGCTCGACGAGGCGCGCATCCAGGGCATTGTCGACGGGTTGCGCGCCGTGGCCGCCCAGGACGACCCCGTCGGCGCGGTTCTGTCGGAATGGGACCGGCCCACGGGGCTGCATATCCGCCGGGTGCGCACGCCCCTGGGCGTGATCGGCGTAATCTATGAAAGCCGGCCCAACGTCACGGCGGATGCGGGCGCCCTGTGCCTGAAATCCGGCAACGCGGTCATCCTGCGCGGCGGGTCCGAGAGCTTCCATTCCTCAAGCCTGATCCATGCCTGCCTGAGGGACGGGCTGCGCGCCGCAGACCTGCCCGAGACCGCGATCCAGCTGGTGCCGACCCGCGACCGGGCCGCGGTGGGCGAGATGCTGACCATGACCGATACGATCGACGTGATCATCCCCCGGGGCGGCAAGGGCCTCGTGGGCCGGGTGCAGGCCGAGGCCCGCGTGCCGGTCTTCGCCCATCTCGAAGGGATCTGCCACATCTACGTGGATGCCGACGCCGATCCCGATAAGACCGCCCGCGTGATCCTCAACGCCAAGACCCGGCGCACGGGCATCTGCGGGGCGGCCGAATGCCTCCTGGTGGACCGCGCCTGGTACGACCGGAACGGCGCAACCTTCATCGCGGACCTCATCGCGGCCGGGGTCGAGGTGCGCGCGGACGACACCCTGCAGGCGATCCCCGGCACCGTCCCGGCCAAGGCCGACGATTTCGGCCGCGAGTTTCTCGACATGATCATCGCCGCGCGGGTCGTCGACGGGGTGGACGGGGCCATCGCCCATATCCGGCGCTATGGCTCGCAGCATACCGACTGCATCCTGACCGAGAACGACGCCACCGCCGCGCGTTTCTTCCAACGGCTCGACAGCGCGATCCTGATGCGCAACGCCTCCACCCAGTTCGCCGATGGGGGCGAGTTCGGCATGGGGGCGGAGATCGGCATCGCCACGGGCAAAATGCACGCCCGCGGCCCGGTGGGGGCCGAGCAGCTGACCTCTTTCAAATACCTGGTGGAGGGTGACGGCACGATCCGCGCCTGACCCCCCCGGGCCGCTCAGACACTCAGGGTCAGCGTCGCGTCGGTCCTCGATACGGAGATGGCATTCCCGGCCTCCCGCGCCAGTTCGGCCAGCAGGGGAAATTGCACCTGTGCGGGCCGGACCCCGTCCCAGGGGCCGTTCTGTGTCAGCCCCTCCCACAAGGTCGCGTCATAGGCAAAACGCTCCGCGCTGCCCTCGAAGACCAGGCCGCGCGCGCCCACATCCACCGCGCGGATGCGCCCGCCATAGGGCATCGCCGTCTCCAGGCATTGCAACGCCAGGAACCCGCGCTTGGCGGTCGACCGCAGCATGTCCTCCGGCTGCCAGTCGATCTGCAACCGGCTGCCCTGGTAGCTGCCATGGAGCGCACCGCGCAATTCCGCGCCCTTGATCATCTGGTTCTGCACCGCGTCGCCATAGGCGATCCGGAAAAACCGGATCCGGGCATTGGCGCTGGTGACGCTGTCTGCGATCAGGGTCATTTCCGGGCTTTCGGACGCCCCGGACATCTGCAAAAGCTCCAGACCATTGCCGATCGCGCCCAATGGGCTAATAAGATCGTGACAGATGCGAGATCCGATCAGCGCGCTCAGATCGCTGCGCGCCTGAGTCCCCCCAGGCTCATCCATAGCAACCTCCGTCGAAAGGACGTGCGGCCATGTCTGAACTCAACGCCCTGCTGGAGCCCGGGATGTTCGTGCGCAACCCCGCCGAGCCGGACTGGGGCATCGGACAGGTGCAGTCGAACATCGACAGCCGCATCACCGTGAATTTCGAGAACGAGGGAAAGGTGGTCCTCGACGGTCGGCGCGTCGCGCTGGATCGGCTTTTCGACATGGACTGACGTTCCTTGAATGAGTGTACCAAAAAGCTAACAACAACCCTAGGTTGTGTCAACGAATGTCATGTCCCATGGACGATGCGGATGACATGATGCCTGAACACGCCTTGCAGACAGCGGACCATGTTGACCCACACGCCCCGATTTGACGTGAAACTCGCCACCACGGCAGAGGAATTGCGTGCGGCCCAGCGGTTGCGCTACGAGGTCTTCGTGGCCGAGCTGGGCGGTGGCGGGGACCTGGTGGATCACGACGCGCGGCTGGAAAGGGATGCGTTCGATCCGCTCTACGAGCATCTTCTTCTGCGCGATCTGGCGCGGCCTGCCGACGATTTATGCGGGGTGGTCGGGGTCTACCGGCTCTTGCGCGATGCGGCCCTGCCGGCGGGGCGAGCCTTTTATTCCGAGGGGGAGTACGATCTTGCGCCCCTGCGCGCCACGGGCCGCCGCCTGCTGGAGCTTGGGCGCTCCTGCGTTCATGCCGATTACCGCGGCGGGCTGGCGATGATGGCACTCTGGGGCGGGCTGGCGGAATATGTCGAAGCCTACGGGATCGAGGTGCTCTTCGGCGTCGCCAGCTTCCATGGCACCGATCTCGACGCGTTGGCGGCGCCTCTGTCGCTGCTACACCACCGGCACATGGCGCCGAGGGACCTGCGCGTGCGGGCCCAGCCGGACCATTTCCAGACCATGAACCTGATCCCCGAGGCCCAGCTCGACATCGTGGCGGCGAACCGTGCCATCCCGCCCCTGATCAAGGCCTACCTGCGGCTCGGCGGCGGGGTCGGGGAGGGCGCCTTCGTGGATCACGCCTTCAACACCACCGATGTCTGCCTGGTGATGGACACCACGCGCATGTCCGAGAAGCGCAAGGCATTTCACATCGCACGCGTGTCATGAGCACCTGGTACGGCGACGCCCCGCCCTGCACGCCGCGGCGGCTCGGCGCGGGGGACTGGGCGCGGATCGGGCTGCGCGGTGTGCCCCTGGCGGTCGTGGTGTTCGGCGGGCTCGCGGTGCTCTTGCTCCTGCGTCTGGTCGAGCGCCCCCTCTGCGGGCCGGACCGCCCGGTGACGCCGCATGTCACCACCGCCGTGTGCCGTGCGGCGCTCTGGCTGATCGGGCTGAGCTACGGGGTGCGCGGGCGGCCCATGACCGGGCAGGGCGCGCAGGTCGCCAACCATGCCAGCTGGCTCGACATCTTCGTGCTGAACGCGTGTCAGACCGTCTATTTCGTCTCAAAGGCCGAGGTCGCCCGCTGGCCCGGTATCGGCTGGCTGGCGCGAGCCACGGGCACGGTGTTCATCGCCCGCGACCGACGGGAGGCGCCGGCGCAAACCGCGCTCTTTCGCAACCGCACGCTTGCCGGGCATCGCCTGCTGTTCTTCCCCGAGGGCACGAGTTCGGACAGCCAGCGCATTCTACCTTTCAAACCAACGCTTTTCGCGGCGTTCTTCACCGACGGGCTGCGTGAAACCTGCGCCATCCAGCCGGTGACCGTGACCTACCACGCGCCCGCGGGGGCCGACCCGCGCGTCTATGGCTGGTGGGGCGATATGGAGTTCGGCGCGCATTTCCTGCAGGTGCTGGCGCTGCCGCGTCAGGGCCAAGTGGTGGTGCAATTCCACGATCCCATCGCGGTCTCGGAGGTAACCGACCGCAAGGCCCTCGCCCAACTCTGCGAAACCCGCATCCGCGAGGCGTTTCACGCAGAACTTTCAAACAACGCGATAACCTGCTGAGGCGACAGCCCTTCCGCCCGATAGGCCGACAGCGCCCGCGCATCGTCGCGCTTGGCCAGCCGCTTGCCGGTCGCGTCGCGGATCAGGCGGTGATGGTGGTAGTCCGGGACCGGCAGCTCCAAGAGGGCCTGCAGCACCACATGGATCGCGGTTGCCTCGAACAGGTCGCGCCCGCGCACCACATGGGTGATCCCTTGCGCGGCATCGTCCACCACCACCGACAGGTGATAGGAGGTCGCCATGTCCCGGCGGCACAAGACGACATCCCCCACATGGGACAGCAAGTTCTCCGGGGTCAAACCGACATATCCACCGTGCCCCTCAAGCCCCTGACCCGTCTCGCTAAAGCCCAACTCGCGCGCGCCGAGTGCGGCCAGCGCCGCCGCCATGTCCAGCCGCAGCACCGCACCCTCGGGCCGGGCGCCGCCCCGGTCCCGCCCGCGACAGGTGCCGGGATAGACCACGCCGTCCGGGCCCAGCAGCGGCGCGCCCTCCTGCGGGGCGCGCGCGGCCTCCTGGATGTCCCGGCGACTGCAGCTGCAGGGATAGAGCAAGCCGCAATCCCAGAGGACATCGAGCGCCGCGGCATAGGCTTCGGCCCGCTCGGACTGCCGCATCACCGGCTCCGGCCAATCCAGGCCCAGCCAGCGCAGATCCGCGTAGATCAGCGCCTCCCATTCCGGGCGCGCGCGGCTCGGATCGATATCTTCGATCCGAAGCAGGAAGGTGCCGCCCGCCGCCTGCGCCATCCGCCACGCCGTCAGGGCGGAGAAGCCGTGACCCAGATGAAGCGGCCCGGTGGGCGAAGGGGCGAAGCGGGTATTCATCGAAGGATCAATGGGTTGCAACGCGACCTTGACGCCCGATCACTCCGCCGCCAGCGCCGTCTGCCCCAGCCAGCCCTGCCAGGCGGCCTTGGCGCGGTCGGTATAGCCCTTGTAGCGTTCCTTGCGGCCCCGCCGCCCGCCGCGCACCCCGTCGAGCGGCGGGAAAAGCCCGAAATTGACATTCATCGGCTGGAAGGTCTTAGCCTCCGCGCCCCCGGTGATGTGATGGATCAGGGCGCCCATGGCGGTCTCCTGCGGCGGGCTGGCCAGCGGCGTGCCGAGGATCTCGGCGGCAGCCATCCGCCCCGCCAAGAGCCCCATCGCCGCACTCTCCACATAACCCTCGACTCCGGTGATCTGCCCCGCAAAACGCAGGTTGGGCCGCGAGTGCAGCCGCATCTGGTCATCGAGCAAGGTGGGCGCGTTGATGAACGTATTGCGGTGAATGCCGCCCAGCCGGGCAAACCGGGCCTCCTCCAGCCCCGGGATCATGCGCAGGACTTCTTTCTGCGCGCCGTACTTCATCTTGGTCTGGAAACCCACGATATTATAAAGGGTTCCCAGGGCGTTATCCCGGCGAAGTTGAACTACGGCATGGGCCTTGACGTCGGGCTGGTGCGGGTTGGTCAGGCCCACGGGTTTCATCGGCCCGTGGCGCAATGTCTCCCGCCCGCGTTCGGCCATCACCTCGATCGGCAGGCAGCCGTCGAAATAACCGGCGGTCTCGCCCGGTTTGAACTCGGTTTTCTCCGCGGCCAGCAGCGCGTCGATGAATGCCTCGTACTGGTCGCGATCCATGGGGCAGTTGAGGTACGCGGTGCGCTCTTCCTCGGTCTCGCCCTTGTCGTAACGCGACTGCATCCAGGCCTTGGTCATGTCGATACTGTCGAAATACAGGATCGGTGCGATGGCGTCGAAAAACGCCAGGCTTTCCTGCCCGGTCTCGGCGGCGATCGCCTCGGCCAGCGCGCCGGAGGTCAGCGGACCGGTGGCTATGATCCACTTGCCCTCCGCGGGAAGCGACGTGATTTCAGTGCCTTCCACGCGGATGTTCGGGTGCTCGTGGAGCCGTGCGGTCACCGACTCCGCGAAAGGCTCCCGGTCCACGGCGAGCGCCCCGCCGGCCGGGAGCGCATGGGCATCGGCCATCTCCATGATCAGCCCACCCGCGGCGCGCATCTCCCAATGCAGCAGGCCCACCGCGTTCTGCTCGTCATCGTCGGAGCGGAAGGAGTTCGAACAGACCATCTCGGCCAGGTGACCGGTCTTGTGGGCGAAGGTGCCGACCTTGGGGCGCATCTCGTGGATCACCACGGACACGCCCATCTGCGCGGCCTGCCAGGCGGCCTCGGATCCGGCCATGCCGCCGCCAACGATATGCAGGGTCTCGGTCATCACGGTATCCTCCTGATCCAGCGGAAAAGCCTGTCGGCTTTGTTCTTTTTACCGGGCGCCTGCATCTGCCCCGAGCCCCGGGGCCCGACCGGGGGAACGGAGCCCGTCGGGCTCCGTCTATCACCTGTTTCGGGCCGGTCTGTCCAGCCCCGGACCGGTTGGTGGCCTCAGCCCGCCTCGGGGGCCGGGTCGTCGCCATCCGCTTCACCTCGGTCGGCGATATAGGCCACCGAGACCACCTGTTCCCCGGGCGCGGTGTTGAACACCTTGACGCCTCCGGCGGCGCGGGAGCGGAAGCTGATGCCATCCACGGGACAGCGGATCGACTGGCCGGTGGAGGTGGCCAGCATGATCTGGTCATCGATCTCCACCGGGAAGCACGCCACCAGCGGGCCGCCCCGCATCGCCTTGTCCATGGCCGTCACCCCCTGGCCGCCCCGGCCACGCACCGGGTAGTCGTGGGACGAGCTGATCTTGCCGGTGCCGCCCTCGGTGATGGTCAGGATCAGGTCCTCGGCCGCCGACATCTCGGCATAGCGCTCGGGGCTCAGCTGCCCGGCTTCGACGGTGTCCTCGTCCTCGCTCTCGGCCTCCTCGGAGAGCCCGGCCACGGCGCGGCGCATTTTCAGGTAAGCGGCGCGCTCCTGCGGGTCGGCGACGAAATGCCGGATCACGGCCATCGACACCACCCGGTCGCCCTCGGCCAGCCGCACGCCGCGCACGCCGGTCGAATCGCGGCCCTTGAAGACCCGCACATCCGTGGTCCGGAAGCGGATCGCGCGGCCCAGGGCCGTGACCAGCATCACGTCGTCCTCCTCGGAACAGATCCGCGCCTTCACCAGGCTGACGCCCTCGGGCAGTTTCATGGCGATCTTGCCGTTGCGCATGACATTGGTGAAATCGCTCAGCGCGTTGCGCCGCACGTCGCCCGCCGAGGTGGCGAAGACGATCTGCAGGTCGGCCCAGTCTTCCTCGGCCCGGTCCACAGGCATGATCGCCGCGATGGAGGTGCCGGGGTCGATCGGCAGCACGTTGACTAGCGCCTTGCCACGCGCGTTGCGCCCCCCCGAAGGCAGGCGCCAGGTCTTGAGCTTGTAGACCATCCCGTCCGTGGTGAAGACCAGAAGCGGCGTGTGGGTGTTGGCCACGAAGAGGGTCGTGACCACGTCGTCTTCCTTGGTGGCCATGCCCGCCAGGCCCTTGCCGCCGCGCCGTTGGGCACGGAATTCGACCAGTGGGGTGCGCTTGATATAGCCGCCGGAGGTGACGGTGACGACCATGTCCTCCCGCTCGATCAGGTCCTCGTCCTCCATGTCGCCGGACCAGTCGGTGATCTCCGTGCGGCGGGGGACGGCGAATTGATCCTTCACCTCGCGCAGCTCGTCCGAGATGATCGCCATGATCCGGGAGCGCGAGCGCAGGATGTCGAGGTATTCCTGGATCTTCGCGGCGAGCTCCTGCAGCTCGTCAGTCACCTCCTTGACGCCGATCTGGGTCAGGCGCTGCAGCCGCAGATCGAGGATCGCGCGGGCCTGGGTTTCCGACAGGTTGTAGGTGCCGTCCTCGTTCATCGTGTGGGTCGGGTCGTCGATCAGCCGGATGTAATCGGCGATGTCGGCGGCGGGCCAGCGCCGGGTCATCAGCTTCTCGCGCGCCTCGGCGGCGTCGGCGGAGGCGCGGATGGTGGCCACCACCTCGTCCACGTTCGAAACCGCCACCGCCAGACCGCAGAGCACATGGGACCGCTCGCGCGCCTTGCGCAGGTCATAGGCCGTGCGACGCGCGACAACTTCCTCGCGGAAGGATATGAAACTGCTCAGGAAATCCTTGAGCGTCAGCTGCTCGGGCCGGCCGCCGTTCAGCGCCAGCATGTTGCAGCCGAAAGAGGTCTGCATCGGGGTGAAGCGGTAGAGCTGGTTCAGCACCACCTCGGGGGTGGCGTCGCGTTTCAGCTCGATCACCACGCGGACGCCGACCCGGTCGCTCTCGTCCTGCACATGGGCGATGCCTTCGATCCGCTTCTCGCGCACCAGTTCGGCGATCTTCTCGATCATGGAGGACTTGTTGACCTGGTAGGGGATCTCGTCGAGCACGATGGCGTAGCGGTCCTTGCGCAGCTCCTCGATCCGGGTCTTGGCGCGGATGATGACCGAGCCGCGGCCTTCGAGATAGGCCTTGCGCGCGCCACCCCGGCCGAGGATCTGCCCGCCCGTGGGGAAATCCGGGGCGGGGATGTATTGCATCAGGTCCTCGACCTCGAGATCCGGGGTCTCGATCAGCGCGAGCGTGGCGTCGATCACCTCGCCCAGGTTATGGGGCGGAATGTTGGTCGCCATGCCCACGGCGATGCCGCCCGCGCCATTGACCAGCATGTTCGGAAACCGCGCCGGAAGGACCGTGGGCTCGCGATCCTTGCCATCATAATTGTCTTGAAAATCAACGGTCTCCTTCTCGATATCCGCGAGAAGCGCCGCCGCCGGTTTGTCCATCCGCACCTCGGTGTAGCGCATGGCGGCGGGGTTGTCGCCGTCCATGGAGCCGAAGTTGCCTTGCCCGTCCAGAAGCGGCAGGGACATGGAGAAATCCTGTGCCATCCGCACCAGGGCGTCATAGATCGCGGAATCGCCGTGCGGGTGGTACTTGCCCATCACATCGCCCACGGGGCGGGCGGATTTGCGATAGGCCTTCTCGTGGGTGTTGCCGGTCTCGTGCATGGCGTAGAGGATCCGCCGATGCACCGGTTTCAACCCGTCGCGGAGGTCCGGAATCGCCCGGCTCACGATCACGCTCATGGCGTAATCGAGATAGGAGCTCTTCATCTCTTCGGCGATCGAGATGGTTTCCTGTATCCGACCGCCGCCGGGCGGAGTTTCGTCTGTGTTTTCAGGGGGTTCCGGGGTATCGGTCACGAGGGCAGGCGTCCTTTACAAGGTGCACAATATTTAGTTGTCGAAAGTATAACAGAACCTTCATCTTGCGCACAAGTTGTGCGTTTTGCCTGTAAGCAGCCTCGGGCGGTGAGTGCTAACATACTGTTCTTATTGATTTATTATTTTTTCTATGGCGAGATGGTCTCACGGCACTCAGAATGGAGATCTTGATGAAGGCAAGTGAGACCGAATTGATGCTTCGCGGCTACGGGCTGACCACGGCGGAGATGTTCTACAGGATGCCCGATCACCCCAGTGTTCTCAACACGTTCATCTGGCAGGATTACGATCTGGCACCGGATTATCCGCGGCTCTTCAAGTTCATCGAATTCTGGCAGGAC
The DNA here is from genome assembly GCF_000018145.1 of Dinoroseobacter shibae DFL 12 = DSM 16493. Lineage (NCBI taxonomy): Bacteria > Pseudomonadati > Pseudomonadota > Alphaproteobacteria > Rhodobacterales > Roseobacteraceae > Dinoroseobacter > Dinoroseobacter shibae. Next base: position 1,533,257 of record NC_009952.1, read on the forward strand.
GAGATCGAAGGCGCGCTGCATTCGGTCCGGTTCGCGCATCGCAAACAGATCTCGCCGGGCGACTGGCGGCATGTCACCCACGAGGTCACGCTGCACTGAAATCGCCCCGACCGGGCGCTGTCCGACCGCGTCGGATCGCTGTCGGACAGGTGTCGGCCATGTGTCGGGCACCTTCGCACGGTGGTGCAAGGATCCGGTAACGTCTCCGGCGGCTGTGGCGCGGCGGTCAGGCCCGGCGCGCGCGCAGCAGCGCGAGCGCCCAGAGCCCGGCGAGGCCGAGGCTCAGCACCACGTTCCAGCTGGCCATGGACAGGCCGAGCATTTGCCAGGCGACCTCGTCGCAGCGCACCAGCGGCGCCTCCATGATCTGTGCGAGCAATTCGTCCGGGCTCAGCCCGCCGATCTCGCCCGAGGAACAGGTGGAGGGGCCTTCCCACCAGCCGCGCTCCACGCCTGTGTGATAGCCGCCGATCCCGGCGGTGGCGAGCGCACCGCCCAGGCCCAGCCAGGCTGCCAGCGGTGTGACCAAAGCCAGCCCGCCCGCGGCCACGGCCAGCGCATGGGGCCAGCGTTGCCAGACGCACATCGCGCAGGGCGCCAGCCCGCCGAGATACTGGAACCCCCAGGCCGCGAGCAGCAGCGCCAGCGACCCACCAGCGGCGAGAACGGCAAGGGTGCGGGGATTATCGAGCATCGGAACCTCGGACAGGCGCGGACGGGGCCGCGAAATGGGCGTTGTCCCAGAATGGGACAAGACGGGCGCGGAACGCAATCACAGGCCGATCCATGACGTGAGCAAGCTGATCAGGGTCGCTCCGGCCACGATCAGCGCCCCGATCCAGGCTGTGCCCAGGAGCGTGCCCAGGATGACGAGGATCCCGTCCCGCTGCAACAGGCCCATGGCGATGATGACGACCGCGAAGCCGGGCACGGTGTTGGTCGACGGCAGCGGCACCAGGATCGACGCGCTGAACAGGACCAGCGCCAGCCCGACGATGCGGTCGGCGGGCCCATGGGTCAGGGCGGCAAGACGGGGGCGGCTGACGGCCTCGATCCGGTGCAGCCAAGGCTCCGCGCGCGCCGCAAGGCGCGACAGCGCCTCGGTCTGAACCTCGCGCGTGCTCAGGCGCTCGGGCAGCCAGGGGGTCTGCCGTCCGAACAGGATCTGGGCGGAGACGAACATCAGCGGCAGGGCGACGATCTGCGGAATGCCGTAGAGAAAGGGGATGCAGCAGGGCAGGGCGAGGATCAACAGGAACAGGCCGAACGCCCGTTCGTGAAGCTGCGACATGACCCAGCCCAGCGACACGGAGGGGCCGTTCGCATCCGCCGCCAACTGGTGCAGGCGGTGGGATATCGCGAAATGCTCGGGCGATGATGGCATTATCGAGGCTCCCGCGTCGGTCGCGCGCCGCAGAGCGCATCGGGGGCGGAGGGACGCCAGCAAGCGCATCTCTCGGTGGTCGGCAGCGGCATGCCCGGCACGCGCGGGAAAGACCGCGCCTGCGATGAGGGGCACGCAGGCCGGGGCGCGTGGCGAGGCGGGGTCGGGCCGACACCCCAGTCATGCAGTTTCCGGATCATGCTTGCCTCGATGACTTTGCGCCCCATGCACCATGCGCGCGGCGCGCGGTCAATCCCCTGGCCGGGCACAGGGGGCATCAAACATCTGGCACTTTGGACAGGGCGCGTTAGAGTTTGCCCAAGGCGATGCACGGCACCAAGAACCGGCGCGCGCCCGGGATATCGCGATCATTCGTTCCAGGGAGGGAACACCATGAACACATTGCTCAAAACTGCCCTGACCGGGGCAGTGGCCCTGTCACTGTCCGCTGGTCTCGCCGCCGCGCAGGATGTCACGCTGCGCTGTCAGCATTTCCTCAGCCCGCAGGGGTCGATCCCGAAGTTCTTCATCACGCCCTGGGCGGAGAAGATCGAGGCGGAGTCCGAAGGCCGCATCAAGGTGGAGATCTATCCGGCGATGCAGTTGGGCGGCAAGCCGCCCGCGCTTTATGACCAGATCCGCGACGGGGTGATCGATTGCGGCTGGGCGCTGCCGGCCTATACGCCCGGGCGATTCCCCGAGAGCGAGGTGTTCGAGCTGCCCTTCATGACGACCATGTCGGCGGAAAACTCCTCCCGTGCGGCGTGGGAGTTTACCGAGAAGTACCTGATGGAGCGGATGGGCGACATCCACCTGATGGCGGTCCATGTCCACGGGCCCGGGGTGATCCACAAGAAGGGCGCGCCGATCATGAGCACCGCGGATTTCGACGGGCTCAAGCTGCGTGGTCCGTCGCGGCAGGCCAACAAGTTGCTGGAGACCCTGGGCGCGACGCCGGTGGGAATGCCGGTTCCGGCGTTTCCCGAGTCGCTGTCCAAGGGGATTGTCGATGGCGGGGTCATCCCGTGGGAGATCGTGCCGCCGCTGAAGGTGCATGAGCTGGCCGACAGCCACACCCAGATCGGCGGGGACCGGGCGCTTTACAACACCTTCTTCCTGTGGGGGATGAACAAGGCGACCTATGAGGGCTTGCCGGAGGATCTCAGGGCGATCATCGACGCCAATTCCGGACTGGAGGCCTCGGCCTGGGCCGGGCGCGCGATGGACCAGGGCGACGGGCTCGGCGAGGAGGTCGTGGCGGGCACGGACAACAAGATCCACACGCTGGACGATGCCACGGTGGCGGAGCTGCGCAAGATCGGCGACGATCTGACCGCGGCCTGGATCGCCGAAATGGAGGACAAGGGCCTGCCCGGTGCGGCCATGGTGGACGATGCCAGGATGCTGATCACCAAGCACGAGGATGGCAGCAGCTGAGCGGCGGGTCGTCCGAGCGGAGCCATTTTGATGACCGGGGTTCGGGCGGCGCATCCGTCCGGCCCCTTTTTTTCCGCCGCGCGGCCCCTTGCGCCGCGCGACGGGACCGCTAAACCGGGGGGCGTCCGGATGCGCGGGTTGCGTGCGCGGGCTGTCCGATCCCGATCCGCAAGAGGCTCGTTAGCATGATCGCACCCACCTGGGAGGCCCGGACGGGCCGGGCGCTGGAAGCGCTGGCGCGCGCCATGGCCTATGGCGGCGGGCTGGTGCTGGTGGCGATTGCGGTGATCACCGTGGCGTCGATCATCGGGCGGGCGCTGATCGGGCTGGGCCTGGGGCCGATCACCGGGGATTTCGAGCTGGTGGAGGCGGGCTGCGCGGTGGCGATCTTCGCGTTTCTGCCCTGGTGCCAGCTCAAGCGCGGGCATGTGACGGTGGATATCTTCGTGGACCGGCTGCCGCCGCGGATCCATGCGCTGACCGGGCTGATCGGTGACGGGCTGATCGCGCTGGCGGCGGGCGTGATCTTCTGGCGGCTGTGGCTGGGGTTCGGGGAGAAGTTTCCCTATGGCTCCGAGGGGCTGCGGGAGGCGCTCGGGATGGGCTTCAAGCCGTTCTTTCCCGAGACGACCTATGAGCTGGAGCTGCCGGTGTGGATCCCTTATGCGCTGGCGGTGACCGGGGCGGCGGTGTTCCTGGTCGTGGCGCTCTATACGGTGTGGCGCAGCCTGAACTGGGTGCTTGCCGGGCGGGAGGGCCGGGCATGAGCGGCGTGGAGCTGGCGCTCACGGGCTTTGCGCTGATGCTGGGGGCGATTTTTTTGCGGGTGCCGATCGCGGTGGCCATGGGGCTTACCGGGTTCATCGGGACCTGGGTCGTGCTGGGGCATCCCAACGCGACCCTGAGCCAGATGAAGACGCTGACCTATGACACGTTTTCGAGCTATTCGCTGTCCATCGTGCCGCTCTTCCTGCTGATGGGGCAGTTCGCCACGAAGTCGGGCATGTCGGCGGCGCTGTTCCAGGCGGCGTCGGACTGGCTGGGGCACCGCAAGGGCGGGGTGGCGATGGCAGCCGTGGGGGCCTGCGCGGGGTTCGGGGCGGTGTGCGGGTCGTCGCTGGCCACGGCTTCGACCATGGGGCAGGTGGCCCTGCCGGAGATGAAGAAGCGCGGCTATTCCGACAGTCTCAGCACCGGGGTGCTGGCGGCGGGGGGCACGCTGGGCATCCTGATCCCGCCTTCGGTGATCCTGGTGATCTATGCGATCCTGACCCAGCAGAACATCGTCAAGATGTTCATCGCCGCGCTCATCCCGGGCATCATCGCGGCCCTTGGCTACATGCTGACCGTGGCGATCTATGTGCGCGTGAAACCGGACGCGGCCACCACCGCGCCGCGCATTCCCATGGCCGACCGGATGCGGACCCTGTGGCGGATCTGGCCGGTGGTGGTGATCTTCGGTCTGGTGATGGGGGGCATTGCGGGGGACTGGAACTGGGCGCAGGACGGGGTGCAGGCGCTGTTCACGCCCACCGAGGGCGCGGCGGTGGGCGCGGTGGCCACGGGGATCTACGGCTGGGCCACGGGGGGGTTGACCTGGAAAGGGTTGCTCGAGTCGATCCTGGAGACCGCGCAGGCCTCGGCGATGATCTTCTTCATCGTGCTGGGCGCGCAGCTCTTCAATTCCTTCCTTGCGTTCACACAGGCGCCGCAGCAGCTGGCCGAATGGGTGACGGCCCAGGGCTTCGCGCCGCTGGTGGTGCTGTCGGCGATGCTGGTCTGCTACCTGATCTTCGGTTGCGTGATGGACAGCCTGTCGATGATCCTGCTGACCATCCCGATCTTCTTTCCCATCGTCATGGCACTGGATTTCGGCCTGACGCCCGAGCAGGCAGCGATCTGGTTCGGCATTCTCGCGCTGATCGTGGTGGAGGTCGGGCTGATCACGCCGCCGGTGGGGATGAACCTGTTCATCATCAACTCCATGGCGCGCGACGTGCCCATGGGCCGGACCTATCGCGGGGTGGCGCCCTTTGTCGCCTCGGACCTGGTGCGGGTGGTGATCCTCGTGGCCTTTCCGGGGATCACGCTGTGGCTGGTCGGCGTGATGTTCTAGGGCGTTTTTGCTCTGGACGCGGCGCGGGCTTGGCGCTAGCACAACGCCCGTGCCCGAGTGGCGGAATTGGTAGACGCAGGGGATTCAAAATCCCCCGATGGCAACATCTTGTCGGTTCGAGTCCGACCTCGGGTACCAGCCGCATCCCCCTTGAGATCCGGCTGGTCGCTGCCGCTTCGGGTTACCACCTGTTCCAGGTACTGCCACGGGAGACCAGACGCTGTGGGGCGCATTGGCGGTTGTAAACCGTCTGCAAAGCGATGTCCTCGCCCTTGTTCAGCGCCACATCCGCAGACGCATCACCGGTGAAGGCACTGGGCGGAATCAGCACGAGAAACACGCCGACCGCATCCCCGGCCACAGCGGCGCGCTGTCGACTCTCCGCGGCGGCCAACTCGCGCATGTTGTGGCTCAGTTCCGCCTGCAACTCGGCACATGTGTAGCCTTCGTAGTTGGATGTGGACACAGCGGTAGGCGCTATGCTTTTCGGAGGTTTGGCGCATCCGGCAAGGGTTGCCGTTGCAATCAAGGCAACAATCAGAACTCTCATAACTCACCCATGATCTTTCGTGACGATAGCGGCGGCACAGGCCGCGCGCGCCGCCTTGTCCTTGTCGGCTGCGAAAGCGGTACGGCTTGGGAATTTCTGCGACGATACTGCGACGACCAGAGCTCGCATGGATCAGCCCGGGCACACCGGCGTTCAACTTCGATCAGGGCGTTTGGGAGCGCATGTCCCGCCAGGCCGCCCAGTCTTCCGGCGTGTCGAGGTCGCGGCGGGCGCGGGTGCCGGGCAGGGGCACGAGGTGCAGGTGGTCGCGGTGCCTGGCGATCACGGACTGGCCGCCCGCATCGCCGGAAAGCCGCGCGAAATCGGGGAAGGTGTCGGGGGCAAAGAGGATCGGGTGGCCCGGAGCGCCGTCCTCGGTGGCCCCGCGCCAGATGCGGGCCTGCGGGTGGGTGCGGCGCGCGGCGAGGACGGCGCGCAGGTCCTCGGCGGTGATTTCCGGCAAGTCTCCAAGCAGCAGCAGCAGGCCCGTGCAATCGGCGGGCAGGCGGGCGACAGCACCGCGCAGGGTGCCGCCCATGCCCTCGGCGCTGTCGGGCAGGCTCAGGCGGGTGACGTCGAGCCCATCCAGCGCGGCGTGGCGCGGGTGCGGCGCGGGCGGCAGGGCGACGAGGACATGCGGGACCACGGAGGCCGCGAGGGCGGCCTGGCGGGCGACGAGGGGGGTGCCGTCCACAAGCTCCATCAGCTTGTCGCGGCCGCGCATGCGCGACGAGGCGCCGGCGGCGAGGAGGAGGGCGATATCGGCCATAACGTGATCCTGCCCGGAAAGGCGCGCGTCGGGAAGGGGATGCGCCCAAGCGTTTTCGAAAACGCTTGGAGGCCCGGAGATCGGACGCCAGCCTGCCATGGGCGCGCGCGGGGGCCCGCGCGGGGGCGCGTCCCTCGGGCCCGGCGTGCCGTCACGCGTTTTCGAAAACGCGTGTTCGCGGGATGCCTCAGCCGCGCATGCGGGCCCCGTCCGGATCGAAGAGCGGTGTGGTGATCAGGGTGGCCGGGCAATGGTCGCCGAGGATCTCGATGCTGGCCTCCAGCCCGTCCTGGGCCATTTCGCGCGGCACGAAGCCCAGGGCGATGGATTTGCCTGTGAAATGCGCGTAGCCCCCCGAGGTGCAGAAGCCCACGACCTCGCCGTCCAGCGAGATCGGCTCGTAGGCCACGACATCCGCGTCGGTGGCGGCGACCTCGAAGGCGCAGAGTTGGCGCGCGGGGGGCGTGGCGCGCTCCGCCTCCGCCGCGTTGCGGCCGATGAAGGCGGTGTTCTTGCCGAAATGGATGAACCGGTCGAGCCCGGTCTCGGCGGCGGTGTAGTCGGGCGAATACTCGCGGCTCCAGGCCCCGAAGAACTTGTCGAGCCGCAGGGACATCATGGCGCGCATCCCGAAAGGGCGGATGCCATGGGGTTGTCCGGCCTCCCAGAGCGTGTGGAAGAGGTGGCGCTGTTCGGTCGGGCTGCAGTAGATCTCGTAGCCCAGATCGCCCGTGTAGCTGACCCGTTGGACGAGGCAGTGGGCCATGCCGATGGTCATGGGCGCCACGTCGAAGAAGCGGAACGCCTCCGCCGAGACATCCGCGCGGGTGCAGGCGGCCAGCACCTCGCGGGCCCTGGGTCCGGCGATCTGGAACCCCGTGCGCGCATCCGAGATGTTTTCCACAGTGACGCCGTCGTCGAGATGGGTCTGGAACCACCGCAGGTGATAGTCCTGCGCGCCGTAGGAGGCGGTGAGCTGGAACTCGGTCTCCGAAAGGCAGGAGATGGTGAAATCCCCGATCAGCCGCCCCGAGGGTGCGAGCATCGGGCTGAGCGACAGGCGTCGGGGGGCGGGGATGCGGCCGGCCATGATCCGGTCGAGCCAGGCCCGCGCGCCGGGGCCGGTCACGCGGAACTTGCCGAAATTCTGCAACTCGTTGATGCCGACGCCAGTGCGCACGGCCATGACCTCGGCCTTCACCGCGCCCCAGGCGTTGGAGCGGCGGAAGCTTGGGGTTTCGAAGCGCGGCGCGCCTTCAGGGGCGAAGTAGTTGACGACCTCCAGCCCGTAGGTCTGGCCGAAGACCGCGCCCATGCCGTCCCAGATGTCGTACATCGCCGTGGTGCGGAAGGGGCGCGCGGCGGGCAGTTCCTCGTTGGGGTAGCTGACGGAAAAGCGGTTCTGGTAGTTCTCGATTACCTTGGGGACCGTGTAGCCCGGCGTCGTCCAGCGCCCGAAGCGGGCGACGTCCATGGCGCGGGGGTCGCGTTCGGTCTCGCCCTCGATCATCCATTGCGCGAGCGCCAGGCCCACGCCGCCCCCTTGCGAAAAGCCCGCCATGACCGCGCAGGCCGACCAGTAGTTGCGCAGCCCCGGCACGGGACCGACGAGCGGGTTGCCGTCGGGGGCGAAGGTGAAGGGGCCGTGGATCACCGATTTGACCCCTGCGGTTTCCAGCACCGGGAAGCGGCGGTAGGCGAAGGCGATGCTATCCTCGATCTTCTCGAACTGGTCGTTGAGCAATTCGTGCCCGAAGTCCCAGGGCGTGCCGTCCACGGACCACGCCTCGCAGGGTTTCTCGTAGAACCCGATGCAGAGGCCGCGGCCTTCTTGCCGGAGGTAGCTTTCGCCGCCGGGGTCGATCACATGGGGGAACTCGGTGGCGCGGGTGTAGATCTCGGGAATGTCGTCGGTGACGATATACTGGTGCGCCATGGGCAGAAGCGGCAGGTAGACACCCGCCATCGCCGCGACCTCCCGCGCCCAGAGGCCGCCGGCATTGACCAAGTGTTCGGCGATCACGGTGCCCTTGTCGGTCTCGACGGTCCAGGTGCCGTCGGGGTTCGGTGTGGTCGCGGTGACCATGGTGTGCGTGTGGATCTGCGCGCCGCCGAGTTTGGCGGCCTTGGCATAGGCGTGGGTCGTGCCCGAGGGGTCGAGATGGCCGTCGAGCGGGTCGTAGAGCCCGCCGAGGATCCCGTCGGTGTTGACCAGATCGGCCATGGCCTTGATCTCGGCCGGGCCGAGGATCTCGGTCTCCAGCCCCATGTAGCGGTGCTTGGCGCGCTCGGCCTTGAGCATGTCGAAGCGCTCGGGAGTGTCGGCCAGGGTGATGCCGCCCACGTGGTGCAGACCGCAGGACAGGCCGGTCAGTGCCTCCAACTCCTTGTAGAGCCCGATGGTGTAGCCTTGCAGGGCGGCCATGTTGGTGTCGCCGTTCAGGGTGTGAAAGCCCCCCGCCGCGTGCCAGGTGGAGCCGGAGGTCAGTTCGGAGCGCTCCAGCAGCATCACGTCGGACCAGCCAAGCTTCGTCAGGTGGTAGAGCACCGAACAGCCGACAACACCGCCGCCGATCACGCAGACCTGAGTGTGGGATTTCATCGTGCGCCTCCTGCCGTTGGGACACGGTGGCGTCTGGCCCGGGTCGGTGGCCCGCCCGTTCCCGACATCGCGCGGTCTGTTTTCGGCGTGGCCCCGTGAGGCGGGCGAGGTTGTTGGGGTGTGTGGCCACGAAAAAGGGCGGGGAAGATCCCCGCCCTGTGTCCTTGTCAAAGGGTCCGCGTCATTCCGCGGGGGTGGGGGCGGCGTCCGTGTCCGCCGGCTCCACATGGGTGGCGGGCAGCCCGTGCTTGAGCCGCAGCCCGTCGCGGTAGACCGCCTTGATCAGGGACAGGCCCATCAGGACCATCACCACCGAGAAGGGCAGCGCCCCGATCACCATGGCCGTCTGGATCGCGCCCAGGCCGCCCGCGATGATCAGACCGCCCACCACCAGCGCCAGGGCCGCGCCCCAGAACAGGATATGCGGGCGGGCCTTGGGACCCTCGTCGCCCGCGGCGTTGATCGTGTTGATGATCAGCACCGCGCTGTCGGCAGAGGTCACCAGGTAGGTCAAGAGCAGGATCACGATCAGCACTGACATGGCATAGGCCAGCCCCTCGGACAGCATCACCGCCAGCATCGCGAAGAGCTGGTCAGCCTGACCCGCCCCCTGGATCGCGCCATCGGCCACGCCGCGAAGTTCGAGGTCGATCGCCGTGCCGCCCACGAGGGCGAACCATACAAAGCACATGATCGCCGGGATGATCATCGCGCCCAGCACGTATTCACGCACCGTGCGGCCCTTGGAGATGCGCGCCAGGAACACGCCCACGAAGGGCGCGAACGCGATCCACCAGGCCCAGTAGAAGATCGTCCAGGCCCCTTGCCAGCCCGACAGGCGATTCTCGGTCGCCGCGGCATAGACCGCCGCGATGTCGGCTGCGGGCAGGGCCGCGGCGCTGGCCGGAAGCCCCTCGGTGAAGGACGCGAGGGTGCCCCAGGGGCTGGTCGCGCTCTCGACCATGGCGGCGAGATCCTCGGCCGGCAGGGCCTGCACCGACGCCGGTACGCTGGCGATGATCGCCTCGGCCGGTGCCCCGACCCAGACCGTGAAGATATTGCCGGGGATCGACACCAGGTAGTCGAACATGCCCACGAACAGGGTTTGCAGACCGAAGAAGGTCGAGCCGAAGATCAGGAAGAAGATCAGCACGAAGAAGCTGAGCCCCATGTTGAGGTTCGACAGCCACTTGATGCCCTTGCCCACGCCCGAGAGCGCAGACAGGGTCGACAGGCCCATGATCACGCACAGGGCGACGATGATCCCCATGGTCGAGGAGGTCTGCCCCCCATCGGCCGTGGCCGTGTAGAGCCAGTCGCCGACGCCGATCCGGCTGAGACCGGCGATGAATTGTTCGACCCCGAAACCTAGGGTCTGGGACACGCCGAGCACGGTCGCCACGACGGCCACGATATCCACCACATGCCCCACGGGGCCCGAGAGCTTGTTGCCGAAAATCGGCGTGAGCGCCGAGCGGATCGTGAGCGGCAGGCCGCGCCGGTAGCAGAAATAGCCCAAGGCCAGGCCCACGATGGCGTAGGACGCCCAGGCCGCGAGGCCCCAATGGGTGAACGACCAGATATAGGCGTCGCGCACGTTTCCGGCGGTCGAGCCTTCGGTGTCGCCCATGATCGTGGCCGGGTTCGCGCCGAAATGGTACATCGGTTCGGCGGTTGCGAAGGTCAGCATCCCGATCCCGATCCCCGCGCCGAACATCATCGAGAACCACGAGAAATTGGAAAATTCTGGCCTGTCATCGTCGTGCCCCAGCCGCAGCTTGCCCGCCGTGGGCCAGAGCGCCAGCGCGAAGCACAGGATGACGAAGAACGCCATCGTGTAGACGTACCAGATGTTGAATGTGGCCAAGATGATCGAGTTCAGCGCGCCGAGCACGCTGGCGGCCTGGTCCGGGAAGGCGATGGCCCAGAGGATCAGCCCGCCGACCAGGAGTTTCCCGGTGATCGCGACGTCCTTGGTGAAGCCCTTGTAAAATCCGCTGTCGGCGGTTCGAATTGGCAGGTCTGTGACCGGCGGTTTGACTGGCATTGTCTTTTCTCCCTCTGCGCCGCCTTACGCAGGGAGCCTGTCCCGCGCGGCCGCGTCGATTGTTGCGCTTTGGTTTTGGGTGTACCGGGGCACGCGCAAACTCAGTGTGTCGGTAGTCTTAACGGGTACTTATAACAAAAACGACCTCTTTTTGACGCAAACTGACCCTGTTGTCGCAATCCATGGGACGTTTGCCCCATGGGCGGATGGCCCGGGGGGCCGCGCGGGGCATATCCGGCCCGGGCGACAGGGGCGTCGGAAGGCGGGGGATCACTCCGCCGCCATCTTGATGACCGGGCCCATTCTGGCGAAGCTCTCTTCGCTCAGGTGGCATTTGATCTGGTGGCCGGTGGGGGTCTTGCGCTGGGGCGGGACCTGGGTTTCGCACAGGTTTCCGGGCACTTCGGATTTCCAGCGGCAGCGGGTCTGGAACGGGCAGCCCGGCGGCGGGTTCATCGCCGAGGGGATGTCGCCATCGAGCACGATCCGCTCCTTCTGGATGCTGGTGTCGGCGATCGGCACGGCCGAGAGCAGTGCCTCGGTATAGGGATGATAGGGGGGCGAGAAGACCTCGTCGGTGGTGCCCAATTCGACCACATGGCCGAGATACATCACCATCACCCGGTCACTGAGGTACCGCACGATGCTCAGGTCATGGGAGATGAACAGGAGCGTGGTCTGGTTCTGGCGCTGGATCTCCATCAGCAGGTCGGTGACCGCGGCCTGCACCGAGACGTCGAGCGCGCTGACCGGCTCGTCGGCCACCACGATGCGGGCATCCCCGGCAAAGGCGCGGGCGATGCCGACGCGCTGTTTTTGGCCGCCCGAGAGCTGCCGGGGCATGCGGTTGGCGAAGGCACGGGGCAGCTTCACCAGATCCAGCAGCTCCAGCATCCGCTGCTTGCGGGCGTCCTCGGTATCGCCCACGCCGAAGATCTCCAACGCCCGGATGATCTGGCGGCCCACGGTCATCGACGGGTTGAGCGTGTCGAACGGGTTCTGGAATACCATCTGCACATCGGCCACGGTCTTGGTGTCGCGGTCCTGGATCTCGATGTCCTGGATCTCGCGGTTGTCGAGCAGGATGGTGCCGTCGGTGGCGGTCTCCAGCCCCATGAGGACCTTGGCGAAGGTGGATTTGCCGCAGCCGCTCTCGCCGACGATGGCGAGGGTTTCGCCCTCGCGCGCCTCGAAGCTGAGATCCTCGTTGGCCTTCACCACCTTCTTGTTCTTGCCGCCGAAGAGGGCCGAGGCCGCGACCTCGTAGTATTTCTTGAGGTTGTCCATATTCAGCACGACGCGGCCCGGCTCGGGCTTCTCGGTCTGGTCGGCCTTCTCGACCGGGGCGTTCCAGTCGATCTCCTCGAAGCGCAGGCAGCGGGAGCCGTGGCGGTCGTCGCCGGGGATCTTGCGCATGCGGATGTCCTGGGCGTCGCAGAGCCCGGGTTGGAAATAGTCGCAGTGCGGCCCGAAATTGCAGCCTTTGGGCCGCTCATGGGGCAGGGGGAAGTTGCCCGGGATGGCCACCAGGGGGCGGGCGTTCTTGTCGGCGCCGGGCAGGGGGATCGAGCGGAACAGCGCCTGCGTGTAGGGGTGCTGCATCTCGTCGAACACGTCCTCGATCGAGCCGGTCTCGACCGCCTCGCCGGAATACATCACGCAGAGCCGGTCGCAGGTCTCCAGGATCAGGCCGAGATTGTGGGAGATGAACAGCATCGAGGTGCCGTATTTCTTGCCCAGGTCCTTCACCAGATCGACCACCGCGGCCTCGACGGTCACATCGAGCGCCGTGGTCGGCTCGTCCAGGATCAGCAGCGCCGGGTTGGCCATCAGCGCCATGGCGATGACGATGCGCTGCTGCTGGCCGCCGCTGAGCTGGTGCGGAAAGCTGTTCAGGATGCGCTTGGGGTCCGGCAGGCGCACGTCGGTGACCACGTCGAGGGCACGCTGGTAGGCGACGTCTTCGGAGACGCCTTCGTGGATCATCGGCACCTCCATGAGCTGCTTGCCGATCCGCATGGCCGGATTGAGCGAGGCCATGGGCTCCTGGTAGATCATGGCGATCTCCTTGCCGCGGATGCGGCGGAGCTCTTCGGGGCTCATGGTGTTCAGGTCGCGGCCCTTGAACTTGATGGTGCCGCCGACGATGCGGCCGTTCACGCCGAGATCCTGCATCACCCCCAGGGCAACGGTGGACTTGCCGCAGCCGGATTCTCCGACCAGTCCCATGGCCTCGCCAGGCATCACGGTGCAGGAGAAATCCATCACTGCCGGGATTTCCCGCAGGCGCGTGAAGAAGGAGATCGAAAGGTTCTCGATCTCGAGGATTGGGCCGTCATAGGTCTCGGTCATCGCGTCCCTTTTCTTTTGTGCTGAAATACTCCGGGGGTGTGGGGGCAGCGCCCCCACGAACCGTTCCCCTCAGTCCTTCAGGCTTTCTTCGCGCAGGCCGTCGGCCAGCAGGTTCAGGCCCAGCACAAGGCTCATCAGCGCGAGCGCGGGCGGCAGGGCGGGGTGGATGTAGATCGACAGCAGGCGCCGGCCCTCGTTGATCGTGGACCCCCAATCGGGGCTTTCGGGGCTGACGCCGAGGCCGAAGAAGCCCAAAGTCCCGAGCAGGATGGTGGTATACCCGATGCGCAGGCAGAAATCGACGATCAGGGGCCCGCGGGCGTTTGGCAGGATTTCCCACAGCATGATGTACCACGGGCCCTCGCCCCGGGTCTGCGCGGCGGCCACGTAGTCGCGGGTCTGGATGTCGAGCACGATGCCGCGCACGATCCGGAACACCGTGGGCGAGTTCACGAACACGACCGACACGAACACGATCAGCACGTTGGGCGGCATCGACACGATGCCCAGCGGATCGGCGTTGAACGCCAGCCCAAGATAGAGCCAGCCGCCGATCACCACGGTCAGCGCGACGAACAGGTTCCGCTTGGCCGGTTGGGTGAAATAGCGCGAATTCCACAGCACCACCAGGAACAGGATCGGGAACACGAAGAGCACCGCCGCCATGTAGGTCGGGATGCCGGTCGCCACGATCTCGGGCGTGACCAGCAGGTAGAAGAGCAGGATCACCGGGAAGGCCAGCACCAGGTTGGCGATGAAGCTGAGCACCGTGTCGAACTTGCCGCCGAAATACCCCGCCGGCAGGCCCAGCACGATGCCGACCATGAAGGCGAACAGTGTGGCGGCCGGCGCAATCTTGAGCACCTCGCGCGCGCCCATCACCATCCGGCTGAACACGTCGCGCGCCAGGTTGTCGCCCCCGAAGAGGTAGTGCGAGAAGCCCGCCGTGCCCTCCGGCACCGGGGTGCCGGGCACCTTGTTCTTCATGCCGGAGACCACCTGGATCGGGTCATGGGTGATGATCATGTCGGCGAAGATCGCCGTGAACACCCAGAACATCACGATCCCGAAGCCCACCATCCCGATCGGGCTGTCGAAGAGCTTGCCGTAAAGCCCCAGACGTCGCTTGTAGACGATGGACAGGGTGAAGGTGGCGATCAGCATGACCCAGACGGGCATGAACTGGATGAAGACCTGGATCCAGATCTCGAGAGGTGTCATCGGCTCCATCGGGCTCTCCTCACGCGATCCGGATACGGGGGTTGAGGAAGACGTAGCCGATATCCGAGATCAGCTGTGTCACGAGCACCACGATCACCGCCACCACCGAGCAGGACAGCAGCAGCTCGACATCGTTGTTCGAGGCGGCCTGCACCAGGGTCCAGCCGAAGCCCTTGTAGTTGAACAGCGTTTCCACGATCACCACGCCCGTGAGCAGCCAGGGGAATTGCAGCATGATCACCGTGAAGGGCGCGATCAGCGCGTTGCGCAGGGCGTGTTTCAGCACGATGTTGCGGAAGCTCACGCCCTTGAGCCGCGCGGTGCGGATGTATTGCGCGGTCATGACCTCGGCCATGGACGCCCGCGTCATCCGCGCGATGTAGCCCATGCCGTAAAGCGCCATGGTCAGCACCGGCAGGGTGAAGTTTTCCAGCGTGGCGTCCTCGGCCGCCGAGGCCGCGGAGCCCTTGAGGATCGTGCGCCCGTCGATCCAGCCCCATTCGGCAAAGAGCGGTGAGAGCCCGGCGGTAGAGGAGGCGAAGAGCACCACCAGCACCACGCCCGAGACGTATTCCGGCGTGGCGGTGGTGATGATCGAGGCGGTGGACAGGGTACGGTCCGTGCGCGAGCCCTCGCGCATTCCCGCCAGCACACCGACCAGCAGCGCCGAGGGCACCATCACCACCATCACCCAGAACATCAGCTTGCCGGTGAGGGCCAGGCGTTCCGCGATCACGCCGCCCACATCGGCCTTGAAGACGGTCGAGGTGCCGAAATCCCCCTGCAGCAGGCCGCAGAAGCCCGGGGGTTCGGGATCGCCGCTGCGCCAGATGCCATCGATGCAGCGCCCGCGCATCCCGCCATCCTCCAGCGTGCGGGTCCAGCCCGGCACCAGGCCCAGCCATTCGCCGTAGCGCACCAGCATCGGCCGGTCATAGCCGTTATTCGACAGCCAGCTTGCGACCTCGGCATCGGTCATGCGGACCGAGCCTTCGCTCTTGGCGACCTTCTCGAGGTTGGGCTGCAGGTTCGTCATGAAGAAGACGATGAAGGTGACGCAAAGCGCGGTCAGGGCCATGACGCCGAAACGGCGCAGGATGAAAGCGAACATGAGGGCCTCTCTGTCGGGCTGGTCGGGTGACGCGCGGGATCAGGAGCAAAAGACCGGAGCCCGATGGCGGGCTCCGGCCGGTGTCGTGCGTCGCGTCAGGCCGCGAAGCCGAGCTTGTAGACGTGGATCTCGTGGCTCGGATGCTTCTCGGCATTGACCACGTCGCCCCGGTGGTGGTTGTAGAGCGACCGCCAGTAGGGCTGGATGATCACGCCGTCGTCGCGCAGGATTTGCTGCACCTTGCCCATGACTTCGCGGCGCTTGTCGGCATCGGCGATGGCCAGGGCCTCGGCGAGGGCCGCGTCGAACTCCGGGTTGGCATAGGCGGATTCGTTCCATGCCTCGCCCGAGCGGTAGGCCAGTGCCAGGATCTGCACGCCCAGGGGCCGGTGGTTCCAGGAGGTGGCCGAGAACGCATGCTTGGTCCAGTCGCCCCAGAAGGTGGCGCCGGGCTGGATGCGGTGATCGACCTGGATGCCCGCGTCGCGCAGCTGCGCGGTCAGGGCGGCGCCAGTATTGGCGAGCCACTCTTCATCGGGGGTGATGAAGGTGTGGGTGAAATCGCCCAGGCCGGCGGCGTCGATCATCTCCTTGGCCTTGGCCGGGTCCGTTTCCGGCGCGCCGATATCGGCGTATTCCGGATGGATCGGGCAGACATGGTGATTTTCCGCCGCGGTGCCCTGGTTGTTGTAGCCCAGCTCCAGCAGCACGCTGTTATCCACGGCCATCGCAAGCGCCCGGCGCACGTTCACGTCCGCATAGGGCGTCACGCCGTCGATCTCGGCGGCCTGGTTGGGACGGCACACGACGGTGGCGCCGGTCACGGCCTCGGTGACGGACCAACCGATGGCGCTGAAGATGTCGACGAACTCGCCGGTGGTCTCGTAGGTCAGGTCGAATTCCTCGGCCTCGGCGCCCGCCAGCCAGGTGGCCGGGTCGGTGCCGAAATCGACGAACTCGATCCGGTCGACATAGGGGCCGCCATAGACCTCGGTGCCCCACCAGGTGTGGTCGGTGGCGCGTTCCAGCACGGCGCGCACGTTCGCCTCGAAACTGACCGGGCGATAGGGGCCGGTGCCGATGCCGTGGTCGAACGGGTTGCCGCCCTCGTAGCTGGCATGGGTGATCGCGGCGGGGTAGTCGGACATGGTGGCGATCAGGGTGATGTCGGGCGCACTGAGGGTCAGGCGCACGGTCATGTCATCGACGATCTCGATCGCGCCCTCCCGGGCTTGGCCGGTGGCTTCGTCGATCAGCCCCTGCACGCGGGTGGCCATGGAGTTGCCTTCGAGCGAGCTGTCGCACCAGCCGGTAATGTTGCGCGCCACGTCCTCGGCGGTAAAGGCGTCGCCGTTGTTCCAGGTCACGCCGGGCCGGACGTTGAGGGTATAGACGGTGGCGTCGTCGTTCACTTCCCAGCTTTCCAGCAGCATGCCGCGGAAGGTTCCGTCGGCATTGTATTCCACGAGATATTCGAGGAACCCGCGGGAGTGGTTGCCAAGCTCGGACCAGTCATAGGTCCGCGGCTCCTTCATCGCCTTGACCAGGTGCTGGATGCGCAGCGTGCCGCCCTGGGCCGGTGTGGCGGTCATCGCGCGGGCCGGTTTGGCCCCGATCATGCCGTAGGCGGCGACGGAGGTGGCGCCGAGGGCAGTGGCGTAGGACAGGAATTCGCGGCGGCTGAGCGTGCCGGTGCGGCAGTCCTGGGCGTAGGTTGCGACCGCCGGATGCATGGGTTTGCCGTTGATGGTGGACATCGTCATTCTGATCTCCCTGAGATACGTGTTCTTGCTATTTTCCGCGCGCTCGCCCCCGAGCTGTGATGCCTTCGGTTGGGGGCGCTGGGTCACTGCGCGGCGGAGGAAGCTGTTGATGCGCGCATCACGCCTCATTCTCTGCGGGGGGTCAACCGCCAGCCCGGGCCGAATCGGGGAAAAAACGACATGTTTTTGGTCCAAAAGCGACATCACCCCCGAAACGGTCGAGGATCAAAGCGGCTTGACGTAGGGTCAGTCGAGGATCACTCGGCCCGCAACATGCGTCGGGCCGCGGTCGGGGTTTGGCCCATCCGGGCGCCGAAGCTGCGCGCGAAATAGGCCGCCGAGCCGTAGCCGAGCGATTGCGCGATCTGGTGCACCGGGGCCGGGGTGTCGGCGAGCCGCCGCCGGGCCTCGGCCAGCAGCCGGTCCTGCACCAGCGTCGAGGCGCCCAGCTCCGTGACGGTCTGGCAGACGCGGGTCAGGTGGGTGGGCGTGATCCCCAGCCGCGCGGCATAGGCCGCCACGGAGGGTGGGCTTTCGGGCGCGGCGGCAATATCCCGTTCGATCAGCGCGGTGAACCCCGCAACGATAGTTTCGGCCTTGGACTGGCTCCATTCGGCGGCGCATTCGCGCTGGTGCAGCCGGGTGACCGCCAGGGCCAGCAGGGTGCCATAGGCGGCGATGGCCACATCCGCATCCTTGGTCGCGGCGTCCGCCTCGCCCTCGATCTGGCCCAGAAGCCAGGTGATCTCGCCCTGGGTCTGGGTCGTGGTGGCGCGCAGCAGGACGGGAGTGTCGGGCAACTGGCCATCGAAGCCGGGGCCGAAGGCGACACGGTGGCCGAAGACGGGGGTGGGAAACTCGAACCGGGTGGTCGCCCGGGCCGGCACGTAGAGGTGGCAGGGGCCGCTGAAGCCGCGGGTCTTGCCGCAGACCGACACGCGCCCCTGACCGCGATTGACCACGTAGAGCAGGGGGGTGGGTTCGGCATGCCAGTCGGTCAATCGCCAGCGCCCGGCTTGCAGGATCGCGGCGAGGGACGAGGTGGAGACGGGGCGCTCGGGTGTCGTCATGGCCGAACCCTACCGTTCCCGGGCGCGCGGGGCCAGTCTCTGTGAAATTCCGGCGAAATCAGGCCGATCCGGGGGGGACCGGGGTCCAGTCGCGCATCCGGGCGCGAAACCAGGTGCGCTGGCGTTTGGCGTATTGGCGGGTGGCGCGGGTCGCGGCCTCTTCGGCGGCGTCGAGGGTGATTTCGCCGCGCAGATGGGCGATCAGTTCGGGCGCGCCGATGGCGCGGGCCCAGGGGGCGGCCGCGTCCCAGTGCGGCAGGGCGGCGCGGGCCTCGTCCAGCGCGCCCTGGTCGAGCATCTGGCGAAACCGCCGGGCGATGCGCGGGGCCAGCCAGTCCTTCGGGGCCTCGAGCACGAAGCGGGCCGCGCGGGAGCGTGGCAGAAGCGGCGGCGGGGTATCGGCCTGCCAGCGGGCCAGCGGGCGGCCGGTGGTCTCCAGCACCTCCCAGGCGCGCTGCACCCGCATCGGGTTGGCCATGTCGATCCTGGCGCTGGTCTCGGGGTCGCGCGCCCCCAGATCCGCCTGCATCCGCGCGAAGTCGCCCTCCCGCAGGGCGTCGGCACGGGCGCGCACCTCTGCGGGCACCTCGGGGATCTCGCTCAGCCCTTGGGTCAGGGCCGTGAAAAACAGCCCCGTGCCGCCCACGATGATCGGGCGCTGACCCGACAGCAGCGGCGTGACCTCCCGCAGCCAGTGGCCGACCGAATGGGGCGTGCCCCGGGCGACATGGCCGTAAAGGCGGTGGGGCGCGCGGGCTTCGTCCTGGGGCGAGGGGCGCGCGGTGAGCACCCGCCAGGCATGGTGGACCTGCAACGCGTCGGCGTTCACGATCACGCCCCCCTGGCGTTCGGCGATGCGGAGCGCGAGGGCGGATTTGCCCGACGCGGTGGGCCCGGCGATCAGCACAGGCTGGTCGGCGGACAGGGTGGAGAGGTCGGGCAGGGGCATCGGAGAACCGGTTCAGGACAGGGCGCGGCGGTTTCGCCGTTGATCCCGGCGGGGTTTCGGACCATTTTGCGCGCAAATCCCTTCCGGATACAAGACAGAGGTCATCACCATGGACGCCGCCCCGCACGCCACCAAGTACAAACGGGTGATGCTGAAAATCTCCGGGGAGGCCCTGATGGGCCCGCAAGGGTTCGGATTGCACCCGCCCACGGTGCAGCGCATCGCCCAGGAGGTGAAGACCGTCCACGACATGGGGGTCGAGATCTGCATGGTGATCGGCGGCGGCAACATCTTTCGCGGGCTGCAGGGCTCGGCCCAGGGGATGGAGCGCACGACCGCCGACTACATGGGCATGCTGGCCACGGTCATGAACGCGCTGGGGATGCAGGCCGCGCTGGAGGCGCTCGGCATCCACACCCGGGTGATCTCGGCCATTCCCATGGACCAGGTCTGCGAGCCCTATATCCGGCGCCGCGCGGTGCGGCACCTGGAGAAAAAGCGGGTCTGCATCTTTGCCGCGGGCACGGGCAATCCCTATTTCACCACCGACACCGCCGCGACCCTGCGCGCCAACGAGATGTCCTGCGAGGCGATTTTCAAGGGCACGAAGGTGGACGGGGTCTATGACAAGGATCCGGCCAAGCATGACGACGCGGTGCGCTATGACGAGATCTCCTACGACGATTGCCTGGCCCAGCACCTGGGCGTCATGGATGCCTCGGCCATCGCCCTGGCGCGCGACAACAAGCTGCCGATCATCGTCTTTTCCCTCGACGAGCCCGGCGGGTTCCGCGGCATCCTTGCCGGCGAGGGCACCTATACGCTGGTGAACAACGGCTGATCCTCGCGCGCGGCACGGGGTGGCGTGGGCGGGCCACAGCTTCGCCCCGATTGCTCGCTATACAAGTCCGCATCCATTGGCTACATACACCCAACAGGCAGCAGCAGACGTAACGAACCAAGAGACACACATGTCCGACGAAGATTTCGACCTCGATCTCGATGACCTCAAGCGCCGGATGGACGGCGCGCTCGCCTCCCTGCGTACGGAGTTCGCCTCTCTCAGGACCGGTCGCGCCTCGGCGTCGATGCTGGAGCCGGTGATGGTGGATGCCTACGGGCAGAAAACCCCCATCAACCAGGTCGGCACCGTCAACGTGCCCGAACCCCGGATGGTGACGATCAATGTCTGGGACAAGAGCCTCGTGGGCAAGGTGGAGAAGGCGATCCGCGAAAGCGGGCTGGGGATCAACCCGCAGCTCAACGGCACGATCATCATGCTGCCGATCCCGGAGCTGAACGAGGAGCGCCGGCGCGAGCTGACCAAGGTCGCTGCGCAATATGCCGAGCACGCCCGCGTGGCGATCCGCAACGTGCGCCGCGACGGCATGGACCAGCTCAAGAAATTCAAGGCCGACGGCATGAGCGAGGACGATCACAAGATCTGGTCCGACGAGGTGCAGGCCCTGACCGATGCCGAGATCAAGAAGGTCGATGACGCTCTGGAGAACAAGCAGAGCGAGATCATGCAGGTCTGAGACCGAGCCCCGCCTGACCCAGGCGGGGTTGTTTGTAACCGGGGGGCGAGAAAGCGAGACACAGGATGCAGCACGCACCGAAACCAAAGCCCCCGGCAGAGGGTCCGCGCCATGTGGCGATCATCATGGATGGCAACGGACGCTGGGCGCAGCAACGCGGACGCCCGCGCCTGTTCGGTCACCAGGCCGGGGCAAGGCGGGTGCGCGCGGTGGTGGAGGCCTGCCCCGATCTGGGGATCGAGTACCTGACGATCTTCGCCTTTTCGACCGAGAACTGGAAGCGCACGCAGTCCGAGGTCTCGGGCCTGATGGGGCTGTTCCGGCGCTACATCACCAAGGAGATGGAAGGTTTCCTGCGCGAAGGGGTGCGGGTGCGGTTCATCGGGGACCGGATCCGGCTGGACCCGAAACTGCGCGAGTTGATGGACGAGGTGGAAACGCTGACGGCCCATAATTGCCGCGTGAACCTGACGATCGCCCTGAATTACGGCGGCCGGGACGAGGTGGCGCGCGCCACCAAGCGCCTGGCCCAGGAGGTCGCCGCCGGGCGGCTCGATGCGGAGTGCGTGGACGAGACCACCCTGACCCGGTTTCTCGACACCTGTGTGCTGCCGGACCCGGACCTGGTGATCCGTACCTCCGGGGAGGCGCGGATTTCGAACTTCCTGCTGTGGCAGTCGGCCTATGCGGAGTACGAGTTCATCGACACGCTCTGGCCCGATTTCACGCCCGAGATCTTCGCCGAAGTGGTCGAGCGGTTCGGCGGGCGCGCGCGCCGCTTCGGCGCCGTGCTCTAGCAGCCGTCGGACCGCCCGGAATGCCCCTGAATGCCAGTTTCGAAGACCTGCTGCCGCGCCTGGCGTCGGCGGTGGTGATGGTGCTCGTGGGCGTTGTCGCGATCTGGTACGGCGGATACCTGTTCCTGTTCCTGCTGGCGGCGGTTGTCGGTGCGATGGTGTGGGAACTGGCCCGGATGGTGGCACCCGAGGACAAGACCGGCGCCGTGGTCGTGGCGGGGGCTGCGGCGGCGGCGCTGGCCTCCTGCGCGGTGCTGCCCTTGGGATTTGCCCTGCCCTTGCTGATCCTGCCCGCGATGATCGGGGTGGGCCGGTTCGAATCGTCCCGGCGGGTTTTTGCGCTCTATACCGCGTTCATCGGGGTTGCGGGCCTGGGCCTGTGGGTGCTGCGACAGGATTTCGGCATGGTCTGGATGCTGTGGCTGGTTCTGTTGGTGGTGGTGACGGACGTGGCGGGGTATTTCGCCGGGCGGATCATCGGGGGGCCGAAATTCTGGCCCCGGGTCAGCCCCAAGAAGACCTGGTCGGGCACGGTCGCGGGTTGGATCGGCGCGGGACTGGTGGGCTGGGGTTTCATGACCCAGACCATCGCCGGTGCAGAGCTGATCGGCATCTCCATCGCCCTGGCCATGGCGAGCCAGCTGGGCGACGTGACCGAAAGCGCGCTGAAACGCAGGGCCGGGGTGAAGGACAGCTCTGCGCTGATCCCCGGTCATGGCGGGCTGCTGGACCGGTTCGACGGGATGCTCGGGGCTTCGGTGCTGCTGCTGCTCGTGGAGCAGATCATCGACTTTCCGCCCCTTCCTCTCTGAGCGGGAAACGGGCAAGAAGGGGCATGGCACGACGCATCTCCATTTTCGGGTCGACCGGCTCCATCGGGCAGAACACCGTGGACCTGATCCAGCGCGACCCGGACGCCTATGATGTCGTGGCGCTGACGGGCGGGGCGAATATCGCCCTTCTGGCCGAGCAGGCGCGGGTCCTGCGCGCCGATATCGCGATCACCGCCTATGACGACCGGCTGGAAGACTTGCGCGCGGCCCTTGCGGGGTCGGGGGTGGAGGTCGCGTCCGGCGCGCAGGCGCTGTGCGACGCGGCGGACCGGCCCGCGGATTGGGTGATGAGCGCGATTGTCGGGGCCGCGGGGCTCTATCCGGGTTTTGCCGCGCTGCGCCATGGCGGGTCGCTGGCGCTGGCCAACAAGGAAAGCCTGGTGACGGCGGGGCCGCTCCTGCTGGCTGAGGCGCGGGCGCACGGCGCGCGGATCCTGCCCGTGGACAGTGAGCATTCGGCGGTGTTCCAGGCGCTTGTGGGCGAAGACATGGACGCGGTGGAGCGGATCGTGATCACCGCCAGCGGCGGGCCGTTCCGCGACTGGCCGCTGGAGGCGATCGCCAAGGCGACCCTGGCCGAGGCGGTGGCGCATCCGAACTGGGACATGGGCCAGCGGATCAGCATCGATTCCGCATCCATGTTCAACAAGGCGCTGGAACTGATTGAAACGCGGGAATTTTTCGGCCTCGACCCCGCGCGGATCGAGGCCGTGGTGCACCCGGGCTCCATCGTGCATGCGCTGGTGGGGTTCAAGGACGGCGCGCTGATGGCGCATCTCGGCGCGCCGGACATGCGGCACGCCATCGGCTATGCGCTGCACTGGCCCGAACGGCGCGATCTGCCGGTGGCGCGGCTCGATCTGGCGGCGATCGGGTCGCTGAGTTTCGAGCGGCCCGACGAGGCGCGGTTCCCGGCGCTGCGGTTGGCGCGCGAGGTCATGGCGACGGGCGGGCGCGCGGGCGCTGTGTTCAACGCCGCCAAGGAGGCCGCGCTCGATGCGTTCATCGCCGGGCAGATCGGATTTCTCGACATGGCGGCGGTGGTGGAGGCGACGCTGGAGGGCATGGATCGCGACGGCTCCCTGTCGATTCCACCCCAAAGCCTTGATTGCGTCGCAAATGTAGACCATCTCGCAAGGGACATGGCGCAGCGGGCGGCGGCGGACCGCGCCGCGCGGCGTTGACCGGACCCGAGCGCGAGATATCTGACCGCAACCCATCCGACCGCAACACGAAGGACACGTTTTGGACCTTGTTGGACTGATCCCCTCATTCGGCGGGCTCGCATTCACGATCATTGCCTTCATCGTGGCGCTTTCCGTGATCGTCGCGATCCATGAATACGGGCATTACATCGTCGGCCGCTGGTGCGGCATCCATGCGGAGGTCTTCTCGCTGGGCTTCGGGCCGGTTCTGTACAAACGCACCGACCGCCGCGGCACCCAGTGGCAGGTGGCGGCGCTGCCCTTCGGGGGCTACGTGAAATTCCTCGGGGATGCGGACGCGGCCAGCGGCAAGGACGGGGAGGGGATGTCCACCCTGTCGGAGGCGGAGCTGGCGCGCACCATGCATGGCGCGAAGTTGTGGAAACGGGCCGCGACCGTGGCGGCGGGGCCGGTGTTCAACTTCATCCTGTCCATCGTGATCTTCGGCGGCATGATCCTGTGGCAGGGCACGGCGACGGAGCGGCCGACCATCGGGGCGTTGACCGAGCTGCCCGTGGGGGTGTCGGAGCTGGAGCGCGGGGACGTGATCACCGCGATCGAGGGCGAGGCGACGCCGGATTACACCGCGCTCAACGCCTTGCGCGAGACCCTGCCGCGAGAGCCGTCGCTGACCTACACGGTGGAGCGGGACGGCAGCACCCTGAACGTGCAGGGGCCGTTCATCATGCCGCCGCTGGTCTCGGGCCTGCAGCCGCGCAGTGCCGCCATGGACCAGGGCTTCGAGGTCGGCGACGTGATCACCGCCATCGACGGCACGCCGATCTACGCCTTCGAGGATCTGCGCGAGGCGGTGGAGGCCTCGGCGGGCGCGGACATGGTGATGGCGGTCTGGCGCGACGGCGAGACGGTCGAGATCACGGTCGCCCCGCGCCGGATGGACCTGCCGCTGCCCGAAGGCGGGTTCGAGACCCGGTGGCTGATCGGGATCACAGGGGGGATGTTCTTCGAGCCCGAAACCGTGACCCCGGGCCCGCTCATGGCCCTGTGGCAGGGGGTGGAGCAGATGTGGTTCATCATCCGCTCGTCCCTGTCGGGGCTGTGGCACATGATTACTGGCGCGATCAGCACCTGCAACATCTCGGGGCCGATCGGGATTGCCGAGACCTCCGGCGCGGTGGCCTCGCAGGGGCTGGACCAGTTCATCTGGTTCATCGCGGTGCTGTCGACGGCGGTGGGAATGCTCAACCTCTTCCCGGTGCCGGTGCTCGATGGCGGGCACCTGGTGTTTCACGCCTATGAGGCGGTCACCGGAAAGCCGCCCAGCGACAAGGCACTGCGGGTGATGATGACCACCGGACTTGCGCTCCTGCTGACGCTGATGGTGTTCGCGCTGAGCAACGATCTCTTCTGCCCCTGACCCGGGGTCCTGCCTGCAAACTTCCCGGGTTTCGCCCTATTCCGGCCCTATTCGGGGCGCAGCTTTCCCTGCGCAAACAGGGAGGTGGCAATGGACCGTGCAGGCAAGCGGCTTTCGGGCATCAGGACGACCTTGGGCGTCTTCGGGGACAGCTTTCTGGTGGCCGTTGCGATCACTGCGGCGGTCAGCACCGCGGTGATCCTCGGCACGTCTTTGCTCACCGGCCTCTGACCGGCCGCGCCCCGGCCCGGCGAGGCCGCAAGGGCATGTATTTTTTTGCACGTTTGGACGCCGCTTTTTTGACAATGCCCCCCATTTCCGGCTACGGGAAGAAGACAGGCAAAGTGCGGGGCAGAATCTATGGGCTGGCGTTCACGGAACTGGGGGACGTGCGGGGGTCGCGTTGTCCTGACCACAATCCTTTGTATGGGACTGGGGATGACCTCTCCAGATATGGCCCGGGCCCAGGACTTCCGCTTCACCAATGTCGAGATCAACGGCAACCAGCGGATCGAGGCGGCGACCATCCTCAACTTCGCCGAGATCGCCCGGGGTGAGACGGTCACCGGCGGGCAGCTCAACGATGCCTTCGTGCGGCTGCAAAACTCCGGTCTTTTCGAGAGCGTGACCCTGACCCCGCGTGGCAACACGCTGGTGATCGACGTGGTGGAGTTTCCGACGATCAACCAGGTCAGCATCGAAGGTAACCGGCGGCTGAACGACGATCAGCTGCTGAGCGTGTTGCAATCGGCCCCGCGCCAGGTCTTCACCCCCGAGACCGCCGAGGCCGATGCCGCCGCGATCATCGAGGCCTATCAGCTCAGCGGGCGGCTGGCCGCCACGGTGGAGCCGCGCATCATCCGGCGCAGCGAGAACCGCGTCGACGTGGTGTTCGAGGTGACTGAAGGTGCGGTGGTGGAAAACGAGCGCATCAGCTTCGTCGGCAACCGGGTATTCTCGGATCGCCGCCTGCGTCGGGAGCTGGCCACGAAACAGGCCGGGATTTTCCGCCAGATCATCCGTGCCGACACGTTCATCGAGGACCGGGTGGCCTTCGACCGCCAGCTTCTGACCGATTTCTACCAGGCCCGCGGTTACGTGGATTTCCAGGTCCTGTCGGTGACGCCGGAGCTGTCGCGGGAGCGCGATGCGGTGTTCCTGACCTTCAATCTGCGCGAGGGCCAGCAGTTTCGCTTCGGCCAGGTCACGGCCAGCTCGGACCTGAGCGAGGTGGACATCGACGGCTATATCGCGGCGATCGACGTGGACCCGGGCGAGGTCTATTCCCCCGCCAAGGTGGATCGCACGATCACCCGGCTCGAACGGCTGGCGCTGGCCCAGGGGCTGAATTTCATCCGCGTGACACCCCGGGTGACGCGCAACGACGCGGCCGGGACGCTCGACCTGGATTTCGTGGTCGAACGGGGGCCGCGCGTGTTCGTGGAACGCATCGATATCGAAGGCAACGCGACCACGCTTGACCGGGTGATCCGGCGCCAGTTCGACACGGTCGAGGGGGATCCGTTCAATCCGCGGGAAATCCGCGAGGCCGCAGAACGGATCCGCGCGCTCGGGTTCTTCTCCGTGGCGGATGTGAACACGCGCTCGGGCTCCACCGAGGACTCGGTCATCGTCGATGTGGATGTCGAGGAGCAGCCCACCGGGTCGCTGTCCTTCGGCGGTTCGTTTTCCCCCGATGACGGTTTTGGGTTGATCGTCTCGCTGACGGAGCGCAATTTTCTCGGTCGCGGTCAGACCGTCTCGTTGAATTTCGACGGCACGTCGGGGGACCAGAACCTGTCCTTCCGCTTCGTGGAGCCGTCGTTCCTGGCGCGGGACGTGTCGTTCTCCTTCTCGGTGGGGACGGTGAGCTCGAACAACTCCAACCGGGAGTTCGATATCGACCGGACCTTCCTCGATATCGGCGTCGGTTTCCCGGTGAGCGAGAACGGGCGCCTCAGCCTGTCTGCGGGGTATTTCAGCGAGGAGCTGTCCGATCTCGACCCGGTCAACTCTTCGCCGATCCTGTTCCGGGAGACCGGCAAGGAATCCGGGGCGCGCATCGGCTATGCCTATACCTTTGACACCCGGCGGACGGGTCTGAACCCCAATGCCGGCGTGCTGCTGCGCTTCGACCAGACGTTGCAAAGCCCGCTGGGCGACAACACGCTGTTGTTCACCGAGGCGACCGCCATCGCCCAGACGCGGGTGTTCAACGAAGAGGTGCTGCTGCGCGCCGCCCTGGAAGGGGGCGCGATTACCGCGATCGGCGATGCAAGCAGCCGCGTGACCGACCGCTATTTCCTGTCGCGGCGGCAGATGCGCGGGTTCGCGTCCAACGGGATCGGCCCGCGGGACCGGGAAGCCGGCAACGAGGACGCCCTGGGCGGCAACAAGTATGTCGTTGCCCGGTTCGAGGCGGAATTCCCGCTGGGTCTGCCGGAGGAATACGGCATCGAGTTCGGCGCGTTCCTTGATATCGGCACGGTCTGGGACCTCGATGACACCGCCGGAGCAGGTGGCGTGGAAGTGGATGACGACTTCATATTGCGCTCCGCCGCGGGGGTTTCGGTGTTCTGGGACACGGCGATCGGCCCGCTGCGCTTCAACTTTTCGCGGGCGCTGCGGAAAGAAGACTATGACGATGTGAGCAACTTCGACTTCACCGTCTCGACGCGCTTCTGACATGAGGGGCTGGCGGCTTTGGCGGGCCGTGGCGCTGGCCCTGTGTCTTCTGGCGGGGACGGGGACCGTCGCCGGTGCGCAGGAACGTATCCAGTCCAGTATCCTCGTGATCGAGCAGGACCGTCTGTTCCTCGAAACCTGGCTGGGCGCACAGCTGATCGAGGATGTCGACGCGCAGTCGCGCGCGCTTGCCCTAGAGAACCGCGAGATCGAGCGCACCCTGATCGAGGAAGAGCAGGCCCTGACCACGTCGCGGCCCACCATGACCCCGGAGGCGTTTCGCGAGGCCGCCGATGCATTCGACGCGCGGGTCAACCGGATCCGGAGTGCACAGGACGCCAAGTCCCAGGCCCTGATCGAGCAGCGGGAACAGGCACGGGCGCAGTTCCTGGAACTGGTGCTGCCCATTCTCGGCGGGCTGTTGTCGGATTACGGGGCCTATGTCTTTCTCGACCCGCGCCAGGTGTTCCTGTCCGATGACCGCATCAACGTGACGGACGAGGCGATTTCCCGCATCGATGCGACCTTCACGGAGCCCGGCGAGGCGGAGGCCCAAACACCCCCGACGCCGGAGTGAGCCCATGCGCGTCTCTCTTGTCACCACCGGCTGGGATTGCTAGGCGAGGGCGCACCACACCGGCCCGAGAACAAGGAGAGTCCGATGAACGCCAAGGATAACGAGACCGCGGAGTTTGAAACGACAGCGGATCTCGCGATGATCCAGCGCATCCTGCCCCATCGTTATCCCTTCCTGCTCGTGGACAAGGTGATCGACATGGTCCGGTTCAAATCCGCGCTCGGCATCAAGAACGTGACCTTCAACGAGCCGCATTTCCAGGGCCATTTCCCGGGCGAGCCGATCATGCCCGGCGTGATGATCGTCGAGGCGCTGGCGCAGACCTCGGCGGTTCTGGTGGGGCACTCCATGGCGTCCGCGGACGAGGATGTGAGCGTCTATTTCATGTCGATCGACAACTGCAAGTTCCGCCGCAAGGTCGTGCCGGGCGATGTCATGTCGCTCAGGGTCGAGACCATGCGCGGCAAGCCCGGCGGCAAGGTCTGGAAGTTCCTCGGCGAGGCCATCGTGGAGGATACGGTGGCCGCACAGGCCGAGTTCACCGCGATGATCAGCTTTCCCCAAGCGGCCGCATGAGCGGGATCGACCCTTCGGCCACCGTCCACCCCAGCGCGGTGATCGAAGAGGGCGCGACCCTCGGGCCGGGGGTCAAGGTCGGCCCGTTCTGCGTGATCGGGCCCGAGGTGAGCCTGGGCGCGGGGGTCGAGATCAAGAGCCATGCGGTGATCACCGGCTGGACCGAGATCGGGGACGAAACGGTGGTCTTTCCCTTCGCGTCGATCGGGGAGATCCCCCAGGACCTGAAATTCTCGGGCGAGAGATCACGCCTTGTGATCGGCAAGCGCAATCGCATCCGCGAGCATGTGACCATGAACACCGGCACCGAGGGCGGTGGCGGTGTGACCCGCGTGGGCGATGACGGGCTGTTCATGGCCGGCTGCCACGTGGCCCATGACGCGGTGATCGGCGACAGGGTGATCCTGGTGAACAACTGCGCCGTGGCCGGGCATTGCGTGCTGGGCGACGATGTGATCGTGGGCGGGCTGTCGGGCATTCACCAATGGGTGCGGATCGGTCATGGCGCCATCATAGGGGCCGTGACCATGGTGACCAACGACGTGATCCCCTACGGCCTCGTGCAGGCCCCGCGGGGGGAGTTGGACGGGCTGAACCTGGTCGGGCTGAAGCGGCGCGGGGTGTCGCGCGCGGACATCACCGCCCTGCGCGCGGCGTTCCAGATGCTGGCCCAGGGGGAGGGCGCCTTCCTCGACCGGGCCGCGCGGCTGGGCGAAGAGACCGAGAGCGCCTATGTCCGCGAGATCGTCACCTTCATCCTGGCCGAATCCGACCGGTCCTTCCTGACCCCGCGTTAGCCCATGCTGGCGCTGATCGCAGGGCAGGGCGGCTTGCCCCTGGCACTGGCCGCGTCCCTGGGCGCGGCGGGCACGCCCTACCGGGTCTATGCGCTCGAAGGTTTCGCGCCCGATCTGCCGCAGGTCACCGTGTTTCGGGTCGAGGCCCTGGGCCGCGTGGTGCGGGACATGCGCAAGGCCGGGATCACCGAGGTTTGTTTCGCCGGCGCCATGCAACGCCCGAAGGTCGAGATGGGCAAGCTGCATCCGCTGAGCCTGCCGCTGGTGCCGCGCCTGATGAAGGTGATCGGTGACGGTGACGACCGGCTTCTGCGCGAGGTCATCGCGATCTTCGAGGAGGCCGGGTTGCGGGTGCTGGGGGCGCATGACATCGCGCCCGGGTTGCTGGCCCCCAAGGGCGCGTTGGGCGATGTCGCGCCTTCCGAGACGCTGCGCGCCGAGGCCGCGCGGGGGGCGGAGATCCTGCGCGTCACCGGGCCGCTCGATATCGGGCAGGGCTGCGTGGTTGCAGGCGGGCTGTGCCTTGCCATCGAGACCCTGCCGGGCACCGATGCGATGCTGCGCTTCGTGGCGCAGACCCGGCCCGATCCGGGACCGGGCGGCGTTCTGGTCAAGCGCGCCAAGCCAGGGCAGGACCTGCGCATCGACATGCCCGCCATCGGTCCGGACACCGTGGCCGCGGCGCAGGCGGCGGGCCTTGCGGGCATCGTGCTGCAGGCCGGGCATATCCTGATCCTCGACCGCGATGCGACCCGGACCGCCGCCGACGCGGCCGGGATCGCGATCTGGGGCGTGACGTGATGCGCGTGTTCCTGATCGCGGGGGAGCCGTCGGGCGACAAGCTGGGCGCGGCACTGATGGCGGGGCTGAAGACCCTCGCCCCGGAGGTGACGTTCCAGGGTGTCGGCGGCCCACTGATGCAGGCCGAGGGGATGGAGAGCCTGTTTCCCATGGACGAGCTGAGCGTCATGGGGATCGCCGAGGTGCTGCCGAAATACTGCGCGCTGAAGCGGAGGATCGCGCAGACTGCCGAGGCGGTGATCGCGGCCGCGCCGGATGTGCTGGTGACCATCGACAGCCCGGATTTCTGCCTGCGGGTGGCAAAGATCGTGAAGGCCGCAGGGCCGCAGCGCATCGTCCATTACGTGGCGCCCTCGGTCTGGGCCTGGCGTCCGGGGCGGGCCAGGAAAATGGCGCGGGTGGTGGACGAGGTGCTCTGCCTGCTGCCCTTCGAGCCGCCCTACATGACCGAGGCCGGGATGGGCGCGCATTTCGTGGGCCACCCGGTCGTGGCCGAGCCTGTCGCGACGCAGGCGGAGGCCGACGCCTTTCGCACGGCGCACGGGATCGCGCCGGAGGCGCCGCTGATCCTGGCGCTGCCCGGCTCGCGCCGCGGCGAGGTGGCGCGGCTGGCGGAGCGGTTCGGCGCAGCGCTCCGGATCGCGGTGGCGGCGCGCCCGGAGACCCGCGTTGTCGTGGTCCCGGCCCCCGCCGTGCGCGCGATGGTGGCCGAGGCGCTGCGCGACTGGCCCGGCGCGCCGGTTCTGACCTCGGGCAGCGATCTGGCGGAGAAACGCGCGGCGTTCCGGGCGGCGGACCTTGCGCTTGCGGCTTCGGGGACCGTGTCGCTGGAACTGGCGGCCAGCGGGACGCCCATGGTGATCGCCTATGACATGAACTGGCTGTCACGGCTGCTGATCGGATGGTTGCTGAGGATCGACACGGTGACGCTGGTCAACCTGGTGTCGGACACGCGCGCGGTGCCGGAATGCCTCGGCCGGGACTGCACACCTGCGCGGATCGGGCAGGGGCTTGTCAGCTTGCTGAACGATCCCGCAGCCCAGACGGCCCAGCGAGAGGCGATGACCAGCACGATGACGCGGCTGGGGCAGGGTGGGGAGGCGCCAGGCCTTCGGGCCGCGCGGGCGGTGTTGCGCCGCTAGAGACCTGCGGGCACCGGGCTGAGGGCCTTCTCGGCGACCATGCTGCGCCCCTTGCCGACGGGCACGAGTGCGCGCACGGGCGCGGGGGTCGCGCCGGTTCGGGTTTCGGGGAAGATGCGGAAGATCTCTTCCCGCGTGGCGCGGTCGCAGGCCGAGAGAGCATAGGCGCCGGGAAAGAAGCTCTCGGTCCAGGCCCCTTCGGCGCGCACCACTTCGTGCCGGTCGAACACCAGATGCACATAGGTGATCTTGCGGCAGCCCTGCATCACGCGCACCCCGCCCATATCCACCAGCGCCTTGGCCGGCACCAGCAACTCGCGCCCCTCCACCGTGCGCAGCAGCATCCGATGCTGCGGCGAGACCACGAGGCGCGCGGCGGGCTGGTTCGGCCCGAGACTGCCGGGCTTGAACTCGATCGGCTTGTGGTCGGCCATGGTGTCGGCGGTCAGCGGCAACTCGCGAGAGAGCACGGCCGCCACCGGGCGCGGGCCGTGGTCGCGGGTCAGCACCAGGTCGCCGGGGCACAGCTCCTCCACGCGGACGGGGCCCTCGGGCGTGTCGATCCGGGTGCCGCGCGCGAAACAGGGCACGAAGGCCGCCGCGTAGATGTAGCTGTCGGTGGCCGCGTCGTATTGGTAGGAGAAACCCGCGCCCGGGTCCTTCTGCACGCTCTGGGCGTTCACCCGGCCCACCTCGTCGGTTCCCGGAAAGCCTGGCAGGTCGTCGACGCGGACGCGCCCGGCCATGTTGAAAACGATGTATTCTCCGGATGCCGGATCCACGAGGGCGATCGCCTCGCTGTCGGAATTCGGGGTGCTGCCTTCGGTCAGTAGGTTCGTGCTCTGGCCCCCGGGCCCGGACTCGACCCCGCCTTCGGAGGCTTCCTGCGCCCAGCCCGGCGGCGTGCCCGTGATCTCGTTGATAATGTAGAGGGTTTCTCCCGGCGCGAGCGTCGAGCCGGCCGGGAAGGTATGGTAGAGCCCGTCCTGGGGCCGGTCCGGCGCGCCGGAGCCCGTGCTGTCGGACCAGATCTGCCAGCCCGAGATATCGATCGGCGCGCCCGTGGTGTTGGTGATCGAGACGAATTCGTCTTCCTGGCTGGCGGTGCCATCGAGATCGGAATCGAACTCCGGTCCACCGGTATTGTCCGGATAGATTTGTCCGAAAACGACCCCTGAAAGACTTGCGACCATGGATGTGCCTCCTGTCGCGGATGCGACCAAGACTGTAAATTAATCAATTGTTAATGAGGCGCAGTGCCGCGATGTTTGCAACAAAAAACCGCACGGGAGCGGGGATGGGCGGCGTGTGTGGCGGGGTCTTGCCGTTCTGTAGTGGAGTCTTGCCGTTCGTGCTGCGGGATCACGCGCCCCGCCAGATCCAGCCGCCCCCGAAGATCCGCGTGCCATCCGGGTCATAAAACACGCAGGCCTGCCCCGGAGACACCCCTTCCTCGGGTGTGAGCAACTCGACCGTCGCCTCCGTGTCCGAGATCGGGCGCAGGATCGCGTCCCGCGGGGGACGGGTGGAGCGGACCTTCACCGCGATGGGCCATTCGGCGCGGCTGCTGAGGGGGGCATCGCCCAGCCAGTTGATCTCGCGCAGGGGCACATGGCGGGTGCTGAGCGCCTCTTTCGGGCCGACGATCACGCGGCGCGCGTCGGGGTCGAGCTTGACCACGTAGAGCGGCGTCTCCAGCCCGCCGATGCCCAGCCCCCGCCGCTGCCCGATCGTGTAGTGGATCACGCCCCGGTGGGCGCCCAGGACGGTCCCGTCCATATCCACGATCTCACCCGGCTCGCCCGCGCCGGGGCGCAGTTTCTCGATCACCGAGGCATAGTCGCCGTTGGGGACGAAACAGATGTCCTGGCTGTCGGGTTTGTCGGCCACGCTCAGCCCGTGCTTGGCCGCGAGCGCGCGGGTCTCGGCCTTCGACGCCAGGTGGCCGAGGGGGAAGCGCAGGTAATCGAGCTGCTCCTGGGTGGTGGAGAACAGAAAATAGGACTGGTCACGATTGGCGTCCGCTGCCGAATGCAACTCCGCCTTGGCCGGACCCATCTTGCGCTGGATATAGTGCCCGGTGGCCATGCAGTCGGCCTCCAGGTCCCTGGCGGTCTCCAGCAGGTCCTTGAACTTCACCCGCTCGTTGCAGCGGATGCACGGGACCGGGGTCGCGCCGCCGAGGTAGCTGTCGGCGAATTCGTCGATCACCGCCTCGCGAAAGGTATTCTCGTAGTCCAGCACGTAATGGGGGAAGCCCATCTCTTCGGCCACCCGGCGCGCGTCGTGGATGTCGCGCCCGGCGCAGCAGGCGCCTTTCTTGGCCAGAGCTGCGCCGTGGTCGTATAGCTGAAGCGTCACGCCCACCACGTCATAGCCTTCGCAGGCCAGCTCCGCCGCGACGACAGAACTGTCGACACCGCCCGACATCGCCACGACGACGCGGGTCTCCGAGGGCGGTTTGGCAAAGCCAAGGGAGTTGAGGGCAGGCGTCAGGGACGCTGTCGCTGAAGTCATTGGGTCTCTCCGGAAGAACAGTCCAAATATAGAAAAATACGGCTTACTCTCAAGCCCTCGCTTCACTTCCTCTTAAGGCTGTTGGCCGAAAGTGACCCCGTCTGAGGGACAAGAGGTAGACTGCGATGTATATGCGTAAAGAAAGTGGCCCCGCATCGGTAACCTTGCCGGATGGGAGCATCATGACCCGATCGGATCTGCCGGATCGCAATACGCGCCGGTGGGTGGCGAGCCGCAAGGCCGCGGTGGTCAAGGGGGTGATGTCGGGCCTGATTTCAGAAGAAGAGGCCTGCCGATGGTACGGATTGTCGGAGGAAGAGTTCGCCTCCTGGTTGTCCGCCATCGAAAGCCACGGCTTGAAAGGCCTGAAGGCAACAAAGTTGCAAGAGTATAGACAACCCTGAGTTGTTTTGGCAAAGTTAAGCGAGTTGGTAACTCGCAATTAACTATTTCCCGCCAGAGTGAGCGTTAACCATTGCGAGCCGAAGCGGAGAAATGCCCCCATGCGCATCCTGATCATCGAAGACGACCCGACAACGGCGAAGAGCATCGAGTTGATGCTGACCCACGCCAATCTGAACGTCTACTGTACGGCCATGGGCGAGGAGGGGATCGATCTTGCCAAACTCTATGACTACGATCTGATCCTGCTGGACCTCGGCCTGCCGGACATGACCGGGCACGAAGTGCTGCGTCAGATCCGGCTGGCCCGGATCGAGACGCCGATCCTGATCCTGTCGGGCGCCGACGATACCGAAAGCAAGATAAAGGGTTTCGGCTTCGGCGCCGACGACTATCTGACAAAGCCCTTCCATCGCGAAGAATTGGTCGCGCGGATCCACGCGATCATCCGCCGGTCCAAGGGGCATTCCCAGTCGGTCATCAAGACCGGCGAAATCCTCGTCAATCTCGACGCCAAGACGGTGGAAGTCGATGGGATGCAGGTCCATCTGACCGGCAAGGAATACCAGATCCTCGAGCTGCTGTCGCTGCGCAAGGGCACGACCCTGACCAAGGAGATGTTCCTCAACCATCTCTACGGCGGCATGGACGAGCCCGAGCTGAAGATCATCGACGTGTTCATCTGCAAGCTGCGCAAGAAGCTCAGCCAGGCCACGGGCGGCGAGAACCATATCGAAACTGTCTGGGGCCGCGGCTACGTGCTGCGCGATCCGGACCCCGTCGAAGCACCGGCGCCGCAACTCGCCACCGGTTGACCCCTCCACTCCGCACTGGCGACCGGGACCGTTCTTCGCATGTCGAAGGACGGTCCTTTCCGTTTCGGCGCCCGCGGGCTCTGGACCTCGGGGCAAGCGCTGCTATTCCTTGACCCGCTGGGAGTGTGGATGGGGACCCCGATGAACGACACGTATGTTGCGGTCGAAGCGCTGAGCGAGGCGGCGGCGCGGAAAGAGCTTGCGCGCCTGTCGGAGCTGCTCGCCCGTGCCAACGCGGAATACCACCGCGACGATGCGCCCAGCCTGTCGGATGCCGATTACGACGCGCTCAAACAGCGCAACGCGGCGATCGAGGCGCGTTTTCCCGACCTGAAACGAGGTGACAGCCCCAGCGACCAGGTCGGCGCCGCACCCTCGGACACGTTTTCGAAGGTCACCCACGCGGTGCGGATGCTGTCGCTGGCAAACGCCTTTTCCGACGAGGATATCCGGGACTTCGACACCCGCATCCGCCGCTTCCTCGGGCTGGCCGAAGACGCCCCGCTCGCCTACACCGCCGAGCCCAAGATCGACGGTCTGTCCCTGTCGCTGCGCTATGAACACGGCACGCTGGTGCAGGCCGCCACCCGGGGCGACGGGGCCGTGGGCGAGAACGTGACCGCCAATGCGCGCACCATCGACGACATCCCGCACAGGCTCGACGGGGCGCCGGAAGTGCTGGAAGTGCGCGGCGAGGTCTATATGTCGCACGCCGATTTCGCCGAGCTGAATGCGCGCCAGGCCGAGACCGGGGGCAAGACCTTCGCCAATCCGCGCAACGCGGCCGCCGGGTCGCTGCGCCAGCTCGATGCCGAGATCACCCGCGCGCGGCCCCTGAAATTCTTCGCCTATGCCTGGGGGGAGATCTCCGCCCCGCTTGCCGAGACCCAGACCGAAACACTGGCGCGGTTTCGCGAATTCGGGTTCACGATAAACCCCTTGACCGTGCGCTGCGAGACCCCCGAAGATATGCTCGCCCAGTACCGCGCGATCGAGGCGCAGCGTGCCACGCTGGGCTATGACATCGACGGGGTGGTCTACAAGCTCGACGATCTCGACCTGCAGCGCCGGCTCGGGTTCCGTTCCACCACGCCCCGCTGGGCGATTGCCCACAAGTTTCCGGCCGAGCTCGCCTGGACCCGGCTGGAGGCGATCGACATCCAGGTCGGGCGCACCGGCGCTCTCAGCCCCGTGGCGCGGCTCGCCCCGGTCACCGTGGGCGGCGTGGTGGTGTCGAACGCCACCCTGCATAACGAGGACTACATCCAGGGCCGCGACAACACCGGCGCGCCGATCCGGTGGGGGACGGATATCCGGGTGGGCGACTGGGTGCAGGTCTACCGCGCGGGCGATGTGATCCCCAAGATCAGGGATGTGGATCTGTCGCGCCGCCCCGAAGGCGCAGCCCCCTTCGACTTTCCCACGACCTGTCCCGAATGCGGCTCCGACGCGCCGCGGGAGCCCGGCGATGCGGTGCGCCGGTGCAGCGGTGGGTTGATCTGCCCGGCCCAGGCGGTCGAGAAGCTGAAGCATTTCGTCTCCCGCGGGGCGCTGGATATCGACGGGCTGGGCGCCAAGCAGGTGGAGCAGTTCTACCGCGACGGCTGGATCGCGGAGCCTGCGGATATCTTCACCCTGCGCGCGCGCTTCGGCCAGGGGTTGCAGCAGCTCAAGAACCGCGAGGGCTGGGGCGACAAGAGCGCCGAGAACCTGTTCCGTGCCATCGATACCGCGCGCACGGCGCCTTTTGCCAAGGTCCTGTTCGGCCTCGGCATCCGCCATATCGGCGAGAGCGCCTCGTCGCTTCTGGCCAATCACTACCTGACCATGGAGGCGCTGTTGGCCGCGGTCGACGCGGCCGTGGACGAGACCAGCGATGCCTGGGCGGATCTGCTCAATATCGATGGGGTGGGGGAGGTGATGGCCCGCGCCCTGGTCACCACCCTGACACAAGAGGCGGAGCGCGCCTCTGTCAACCGGTTGCTGGCGCAGATCGATCCGGCCCCGGCGACGCCGCCGCAGGTCGGGGACAGTCCCGTGGCGGGCAAGACGCTGGTCTTCACCGGGACGCTGGAGACC
Organism: Dinoroseobacter shibae DFL 12 = DSM 16493; assembly: GCF_000018145.1. Lineage (NCBI taxonomy): Bacteria > Pseudomonadati > Pseudomonadota > Alphaproteobacteria > Rhodobacterales > Roseobacteraceae > Dinoroseobacter > Dinoroseobacter shibae. The sequence continues at coordinate 1,570,770 of NC_009952.1, forward strand.
ATGTCGCGGGCCGAGGCCAAGGCCACCGCCGAGGCACTGGGGGCCAAGGTCGCGGGGTCGGTTTCGGCGAAGACAGACCTTCTGATCGCCGGGCCGGGGGCCGGTT